>NZ_BAAFZH010000059.1:0-70766 GCF_054684315.1 Scytonema sp. NUACC21 | reverse complement strand
GGGATGACTTGAGAAGCTGGTGCATTGTACTTCTCGTCCTCAAAGTCGAAATTCGCAGATGTTTTCATCGTCTTACGGCAGTTGTCAGTGTTTTGCAGATCAAGTTTACACGGTTTAGCAATGCTTGGAGTGTGAACTACCCCACCCTATAAGAAGGTGGAGCTTCCAACTTCACAGAAGAATGCCTCATCTTGGACTTACGTCCGCGAGTTGGTCTGACTTCCTCTCCATTGGCGTTAGCCTCCCCCGTCCCAGAGGAGGACAGCATTCTGATACCCTCTGCTCTAATATTCATCGCGGCATTACCGTCTCGATCGTGATGAGTTCCACAACTTGGGCAATCCCAAGTCCTCACACCAAGTGGTAGTTCGGAAATCTGGTAATGACAATGAGAACAAAGCTTGGAACTAGGGAACCATCGATTTATCTCAACCAACACCTTGCCTTGTTTTTCAAGTTTATAGGCTAAGAAATTGGTAAAAATCCCCCATCCCGTATCAGATATTGCTTTTGCTAGTTTATGGTTACGAACCATGCCCTTGACGTTAAGGTTTTCGACTACCACAACTTGATTGCGATCGGCAATCTTTCGAGATAATTTGTGTAAGTAGTCACAACGGACATTGCTCACGCGTTCGTATACCCTAGCTACAATTTTCATTGCTTTTTTACGTCGATTGCTGCCTTTGACTTTACGTGCAGCAATGTGTTGCTTTTTAGCTAGCTTCTTTTCATATTTAGCGAGATGTTTTGGATTTGGATACTTGGAAACTTTTTCACCATCATAAGTAATAGCAAAATCCTTGACACCCAGGTCAATACCAACAACCTTACCATCAGTATTTGATGTCGGATAATCGCCCGAGTACTCCATGAGCACAGAAGCATAGTACTTACCAGATGGGCACTTACTTACAGTGACAGTCTTGATAGTTCCATCAAATGGTCGATGTATTTTAGCTTTGACTATGCCTAACGAACCTGGAAACTTCAAACAATCATTGATTTGTTGTACCTTCTGTGGATACTGAATTGATTGACGATGGTGCTTTGATTTGAATTGTGGATATTTTGCTCTACCTTCAAAAAAGTTTTGATATGCGCGGCTCAGATTCAGGCTGACAGATTGTAAAACCTGTGAATAACATTCTCCTAACCATTCGGTCTGTTTGTCTTTTTTGAGTGCTGGTAATAAAGAATTAAGTCCAGATTGAGACAAGCCCTTGCCTGTCGCTTTATAGGTTTCAATGCATTTATTCAAGCCATAGTTCCACCACCAACGAGCACAACCAAAATGCTGTGCAAGTATTTGCACTTGCTCTGATGTGGGGTACAAACGAACTTTTACGGCTTGTCGTCTCATTTCCACTTCCCAAATCTCGACCTGTTAATATTATATCGTATTTTCAGTAACACTGCTCCGAAAATATTTGGCAATATGAGCAATCTACTAGGTAGCTAATTCTTAGACAGCTATAGATAATTTGTCGAGGGTGGGGAATTCTGTGGAATCAGTTAAACTTGAGACATAGAAACCTGGTTTCGCTGGAAAACCAGGTTTCGAGCCGCAGCTAGCTGTATATCAACTTAAAACTGACATATGATAAGAAATCAATCGAACACCAGCAGCCAATGATGTCATTAGTGAGACAACTGCTGCTCGTAGTAGTCAAGAATTTTTTCAATGACTTGAGACACACTCATCCCATCAGTCTGAATTTCAATAGCGTCTGCGGCTTTCTTCAAGGGAGAAACTTGACGGGTGCTGTCTTTCGAGTCTCGTTCGGCAATGTCCCGTTCTAACTGCTCTAAATTCACTTCTGGTTGACCTTGTCTTCTATAATCTTCTTGGCGGCGACGTGCTCGCTCGCTGACAGAAGCTGTTAAGAAAATTTTCACTTCCGCATCAGGGAAAACTTGAGTTCCGATATCTCTCCCCTCAGCAACTAAACCTCCTTTCTTACCCCAATTTTGTTGTTGTTTCATCAAAGCTTGACGTACCGAACTTTGTGCGGCTATTGTCGAAACTTTGGATGTTACCTCAATAGTACGAATGACCTGGGTAACATCATGACCATCAATGCAAACCCGCATTGGCGATTGTAAGTCCTCACTGGGCGCTAGTTCTATGACACAATGATTAGCTAATTCTGCTATAGCACACTCATCGTCGAGGGCAATTTCCTTTTGCAGTACTAACCAGGTAACAGCACGATACATTGCTCCTGTATCTAAATATACTAAACCCAGTTTTGCCGCCACTTGACGGGCGACAGTAGATTTTCCTGCCCCCGCAGGTCCATCAATGGCGATGATGGGTTTGCGATCGCGCAGGATAATATTGTCAATTAGGCGTGTAGAACCAAGACGAGCAGCGATCGCGAGCATTCCTTCCTCCTCAATGATTTCTATAGGCATTAACGTATTTGGTTCAACCAATTCAATATATTCCAATACAACAGAACTCACCATTTCGATTTCGTGTTGCACCACTGCTAAAAGGGTTTGGCAATTGCGTACCCCAGCGTTAAACACTGTTTGAGCTTTTTGCAGACCGCGATACAGTACTGCTGCGTCCTGCTTTTGTGTCGCTGTCAAATATTGGTTGCGAGAACTCAAGGCAAGACCTGATGCTTCCCGTACTATTGGACAAGCAACAATCTCTATCGAAAAATTCAAATCAGCGACTAGCCGTTTAATAATGGCAAGTTGCTGACCATCTTTTTGACCAAAATAGGCGCGGTCAGGTTGTACCAAGTTGAAAAGCTTGGTCACAATTGTCGCTACACCCTGAAAGTGACCCATCCGAGAACGACCACACAAGCCTGATATCATAGCAGATGGGGGGAGCACTTGTGTATCAATGGATTCTTGTATACTTTTCTCGACGACTCCCATGTCTTCCGGAGTGGGAGCAAAAATTGCGTCTACCCCACATTGTTCGCACAACTTTACGTCATTCTCTAGAGTCCGGGGATAGCGTTGATAATCTTCGTTTGGACCAAATTGCAGCGGATTGACAAAGATACTCACAATCACCGTGGCATTTTCTTGCCGCGCCCGTTGTATTAAGCTTAAATGACCTTGGTGCAATGCTCCCATTGTTGGAACCAGACCGACAGCTGTCTCAGACCGTGTAGTCATGTCATATTGCAGCAGCTGTTCTCTGTGTATCAGATGAATTTCAGAACGGCGTTTAGCTAGATAGCAGCGTAAAGCTGCGACTGTTAACAACAGGCGCACAAAAATACCCCTAGTTTTTCTCTTGCTCTTCCCCGTTAGTTTATATCTGAAACCGAGGAAGAGACCAGTAACTAGGGGCAAGACAGGTAACAAACTAAAAAGTCAAAAATTCTTTTAACTTTTTACCTGCCAAGAACTTCTACCCGTACAGGAGCAACACCTGTACGCATCAATCCCAAAATCCGTGCTGCACCGGCGGACAGGTCAATAATTCGACCCCGAATAAATGGTCCCCGGTCATTAATTCGCACCACGACAGATCGACCATTGCGGGTGTTTGTCACGCGGACTCTGGTACCAAAGGGTAAGCTTCGATGGGCTGCTGTTAACCCTTCTGGATTGTATCTTTCGCCAGTCGCAGTACGATTTCCAGAACCATCATAACCATACCACGATGCCATCCCGCTCAGGGTTCCTCGCACTCTTCTGGCAATCTGTGTGGGCAAGTTTGGTACTGAAATTTTTGGTATTTGCAACGGCGAGCGCATCGGTAAGTTAGCAATCTCGTTCAGGGGCAATGCGTTACCCATTAGTCTGCGTATGCGATTGGTTGCTTGCAGTGCATCCTTTGCCCTGTCGTTGGTCGTATCTGCAAGTCGTGTATCGCCATCAATTTCGACGAGCTCTTTGCCATCAATCTTGATGATGTACCGCCCATCTGAATTGTGCTGAGTGGATGGGCTGTCTTTGTGCTGGTTCTCGCTGGCAGTGGATTCTTTTGGCGACGCCCAACTTACCGTGATTTTGTTAGCGTCCACCTTATCCAAAACGAGTTGGTTGAGTTTTGCTGCTACCACTGTTGCTCTTTGGACTGGGTCATCACCAACAGCGTTTGTCTGATTTTGGATATCAACACCAGCCTTAATTGAGGCAACTTTTGTTTGATTGAGTGCGTTGGGGCTTAGAGATTGAATGCCACCAACGTTTACACCAATATCACCAATAACACCAACCTTGGTCTCTTTGCTTGATATAGGCTCTTTACCAACAAAAGTCAGAACAGGGATATTGCGAAGATAGAGCGTTGCCGCCCGACGCCCTGCTACATCATGAGTGTGAATTTCTGCGATCGCAGCTTTCACTGTAGCAAGGTTCTCTGCTTTGGATTGATATTCTCCTACTTTCACCACATCTGATGAAGCTACAGTTGGCGAAATTGGAGCCGCTTCATTGGTTACTTGAGTCCGACCAATTGACGGTGAGCCAAAAACAGTACTAAACAGGGCGACAACAGTCCACAAAAGTTTATGATTCATGCGTCCGATATTAAAGCGACTGGAGAACAAAAGTTTCATTACTTGCTGGGTTTCGTATCACCAAGGGCGATACTCTCCCAAAATTCAAACTCGTTCCGCTTTCACTTTTTGCTTTTAACTGGAACAGACTAACACGAACGAATGGGATTGGGGATCGGGGTTTTAGCGTAAGTCTCGGTTAATTTATGAAATGAAAACTCCCTTTTTCAGGGTGAAACCTTACTCAAAAAAGGATTTTCAGCGTGTATCGCTTTTTTTCTTAAATAAAAAATCTTGTTACTAAATCTTAACAAGATTTACTAATTAAATTAATCAATATGCTACATACGGTTGTCTTCTAAGCTAGTTAATGCTAACGTCAGGGTCTCTACAAACAAAACACCGTATTTCTACGACCAATCTGAGTTCTTTTCTTTGTAAAAATTTAATTGTCAAGTCAAAACTTCTGATTTCAGCGATCGCACCTTTTCGATACATGGCGTTATGATTCTTTTATTCATTCTCATTCTCGCATACAGCTTTTATCAAGAAAATTAACGATACTGCAGTCTTAAACACTGTTAAAATAATAACAATTAGTTTGTATTGAAAAAATATTAAATCAAATGACACCGTACACAATGTATAAATAAAAAATGGTAAAATGTAAAATAAGAGACATAGTAGCGATTGCAGCATAGAGCAGGAATCAATGAGGTTAAGATAATATTTTTTACAATTGCAGCAGAATAGGTCATAAAAAACAGGTCAGGATAGTACACGCAAATTGAATACACGGGATCTCGCCCAAGATATAAAAATAAGGCATAACTTTTTACATCCAACTATCAGCCCTCATGGCACAGCACGAAGAGTTACAAACTATCGCATCATCACTACAATCTTTTCTTGATGACCTATATTCCAAGTACAAGTCATTGCAAGATGGTGCAGTCGCTAACTATATTCCAGAACTTTCCAAAGTAAATCCGGACTTATTCAGTATTTGCATCGCTACGGTCAAGGGCGAAATTTACGAAGTTGGGAATTACAACGAATTATTTACAATTCAATCGATTTCCAAAGTGTTTGTTTACGGTCTTGCACTTGAAGATCGCGGGCGAGATTACCTTTTGACAAGAGTTGGTGTTGAACCAACGGGAGATGCATTCAATGCTGTGATTCTTGATGACATATCCAAGCGACCCCATAATCCAATGGTTAATGCAGGGGCAATAGCAACCACAAGCTTAATTAAGGGGTCAGGCGCAACAGAACGTCTTAACCGGATGCTAGATATGTTCCGGCGATACACGGGTCACAATGTCTTTGTTGATATTTCAGTATTCACTTCCGAGCGTATGACAGGGCACCGCAACCGTGCAATGGCATATCTTATGTTAAATTTTGGTATGATAGACCACAATGTAGACGAAGCATTAGACCTTTATTTCCAGCAGTGTTCTGTCATGGTGAATTGTCACGATTTAGCAGTCATGGCAGCCACCCTTGCAAACAAAGGTATTAACCCTGTCACAGGAGAGCGAGCGGTAGATAGCCGTTACGTCAGAGATATTCTCAGTGTGATGTATACCTGTGGAATGTATAATTTTGCAGGTGAATGGGCTTATAATGTTGGTATTCCGGCAAAAAGCGGTATCTCTGGCGGGATTATTGCTGTTATTCCCAACCTGATGGGAATAGGAGTTTTTTCACCCCTGCTAGACTCACGAGGTAATAGCGTTCGGGGGGTTAAGGTCTGTGAAGAACTTTCCCAGAAGTTTGGGTTACATTTATTCGACTGTTCACCCCAAGGATGAGAGTTTTGTTGAGTTGTTGTTTCCTTCCCAGCATCTGGGGATATAAGTGCTCTGGCTCAACGATCGCGAGTCACTGTCAAAACGGGGATTTCAACTACAAAACAACTCCCCTTTCCTGGAGTGGAATTACAGTATAATCGTCCCTTGTGTTTTTCAACAACAATCTGATAACTAATTGATAACCCCAACCCCGTACCAGAACCTACAGGCTTAGTGGTAAAAAAGGGATCGAAAACTTTCGTTTGTACCTCCCGACTCATACCACAACCGTTATCAGTAATGCTAATTTTGACAGTGTTTAAGTCAGCAAGTTCAGTACAAATGTGAATTGTTGGGGAATGAGAGTTAGGAGTTAATTCCATGCTCCTTGCCCATTGCCCCTTTCCCTCCTCTAAAGCATCAATTGCATTACTTAAAAGATTCATAAATACCTGATTTAAGCTAGAAGCATAACAATTAACTAAAGGTAATTTTCCGTATTCTTTAATCATGTTAATTTCGCTACGGCGATCGCAAGCAAGTAAGCGATGTTGCAAAATCATTAACGTACTTTCAAGCCCTTCATGAATATCTACTGGTTTCATAATAGCTTCATCTAAACGGGAGAAATTACGCAAACCCAAAACAATTTTCTGAATTCGTTTAGTTCCCACTGTCATAGAATTCATAAGATTTGGCAGATCTTTTTGAATAAAAATTAAATCTATCTCTGATATTTTTTCCTCTATCAATGATTTTTTTATTGGATATTCTTTTTGATAAATAGCAATCAAATCGAGCAAATCTTGCATATATTCATGAGCACAAGTAATGTTACCATGAATAAAGTTAACAGGGTTGTTGATTTCCCCTTGTATGGCGGAAAAGACCTCTATCAGGCGTGCAGTAGGTGTAATAGTAGTTTCAACAGTCATTTGATGTTAGTAATACCTATGCGCCACGTTGGCACAAAAATAAGAATGTTTTTCATGAAAGAAGTATGAAATATGAGGCATGAAGTATGAAGTTAAGACAAAAGTAGGAAAGTACGAGTTATGAATGGAAGTATAAACTAATTCATCCTTTGTTCTTTACCTTTTATGCTTTTTTCATTCTTCATCCTTGCCACTTCAGACTTTCATTAGCTTCTTGTTCTATTGTGAATCGTCCTTCACGATATCTTCTCTCAACCTAAAACCTAGCATTTAGTTATTTTTACCACTGACAAATCATCAGTAGAGACTATTTGCTAGAACACAATATGTTTGGCAGATTATATAGACATGGCAACGAAAGTGCAGGGCTTCATGACTAGCCAACCCAAAGAGGTGAATTTTACGGTAATGTTCTCGAATGACACGGCAATTGTGCAGGTACCCGCACGGTTGAGTGTGCTAGAGGCTGTGGCCTTTAAGCAGACCTGCCAAGAGATAACTCAACAAAACCCCACCCCGGTGGGAATCATCATTGATTTTCACCAAACGACTTTTATGGATAGTAGTGGTTTGGGTGCCCTAGTTAGTAATTTCAAAATTGCTCAGGAAAAAAATATTAAATTTACACTGCGGAAGGTGACCCCCCAGGTCATGGCGGTACTTAATCTGACGGGATTAGATACCGTTTTTGACCTGGAGTCTCAAGGGGAAGCCCCACCCCTAACCCGTCAAGAAGAGCAGTTACCCACAACCCATCCTTCTGTTCGTTCTTGGATGAAACGGTTCATAGACGTTACTGGGTCAATTGTAGGTTTGCTTATTACAGGATTTTTGTTTATTCCCATTGCTATTGCTATTAAACTCGATAGTCCAGGTCCGATTTTCTTCTGCCAAACCCGTTGTGGTTGGATGGGACAACGCTTTCGGATGTGGAAATTCCGTTCAATGTATATTGATGCGGAAGCTCGCAAAGCTGAGCTAGAAAAGCAAAACCAGGTTCAGGGAGCATTTTTCAAAATAGACAATGACCCTAGAATTACTAAAGTCGGGCGCTTTTTACGGCGAACCAGTTTAGATGAGCTGCCACAATTCTGGAACGTTCTGAAAGGCGATATGAGTTTAGTGGGCACTAGACCACCTACACCAGATGAAGTTGAGCGTTATGAGGTTCCCGAGTGGCAGCGTTTGGATGTAAAACCTGGAATGACTGGAGAATGGCAAGTCAATGGACGTTCTAGCGTCCGTAAATTTGAGGATGTCATTAGCCTGGATTTACAGTATCAAAAAAATTGGAGCTTTATTTACGATTTAAAGCTGATTTTTAAAACAGTCATGATTTTGTTTAACAAAAACAGTGGTGCTGTTTGACCAACCAGCCTGATGTATCACAGGCATTATAATACAGCTTCTTCGTAAGGACACGGAAACATTTTCGCGAATTGTCTCCGTGTCCTTTTATTATTCTTTCCGTAAAATTGTGTCTAAATTTCCTTGCTTGTTAGCCAACTCCTCACCTTTTGCTACAGAAGCCATACACCAATACGTTTCGGGTTGTTTCTGTTTTAAGGATAACTAAAACCTATTGGCTCATAACTGGGTTTTTACGGATGTAAATTTTGAATATTTTTTTGGGAACTTTTCAAAACATAACTCTTAAACCCTTACAGCAGATTGCAACGCGGAGGAGGTACAGGTTGTTGTAAGGGCTTATGTCCTGCGGCTTCGCCAACGCGCAGCTTGCCGACCAAGGTAGGCATACGACCTTTCGCCCCTACCTATGTACTTCATTTACCTGAAAAATGCTGTATATCCCTTTCCCAATCAGGGTTCTAACTTAGAAAGCAAAAAAAATATGCCCGTATATACACTAAATAATTACTAAAAAAAGGAAATATTCTTAACTTCAACTTTATTCCGTATTAGAAGAAAACAGCATCAAATTTTACTCAATCTTCAACGAAGAACAACTGACATTAAATGAATCTGAAGCGAAAATTTTAATTAGGCACACACGACGTGCGGAATGATGGTGCAAACCAATGTTGACATTAATTAAGACACCAGGGTTGTTCAGACTAGGAGTACAAGATTAATTTGCTATGCGTATTTTGATTTACTCGTACAACTATTACCCAGAACCAATTGGTATCGCTCCCTTGATGACTGAACTAGCTGAAGGGTTAGTTAAGCGGGGACATCAAGTGCGAGTCGTTACCGCTATGCCTAACTACCCTGAGCGTCAAATTTATAAGGAGTATCGGGGTAAGTCATATTTGACTGAGTACAAAAATGGGGTGGAAATCCAACGCAGTTATGTCTGGATTCGGCCGCAGCCAAATCTAGTCGATAGGATAATGCTGGATGCTAGTTTCGTATTCACTAGTTTCTTCCCAGCCCTATTCGGTTGGCGTCCTGATGTTATTCTTTCTACTTCTCCTTCTCTGCCCAGTTGCTTACCAACTGCTCTACTTGGATTGCTACACAGTTGCCCTGTGGTTCTCAATCTTCAGGACATACTGCCAGAAGCTGCTGTTCACGTTGGTCTATTGAAGAACAAATGGCTGATCAAAGCGTTTGCAGTGTTGGAAAAATTTGCCTACTCCAGTGCTACCAAAATCAGCGTGATTGCTGATGGATTCGTGGAAAACTTGTTGGGTAAAGGTGTACCAGCCAGAAAGCTCGTGCAAATTCCCAACTGGGTCGATGTGAACTTCATCCGCCCCCTCCCTAAAGAAAATAACGCTTTTCGAGTCGCTCACAATCTAGAAGGCAAATTTGTCGTTTCATATTCTGGTAACATTGCTCTCACCCAAGGCTTAGAAACTGTTGTCAAAGCTGCTGCCATACTGCGAGATGTTCCAGATATTGCCTTTGTGATTGTTGGTGAGGAAAAAGGGTTACAGCGATTGCAAAAAGCTTGTGATGAATGCGGTGCCAATAATGTTTTACTACTGCCTTTTCAGCCGCGCGAACATTTGCCAGAAATGTTGGCAGCTGCTGACGTGGGTTTGGTAGTGCAGAAGAAAAATGTAATCTCTTTCAATATGCCCTCGAAAATTCAGGTATTACTGGCTAGTGGTAGGGCTTTGGTTGCTTCTGTTCCCGGAAATGGTACAGCAGCAAGAGCTATTAGGCAGAGTGGTGGCGGTGTTATTGTCCCTCCAGAAGACCCACAAGCATTAGCGCAAGCAATTTTAGATTTATATAAGCATCCGGAAAGAGTAAAAACTTTGGGATATAACAGTCGTAAATTTGCCGTTGAGCAGTATTCTTTTGAACAAGCTTTATCTCAGTATGAATCGCTGTTTTACTCATTGACCACCGAGCATTCAGTCATTGAACCAAGAGTTGTGTCCAAACAGGAAGTGTGACACATCAAGAGCATTTTTACCCTTGTGACCTTCGCTTTTTTAACCAATCAGTGCAAATCAGATAGCGTGCATGGACCACAGCACCTCAAGTAGGGTTGTTTTTCTCTACAACAGGGTACAGTCTACTTAACAGCCTTACGATCTTGATTTGCTTGCAGTGCAGTCAACCTGCTGCAAAATTGCGACTAGCTGCGGATTGAGCATCTCAACGTTTGTTTTCATCGCCAGTACAGACAGGCGCTCAGTATGAAGGATAAAGGATGAAATTAAAAGGCTTACACTGTAAGCTTTGGAGCGATTTACAACCCTCACCTTATTTACGCCGACTTGTACTGGGTTTATTTGTGCTTACCCAATCATCAGATTTTGGCGACTAATCAACAAAAATTTAAGATAATTTAAGTTAAGATATAAGTGTAAAAATTTAAATTCAACCCCTATTTTCTATCCTCAAAGGCATTACAAGCTGCCCTTTGAATGCACGATCGCTATGCGCGAAAAAGTTTTAGCTTGGTTAACAGACAATGTTCCAGCGCCCAGAGTCAACCACATTCTTAGGGTTGAGCAAATGGCAGCAGATTTAGCGGTGCAATATGAAGTGGATAGAGAAAAAGCCGCAATGGCTGGCTTAATGCACGATTTGGCAAAGTACTACAAGCCCCAAACACTTTTGGAAATGGCACGGGCAGATGGGTTGGAAGTAGATGAAGTGATGGAAGCAAATCCCCATCTTTTACATGCAGAAGTTAGTGCTATTGTGGCAAGAGATTTATTTGATGTGAATGATGAAGAAGTATTGCGAGCTATAGCCAATCACACTTTGGGTAGACCGGGGATGAGTCGGCTTTCCTGTATTGTGTTTCTAGCAGATAGCTTGGAACCGGGACGTGGTGACACATTGGAACTACAAGCTCTACGCAAAACTAGCCGGGAAAATATTGACCGGGCTGTGTGGTTGACTTGCGATTACACCCTCAAATACTTGCTGGAAAGTTTTTGTTTGATTCATCCGAGAGTCATTGCAACACGTAATTGGTTTCTCAAACAATGGAAATCTAAGGGCTCGAATGTAGGGCACACTGCATAGACACCAGTTTTTTTGTTAGTATTCAAAAAAAACCACTTCTTACAGTTGCAAATCCATCCCAGTTCTTGATTGTTTGGCAGTAATTGTAAAAAACTCTTACGAAAAAGATAAAGCAGCTGAGGTTTAATGACTGATTCTTTTCAAACAAATTTCCCAAGACAATCCGTTACAGTGACAAGCAGTCTAGCAAATTCCACACAGATAGACGCTAACGATGCGAGTGGAAAGATGGCTCTGACCATCGCCGAAGCAGGTTCTGACCGCAAAGCAGGTGATATTCTCATTCTCAGGGTGGCAGATGTCTCTTATTTGGCAGACTACTTTGTCATGATGACAGGCTATTCTAGGGTACAGGTCAGGGCGATCGCCGATGCAGTAGAAGATAAATTAGAAACTGAATTGTCAAGGCGTCCCCTGCGGACAGAAGGCAAAGTAGAGGGAACGTGGGTACTGTTAGACTACGGCGAAATTATTGTTCACGTGATGATGCCCAAAGAACGGGAGTTTTATAATTTAGAAGCGTTCTGGGGACACGCAGAACGTATAGAGTATACAACATCCGCAGACAGTGGGGGTCAGCCAACATGATAAAGTCTTCGGTCTCAAATTGCCCAGTGCCAACAGAACAGCAACCGCTCAATGAGTACGAAGAATTAAAATCTTCCTGGTTATTTCGCGACTGTACCTTAAATTGGAGCGAGTATATCGCCAAAATCGCTCTAATTTGGGTTTTGTCCTGGCTAATAGCAGGACCCGTAGCGGCGGCGAGCTTTGCCCCACACAAGTATACTGCACAGTTTGTTTTGAGTAGTGCCGCAGGAGCAAGTGTCGGGGTAATACTGGTACTGGTGCGGTTATATTTAGGTTGGTCTTATATCCGAGACCGCCTAATGAGTCCGATTATATTTTACGAAGAGTCCGGTTGGTACGACGGTCAAACCTGGACAAAACCACACGAAGTCTTGACACGCGATCGCTTGATAGTAACCTACTCTATCAAACCCATTCTTCAGCGATTACAAATTTCTTTCGCTGGCTTGGCTGTGTTGTTCGTTGCTGGTACGATAGTTTGGAATTTAGTGTAAATAGTCATCTGTTATTTGTCATTTGTCATTTGTACAAAACAAAGGACGAATGACGAATGACTCAAGACCAATGACAAAATTATGGTAGATTTTTACCCATGACAATGGGAAAACGAACACAAGCCGCCGCACTAGAAGTTAGGTTACTGCGTGAAGGCATCATAGAGTCCAAACATACAGTCCAAGCGGTCGTATGCGATGAACGGGGACGGGTACTATCTGTCGCCGGAAATTCTGAAACGAGCACGTTTGTTCGTTCAGCACTCAAACCATTTCAGGCACTCGCGGTCACTACTACGGGTACACTGGAACGCTACGACTTGAGCGACAAAGACCTAGCGATTATCACTAGCTCCCACAAGGGAACCATAGAACAAGTACGACAGGTATTTAATATCCTTTGGCGGGCTGATGTAGACCCTTCAGCACTCCAATGCCCCATTCCCGAAGGCAAACGCAGCCCTCTGGAATACAACTGCTCTGGCAAACACGCTGGAATGCTAGCCGTCTGCCAGCAATGCAATTGGTCGCTAAATAACTACTTACAGCGCAAACACCCAGTGCAGCAACTGATTCTCGGGAAAGTGTCAGAATTGCTCCGCATGCCATCTGAGGAATTTATCAGCGCTCATGACGATTGCGGCGCACCTACTTATTTGTTGCAACTTGGTCAGATGGGATCGCTGTACGCTCAACTGGCTTCTCGCAGCACCCTAGATATGGAGCGTATAGTCCGTGCTATGAGCCATCACCCAGTCATGGTAGCAGGGGATGGAGAATTTGACACGGAACTGATGCGCTTAACTCCAGGAGAAATAGTGAGTAAGTCCGGTGCTGAAGGAGTGCAGTGCATTGGCAGACTCGGTGAGGGCATGGGATTGGCAATCAAAGTCATGGATGGGGCAAAACGAGCAAAACATGCGGCAGCCATTCAAATACTTCAACAGTTGGGCTGGATTTCTCCCAGTGTTGCCGAAGCCCTGTCGGAAAAGTTTATGAACTTCGGTAAATACAAGCGTTTGGAAGTGCTTGGAGAATTATCGTTTTTATAATTTGCGAAATTTTCCATTTGCACTTGTCAAATTTTTAAATCTGGTGTTATATTAAATAAAGACAAGGAGGCGACGCGGGATAGAGCAGCCTGGTAGCTCGTCGGGCTCATAACCCGAAGGTCAGTGGTTCAAATCCACTTCCCGCCACCAACTAAAAGTAATGAATCCCTGCAATCCTAGAAGGTTGCGGGGATTTGTTTTATGAGACATCGTGACTCCTAGTGGTGAATAGACAAATACAGTAGTAAAATACACCAAGTAGGAAACTTGAAGCGGCAGCGCAAACCGCGTTCTGCAATTTACCGCAACGCTTGGGAATCGATCGCACAAGCTGCTGTATGTAAAGAAAAATTGGTGCATCCACCAATGGAGCTCGGACAAGCGGGCTTGTAAGCTAATCTAAAGTAGAGACGATCCAAAGAGCACGGAGAACTAAAGCTGTGAATTTGCGGCGACCAATTTTAGTGGGAGGATTGGGACGCACCTGTGAGGGTTGCTAAATCAACGATCGCATCAACTCCCAGTTTATCGGCAAAGACCAGGGCATCTGCCAAGGTTAAACGTCCTTCGGCATCGGTATTGTTCACTTCAATCGTCTTACCGTTAGATGCAGTGATAATATCTCCAGGATGCATGGCGCGACCGCTAATCATATTCTCAGTCACGGCAGAAATAAAGTGAACTTCTACATCCGGCTGAATTTGACCAATGGCTTTAGCAGCACCTAAAGTAGCCGCAGCGCCACCCATGTCAATTTTCATTGTTTCAATGCCACTGCCGGCTCCTTTGATGTTAAGCCCACCGGAGTCAAAGGTTAAACCTTTGCCTATTATTGCTAGCTTGCGTCTGGGCGTACCTTCTGGTTTATAAGTTAAGTGAATAAATTTAGATGGCAAGTCAGAAGCTTTTCCGACAGCCAAAAAAGCACCCATACCTAACTTTTCACAGTCTTCCTGTTCTAGAATTTCTAATTGCAAACCATGTTCGGACGCGATATCTGTAGCAGTTTCGGCCATAGTAATTGGTGTGACGGAATTAGCAGGAGCTGCTACTAGCTGTCGTGCTAAAAAGACACCTGAGGCAATTTGATTGGCAAGGGTAATAGCTGCTTGTTGTTCGCCAAGTCCGAGTAAATCGACTTGTTCAACTTGGGGTCCTTTATCCTCTGGTTCGGATTTAAAGCGATTATCTTGGTAGAGTGCAAGTTGAACTCCTTCAGCCAGTGCTCGAGCAGTTTGTGCTGGGTCATCATTCCAAATTGGCAAATAAATTGCCAAGGTCTTGCACTTTTGCTTTTTAGCTGTTTTAGCTGCTGCTGCTGCCCCTCTCCGTAGGGTTTCCAGTTTTAAGGCTTCAGGTTTTCCCAAACCAACAACTATGACTTTCCGAATTGGGCTATGACTACCAACTCGGATGAAGATACTGCTGCCTTGTTTACCTTTAAATTCTTCTTCGGCAATCAGTTCTTTTATGCTACCAGCCAACTTTTCATCTAAAGTTGCTAGTTCTCCTCCGAGTTCTACTGCATCCTCAAATAATCCAATTGCTAAACCATCCCCCGTCCACTCTAAAAGTGGGGTGTTAGTCGCTCGAATCTCCATTTCCTGCATTTTATGTAAAAGTATATGAGTTAGTGGTTAGTGGTTAGTAGGTATTAGTATAAATATACTAATACCTACTAACTATTAACTACTAACCCTTAACTAATTCTGCAACAATATTCGCTAGTTCATCGGGCATCACGGGTTTAGAAAGATGTTTTTGGAAGCCAGATGCGATCGCATGTTGGCGATCTCTGTCTCCTGCATAAGCAGTGAGTGCAATAGCTGGAATTTGTCCTCCCCGTGACCTGGGCAGTGCTCTCACTTGGCGGATTAATTCATAGCCATCTGTATCCGGCATTCCGATGTCGCTCACGAGTACATTTGGTTGGAAAGATGCTAGCATTTCTAGTGCGGAAGCGGCATTATGGGCGGTGGCGGCGATCGCTCCACAGTCCTGCAAAGCATACACGATAAAATCTCGAGAATCAGCCTCGTCATCTACTACCAGGACTCGCACTCCTGCTAGTAGAGGTTCGACACTGGGAATAGGGGATTGGGGGGATTGACCTCGATTCTTGAGTGTCAATTCCCTACTTGTGTTAAGAATTGGCAGTTCTACTATAAATGTTGCCCCTTGTCCTTCTCCCGGACTGCTGGCTGTCACAGTTCCACCATGCAGTTCTATAAGGTGACGCACAATTGCCAAACCCAAGCCCAAACCACCGTGTTTGCGAGTGGTTGAACCATCTGCTTGCCGAAAGGAGTCAAATACGTAAGGCAGAAAGTCAGGATGAATACCAATACCCGTATCTTTGACTGTAATTCGGGCTTGAGCCTCTACCCGTTCTAACAGCACTTCGACCCTTCCTCCCTGGCTTGTAAACTTGATTGCATTTGAGAGGAGATTCCAAACGATTTGCTGCAATCGACTGGGGTCTCCCAAGACCAAAAATTTTGGCTGAGCAGCCCATCGAGTTAGAACTGATACTTCCGTATTCTGGTTTCCAGAGTTGAGGGCAGTGTCAGTAGAGAGGTCCTTTGTTTCCACAAAGGGCGTTATTGTGGATATTGGATCGATCGCTTGATTATTAGCAATTAAATATTCCGAACTCTCACTTTGACTTCCCAATTCAGAATCTAAAATCGCAAATTGCAAATCAATAGATTTGGCTTGAGCAGCCAAACGCATCGTATCAATTGCTGCTTCAACAGCAGGAATCAAGTTTGTAGGACTTGGACGCAGGGTTAATTTGCCGCGAATAATACGAGATACGTCCAATAAATCTTCAATCAGCTGAGTTTGTAGCTTGGCATTCCGCTCAATAGTTTCTAGCGCACGCATAAGAGTTCCGCTATCTATCTGGCGGGTTCGCAGTATTTTTGACCACCCGAGAATGGCATTGAGAGGCGATCGCAATTCATGGGAAAGCACCGCCAAAAACTCATCTTTAATACGATTTGCCCTTTCTAACTCTTCTTTTTGTTGTTTTAATTCAGCTTCTGCTTTTTCTCGGGCACGTCGTTCTTCGGCTTCTCGCATGGCTCGCTTGACCGAAGGTACTATACGCTCCAATCGTTGCTTGAGGACATAGTCAGTGGCACCGCTTTTAAGCGTCTCAATGGCTACCTCTTCCCCCATTGTTGCCGTCACAAAGATAAAGGGCACATTAGGCACCAAATGCCGTGCTATTTCCAAAGCAGAAATTCCATCAAAACCGGGCAGAGAGTAATCTGAAAGAATCAGGTCAAAATTATCTTGCTCTAGTGCCCTCTGGAATTCAGCTTGCGTCTTCACCTGAACCAATTGACAGAGGATACCACCTTCACTCAAGATGGTCAAGATGAGCTCTGTATCCAATAGACTATCTTCGAGCAAGAGAAACTTAAGCCCTGACATTTTTATGTTCCTACAAATCCTTGACTACTGCGTGCCGGAGGTATGGAACCAGGAGGCGGTTCATTAATTATTGCCCAAAATAATCCTAACCCTTTGATAACATCAACAAATTCAAGAAAATCAATGGGCTTAACAACATAGCCATTGGTACCAAGTTCGTAACAGCGAGTCAAATCCTGCTCTTCACGGGAGGAAGTGAGCACTACGACTGGTACCATTCGCAACTCTGGATCGGCTTTGAGTTGTGTTAAAACTTCTATTCCGTCAACTTTTGGAAGCTTGAGATCCAAAAGCACCACAACCGGATGACCCTCACGGCGCAAGCGATATAAGCCACGGCGGTACAGGTAATCCAATGCTTCTTCACCGTCTCGGACAACAACAACTTCATTACCCAAATGGTTTTCTGCCAGTGAAGTCAGGATTAACTCAACATCGTTAATGCTGTCTTCCACTAGGAGAATGCGCTTTAGTTCCATCGTTTGATCTCTACTCTCCACTCGCTACTCCAAACCCCCTTGGTAGCGAAAAATAAAAAGTCGCTCCATTGTCTATTTCACCCTCAGCCCAGACACGTCCGCCATGTCGGTGAATAATGCGTTGGACGTTTGCCAATCCCACACCCGTACCCTCAAACTGAGGATCGCTGTGCAGGCGTTGAAAAACTCCAAATAATTTGTGCGCGTATCGCATATCGAAACCAATACCGTTATCTCGCACGAAGAATACCACTTCTTGTTCATCGGTGGTACTCCCTACGGTAATTTTTGCTAAGGAACGAGTTTTGCTATATTTGATGGCATTCTCCAACAAGTTTCGGACAACAAGTCTTAACATTGAGGGGTCACCATGCACCAAGGGCAGTATTTCTATTTGCCAAGAAATGAGACGATCTTTCGTTTCTGGCAATAAATCCCGTTGTACCTCCCGTATCAGTAAATTCATATCTACATTCGTGCGGCGCATTTCCGAACGCCCTACACGGGAGAAAGTTAACAAATCATCAATCAATTTACCCGCTTGTTTGGTGGCTTCGGTGATAATGTTAAGATAACGCTGACTGGTTTCATCAAGTGTCGCTGTTGCTAAACGTTTTTGCAGCAAGTCAACGAACCCAGTGATGTGCCGTAAGGGTGCCCTGAGATCGTGAGACACCGAGTAAGAAAATGATTCTAATTCCCTATTAGCAGCCTCTAGCTGAGCTGTGCGTTGTTTGACTCTTTCTTCCAGGGTTTCATTGATTTGGCGAATTTGAGCTTCAACTTGCTTGCGGTCTTCAATTTCTATGCAGGAGCCAATGTAACCTAGAAATTCACCTTCTAAGGTAAACCTTGGTATGCCAATATCTAAGACCCAACGATATTCTCCATCATACCGTCGCAAGCGATACTCCATTTGGAAATTAAGACGTGCGTCAAACGCAGTCACATAGGTTTCTACGCAGTGCTGCAAATCATCCGGATGTACGCCTTCTGTCCAACCATTACCCAATACCTGCTCCATTGTTCGTCC
This sequence comes from Scytonema sp. NUACC21, assembly GCF_054684315.1. NCBI lineage: Bacteria > Bacillati > Cyanobacteriota > Cyanophyceae > Nostocales > Scytonemataceae > Scytonema > Scytonema sp. NUACC21. The sequence goes on along the minus strand of NZ_BAAFZH010000059.1, from coordinate 52,006 downwards.
GGTAAAATCCAGCCAAGGCTTATTGAAGTAGTCACACAATTTATCTGTACCGGACATCCAAACCATCATCGGGGCAGTGTCTGCCACATGGCGAAAGCGGCTCTCGCTCTCTGTTAAGGCTGCTTGTGTTCTTTTAAGTTCGCTAATATCCAAAACAAAAGCGATCGCCTCTTCCTGTTGTTCTCCAACAATAGCGCAGCCCATCAACACTGGAACACGAGTTCCATCCTTACGGATGTAAATTTTTTCATATGGGCTAGAGGTTCCCTTTGCCTTTGCTTCAGCAAGCGCCGCCTCATCCAGGGCAAGAAACTCTGGCGGTGTCATATCCGTCCAGCGCATTCCTTCTCCCAGGAGATCTTTACGGGTATAGCCAACTATGCGAAGAAAGGCATCGTTTACTTCTCTCAGAAGTCCATCAACGTCACTGGCAATCGTACCGATTAAGTCCGATTCCACAAACAGCCGCAGCCGCGATTCGCTGTGGCGCAAGGCGACTTCTATACGTTTGCGATCGTCAATATCGGTGCAGGTGCCAAACCATTTGATGATTTTACCGTCGCGATCGCATAACGGTAAAGCTTGTGCTACGTGCCAACGGTAAACTCCATCCACTCGTTTGAGGCGATATTGTGCCTCAATTCGGCTTCCTGTCTTCAGCCCGGTTGTCCAATGTTCGATAGCTTCTGGTAGGTCTTCTGGATGAACAACCTGCTGCCAATTCCATCCCAAGGTTTGATGCAATTGCAACCCCGTATAGTCCAACCAGCGCTGATTGAAGTACTCTACCCAGCCATCAGGACGGCTCGTCCAAACCATTTGGGGAATATTTTCGGCAAGCACCCGATAGCTTTCTTCGCTCTCACGCAGCGCTACCTCTGCTTTTTGACGATTTCCATCTAATTTATTGAGAAACTTGGCATTTTGCCAAATGAGTCCCAAAAATATGGCATCTAGCGATACCACTAACAGCGATACACTAAAAGCTGTGTCGTATTGCTTCGCCCTTTGTCCTAACAGAATTATCCACCCCAAAATTAGGGGCGATACAAGCACGCTCGGTATCCACATACGGGCTATGATACCGCCGTTTAATTCACTGGTAATTGTCCGCATAAACCCGCAGTCCGGACGGATGTACAACACTCCCACACAAAGCACCTCAAAAGTTAGTGTTGTATGTAACGCCATTGAGGTAGTATAAGCGCCGAACTGGTAAAAATTTCTCACTCCATAGATATAGCCAACTAATGCTTGAAGAGATATTAAAGCAACAATTAAGGTCAAGCCTTGAGACAGCCAATAACTGCGGTTTGTATTCCGCTCTGACAACCACAGTGCGGTTCCTACTAACAAAAAATTTACGGCAGTATTTGCCCCCATTCGACCTGGATAAAAGGTTTTTATAGCTTCTTGTGAATCTCGAAACAGCAGCTCGTCAATTCCTATATTCCGTCCAAAGACGTATTGACATATGGTTATGGAGCTAATTAACACGATCGCGATCGCACTTAAGCGAGCAATTGGGCTGCGTTTTCTCCCCTCTTCTCCCAATGAACACCGCAACGACACTCCTGCTAGTACGAAAGCGAGTGCTGTATTTGCTTTCATCGTAAAGAGCCCTGGAATAACACTTTTGGGCAGGAATATATCAAGTATCCAAGCTATCAGTACGATACACCCCACAAACATAACAATGGCACTAGCAGCTTTTGAAATTGTTCTCGCGACGGTGAGGTTATACATACTTCTTCACCCCAATTTCAGAATTCCGTTGTCTAATAAACTTTAGAAGCAAAATAATCTTTAACATTATGTAGATTAAGGCAAAAGCAATAAGTAAGTAGGTTGGCGTAAATAAACACAATTATCTGTTGGGGCTGTTAGTGGTTAGCGGTTAGTAGTTACTAGGCTTTAAGGCTATTAACATAACTGGTCTTATTTGCACCGACCTACTAAAAAGCATCCTTAAAATCTAACTTAAGGCAGTTGGCATTATTTGTAGAATTAACCTGAGATAGATTTTTGTTGAATTATTCAGGAGCGAAAAACCCGGTTTCTTAAAGAGACCGGGTTTTTAGCCGCTTGCTATCTGTAAAAATTAAAGCAAAAGGTTTTGTTGCAGTTTACTTAACCTTTACTTTTGAATTATTTGTTCTAAGATATGTTATCACTACTATCAATCAATGACTTGATGGAATTGACATCAAGGTTAAATTTAGTAGCAATTGCGTTTACAATATTCTGCTCAGTAGATGTTATTTCATTGTGATTCTGAGCAATTCTGTAACATTGAGCCAACAATGGGATAGCAAAATCACGATTCAGTTGATTGAGAAGCGTATCTAAAGGTTGTGGGGTATTTATATGTTGAGCTATAGTTTCTAATGAGTTGGAACTGAGATTCAAAGCTTGCAACTCTGGCAAAATTTCTTCCCAAGTTTTTTCTGGATGGCTGGCAAGAACCATGTGAACCAAAATTTGATCCATGACAGCTTCTTGAGCGATCGCTTTTTCTAAATAATTTTCACTTTGTTGCTTGAGTTCTGCAAGCGTCTCTTCGGAAGTTAACGACTTTGTTTCATCTATTTTTGCCTCATAAAATCGACAAGCTGCGTACCCGAGTGAATAAATCATTGTTGCATTAGAACTAGCGCCAATAACTGCAACGTTGAGAAATCTTGCGGTTTCTTAGCGAAAGAATCCCTAACTATATTGCTTGCAATTAGTTGGGGTGCGTTCAAGAATAAAGAATCTAGAAAATAAGTCGGGATAAGACTTGGAGTTGATAGACTGTGCATAACGCTTGGTAATTGGCAATTGTTGATAATCACTGCTACCGCACAGTTTTGAGGCTCTCCACACTGGAGCTAAACATATCAGTAAAAATGCTCATGACCGTGCGCTCCCTAATCTTAATATTGGTACTCACCGACATCCCGGATTGTAGCTGTATCTTGCGTCCGTTCGCCAAAAGCGACTGTTGTGACAATCGCACTTTAGCAGGAAATCTGTAGTACGGATAAATTTGGTCTGGTGGCAAAGCATCAGAGCCAATCGAAATGAGCTGACCTTTGATATCGCCAAATTCGCTAAAGGGGAACGAGTCGATTCGCACATCCACTGTCATTCCTTCTTTGACAAAACCAATATCTTTGTTGGTGATATATACCTTAGCGATGAGTGCATCATCAGGAACAACCTTAAGAATTGGTTCACTAGAAGTGACAACAAATCCTGGAGTGTGTGCCTTGAGTTCAAAAATTGTACCAGCTACCGGGGAATTGATTTCTTGATACTTCAAATTCATCTGAGTTTGACTCAATTGAGAATCAATTTCTGCTATCTTTTTGTTATTCTCAACTATGGCTTTTGTTAACTGAGAGTCAATTTCTGCAATGCGTTTGTTGTTATCTGCAATCTGCTGTAGCCAATCTTGACGAGAGAGAGCGATTGTATTTTGTAGCTTGGCTTGTGCTTGAAAAATAGCTGAATTTAAACGCGCTCGTTCTTGAACGAGTTGGTCGATTTCGGACTGACCGTTTCTCACTTCTTGTTGCTGTTTGAAGTATTGAATTTTGGAAATCGCTCCATCTTGCATCAATGGAGTGACGCTATCCAAAATGCCTTTGTTCATTGCCAAGGTATCAAGAGTTGAAGCTTGTTTAATTTCAGCTTGTTGTCTTTGGTGCTGCAATTGGACAATCTCTAATTTGGCTGCAGCAACACGAGCATTCAATTCGGCTCGGTTTGATTGCAAGCGTTCTTTTTGTTCTATTGTTAACTTATTGGGATCTCTTAAACCATCAAATTGGGCGCGATACACTTGGTTGTCAGCAACTAACGCTGCTCGACTTTTGGTCAGGTCGAGCATTTCGTTTGGGATTCTTAAAGGGATAACACCAGAAGAAGCACCGCGCAATTGGGATTGATAAAATTGATTTTCTTGAACTAAAGAAACACGTATTTTCTGCAAAGAAGCAAGCTGTGCTAAAGCTGTTGTAGGGTCAAGACTCAGGAGACGTTCTCCACTCTTTACGTGCTGTCCGTCCTCAATATGAATTTGTTTTACGACTCCACCTACAGGGGCTTGTACTTCTTTGACGGTACCTGTTGGCTCCAACTTACCAGTGGCTGAAACTGCTTCTTCAATCTTAGCTACGTTTGCCCAAATGACAGCACCCGCAGTGACTGCCATTAAACTCCACAATATTGCTCTGGACCACTTCCTTGGTTGAGTAAGAATTACAGGCTGGTCAAATTTAGGAATATAGCGCGGTGCGGTAGATGGTGGTTTCGGTTCAATAGTCGATTCCTTATTGGTATTCTGTTCTAATTGTTGGATATTCGCGATCGCTAACTTAGGTAAACGAACATTGCCATTGCCATTGCCGTTGCCATTACCATGAACATTGCCGTTGCCATTGCTATTTCCATTATTAATACTCATAATCAGTTGTTAGGTTAGAGATGTGATAAGTAATAATTAATAATTCGCGATTGATGATAAGTAAGAACTTTGTTAGTTGTTGGTAATGAGTGGTTGCGACAACTGCTGCTCGACTTTTGAATTGAGCGCGAGCTTTGGAGAACCACATCCCCATCACCCTTGTGCCTCTTGCTGTTGGTACAAGCAGTAGTAGCGTCCCATCATCGCCATCAGTTCTGCATGAGTTCCTTGTTCCACAACCGAACCCTGACTCATCATCAAAATAACATCGGCACTACGGATAGTTGCAAGACGATGGGTGATGAAAAATACTGTTCTTCCCTTGAATGCTTGTGCTAGATTTAAGCACACTTGGCGTTCGGTATCGTAATCCAAAGCACTGGTCGCTTCATCTAGAATCAATAGTGGTGGGTTTTGCAGTACGGTACGGGCGATCGCAATCCGTTGTCTCTGTCCACCGGATAGAGCAGAACCTCTCTCCCCAACACGGGTTTCGTAACCGTTGGGTAAATTCATGATAAAGTCATGAGCGCAAGCAATCTTGGCAGCTTCTACAATCTCTTCTGGAGTGGCATCAGGCATAGTCAGGGCAATGTTTTCTTGTACTGTCGTATCGAAGAGTAAGGTATCTTGCAGCACCATGCCAATTTGACGGCGTAAGGAGTAAAGTTCGACCTTATTGATGTCGTAGCCGTCAATTTTGATACGACCGGAATCAAGTTCGTACAGGCGAGGTATGAGTTTGGTGAGGGTGCTTTTTCCAGCACCACTTTGTCCCACCACTCCAACAAACGTTCCTGCTCCAATATCTAGATTGATATTGACCAGTTGGGGATTGGGACTCTTGCTAAAGCTAAAGGTAACATTCTCGTACTTGATAGCGCCAGTAATTGCTGGCATTGGGATGTTGTTACGCCCAGCAATCTCGCTTTCAGTAGAATTATCTAGAATATCAGCAAGTCGTTCCAGAGATAATGCCGTTTCTTGGAAGTTCTGCCACAGTTGTATCAATCGCAACAAAGGACTGGTGACATAACCTGCAATAATACGAAATGCAATTAGTTCTCCTAAAGTCAGTTGACCTTCAAGTACGAGATATGCACCAACCCACAGCAAGAGCAAGCTAGAAAGTTTGTTAAGGAAGTTGCTGAGGGAACTTGCGGTATTGCTCGTCAGCACGTTCTCAAAAGAAGCACTAATGTAACGTGCGTAACGGGTTTGCCACTGCCATCGGGAATTGAGTTCGATATTCTGTGCTTTGACAGTTTGAATGCCAGATACTACTTCGACTAAGTAGGATTGCGTTTCGGCATTGCGTTCTGCTTTGGTTCTGGTTTGGCTGCGGATGATGGGGGCAAAGATATATGTCAGCAGGGCAAATAGGGGTACTGTTGCAAGTGCTACTATTGTGAGCAACCAGCTGTAGATGACCATCACCGCAATGTAGATCACAGAGAAGATAGCATCCAAGACTACGGTTAGGGCAGTTCCTGTAAGGAAGGAGCGGATATTCTCCAGTTCGTTGATGCGGCTGGAGATTTCCCCGACAGGGCGCTTCTCGAAATAACGTAGTGGTAATCTGAGCAGGTGGTCAATGACCTCCGAACCCAAGCTTAAGTCGATGCGGTTGGTGGTATCGACAAAGAGGTTGGTTCTCAGCCAAGTAATAACCCCTTCCACTACAGCCATTGCTATCAATAGAAATCCCAACACATGGAGGGTATTGACACCGTTTTGGATAATAACTTTATCAATAATGACTTGGGTAATGAGGGGGTTAGCCAGTCCCAAGAGTTGTACAAATAAGGAAGCAATAAAGACTTCAATTAAGACCGTGCGGTGCTTTTTGATAGCAGGAAGAAACCAACTCAAACCAAAGCGGCTTTTGGGTGTTTCTTTTGTAGGTTGCAGCAGTAAAGCTTGACCTTCTTCCCCCCAAATATCGGCAAATGCTGTGGGGTTTAAACGTCTGATGCCCTGTTCTGGTATTGCCAAAACCAATTCTTTGGAAGTAGCTTTGTAGAGAATGGCGAAACTGTCTTGCCAGGGGAGGAGTGCTGGTACTGGTAGGCGAGGGACACTGAGGGCAGGAACTTGTACCAGTTGGGAGGTGAGTCCCATCAGTTCGGAGAGCGCACCGCACAGTTGAATGGAAATGCCACCCGTGCGCTGAAAGTTGTTGACCAAGGCACGTTTGATAACATCTCGCTTGAACGGCATTCCCCAGTATTGAGCTAGCATTTGGAAGCAGGCAAGGGATGCATCCACCGGACCCCTACCACGAACATGAGGATATTTGACCGATTGGGAGCTTGGTTCTTCTGGTTCCTCCGGGCGTTCTGGAGCGTAGGGTGCATCTTGCCAGAGTGAGGAGGGGGAGAGGGGAGGAGGGGGAGAGGGGGAGAGGGAAGAAACAGTTTCCCCTGATATTGTTAGTTCCCGCAAACCTATTAAACGAAGTGGAGCGGGACCTTTAACTTCAATATAGGCGTGTAAGTTTTCTTTATCATTTCCTTTTGCTTGCTGAGTCTGAGAGTGGGAGAAATTCTCCCCCTCTCCCTCTCTCCCCCTCCCCCCCTCCTTTAGAGAAAGGCTGCAGCCTACAGCATAATTGGAACTACCGCCACTCACCAGCCATAGGAAATTGGGGTCTAACTGTTGAAGTGGCGTTGTGCCTGGAGGTAAGTTGAGAACAGTAGCAGATGCGTGATGCTGAATTGCCAGTTCTTTAAGATTGGCATTCCCCAATGCCCTTCTTTCTAGCTCTGCACCTAAGAGGTCATACACTTCAATTAAGGAACAGTGGTTGCTATATGCATTTCTTAAGACTGGTTCGAGTTCTAAAAGTTCTCGAAAATCGGCTGCACTTAGGGTAAGACAGAGCGTTTCACCAGAGGAGATCGCGGTTTCACAAGCAACACCCCTCACCAAGCTTAATGCGCCTAAGAGTGCTCCTTCTTTCAACGATTGCAGTGTTTCTGGAACTTTGGCTCCGGGTGCGTAACCGATAAGACGCGCTCCACCTGAGTAGATAATGACAATTTTATCGGGCATGGTCTCTCGCACAAAGATGGCTTGCCCCATGCGATAGCGCAGTGGTTGGAGTTTTGAGGCAATGCGTTCAACAGTTCTGATATCCAGCTGGTTGAAGGGGTGGTGTTGAGCGAGAAAATCAAGAATAGTGGTAGTGCTGGATGTCATCTTGTGAGGAGAACTGGGGTAGGTGTATCGTTAAGAATAGTTGGTTGGGCATTGCGAACGGCTTCTGCAAGCATTGTCTCAAACATCTGATTGAGCAAAAACGCACGCATGGCATCATCTAACTGGGCGCTGATAAATTTCTCCAATCGCAGGATAACTACCCATTCTCCCAACTTGGTTGGTGGTAGCAGTTCCCCCGGTTGGGAGGTGGAAAGCATTTTGGCGATGGTAGGATGGGGTTGTGACAGGGGAACCGGACCGAGCAATCCTCCTGTCTGTGCTTCTGCACCTTGGGAGTATTCTTTAGCACATTCAGCGAAGGTCTGTTCTCCTGCTAGTATGCGGAAGAACAGTTCTTGAGCAACTTCCATGGAAGGAGTGCGGATGAGGGAATAGACAACTTTGTCTAATTGGGATTTGTTATTGAGAAATATGGATTCAATCTTCGCTCCCCATGTGGCAATTTTGAATTTCTCAATCCTGAGTTCTTTTGTTGCTAGTGCTTCTAGTTGCTCAATTGTCATCCCATAAGTTAGCAACCACGTTTGGAGTAGCTCGGGTGTGGTAATTTGGTTTTTCTGGTAGAACTGCTCTATGGCGCTGTTTCTCTCTTCCACAGTCAGTGTGACGGAAGCAATAGCAGAGTCAATAATCATGAAGCGACATAACTGGGGTAGCATTTGGTACTCAGCTAGCAGGCGAAAAACCTCTGCTTCTGTAACTGTGCGATTCCCAAATTGGAGAATTTGAGCCATAGAGAGTTTGGGTAGATGACAGAGCCAGCAAAAAAGAGAGTATTGTTTTTGGTACAAACTCCCTCTTGCATAATGGCTTGTTGGTTATCTATATCACAACGATGAGTCTACTTAATTTGGCTGTAAGGTTGGCAGTTGAATGCGTGAAAATACTAAGATGGCTGCTCTATGAGTTGACAATGCGGATGTGGAAAGGCTACTGTACTAATCTGGGGTAAACTTCCGGGTTTTCTATCCCAAAATTTAGATACATAGAGAGTTTTGAGCAAGCGCGTACAAAAATCCCACGCAGGGCACGGCAATCCATAGTATTGGGTATCCAGATGAGTAAATCATAGACATACCTCGTTACCCGCCCCAGTTCGTCGATGGTCTCGATTTAGCAACCTGCAGCGTCGTACTTGGTCTTTGTGCGTGGATTGTCGTCAAGTGTGGTGCTCTTTGTGTTCCGTAGCTACTATCAATGTCACTAAAAAACCCCTCTCCGTTTGCAGAGAAGGGCTTACTGGATATGACGCTATTTTAATAAGCGTCCTGTAATTCGTAGAAGTCAGGTGAAATGTAATCCTTACGCAGGGGCCAACCAACCCAATCTTCCGGCATCAACAGCCGCTTGAGATTTGGGTGTCCTTCGTAAACAATGCCGAACATATCAAAAGATTCGCGTTCCTGCCAGTCTGCTGTCTTCCAAATCCAGTAAACTGAAGGGACTCTGGGATTTTCCCTAGGTAGGAACACTTTGAGTCTGACTTCTTCGGGGCGATCGGCATTGTCACCGACTTTGATCAAATGATACATACTGACCAACTGTTGCCCAGGTCCCAAGTCAATTCCACATTGACATTGAAGATAATTAAATCCGTAGGCATACAGTGCAGTGCAAAGTGGAAGTAAGAAATCTGGCTCGACCTTAATCACCTCCACACCATTGTGGTCTGGTTCTAAAGACTCATGAGCAAAGTCATTTTCTGCCAACCACTGTGACACTTTACCTGCTTTTACCAGTGACTGTTCGCCAGCTGGTACTGGTTTCGATTCTTCTTCAGCCACGGTTTGTTTCCTCCTTCTTCGCTTTCTCTGTCAGGAGAGCAGGTGGTACTGGTAAACCAATCGCCTCGGTTAATTCCTTCGGCGGTGCTACACGCGTATCAGACAGCAAATACTGACCTGTGTGGATTTGCTCTGTTGGTTTGAGTTTGTGGGTTGTACTGTAATAGCGGTGAGTTTGCCTAGCCCGATGTCGTTCTTGTATCGAATCATCAGCTATTTTTTTCCGCAATTTGATAATCGCGTCAATAATTGCCTCTGGACGTGGCGGACAACCGGGCAAGTAAACGTCCACTGGAATCAGCTTATCGACTCCACGTACTGCTGAGGGAGAGTCCGAAAGGAAAACCTCTCTCTAAATCTCTCTCCTATAAGGAGAGAGACTTTGAATTTTGGGTTTGAAAGTTAGATGTTTTGTAGAATTTTCCACATGACATGAAAAGTCAGGAATTCTTTCCCCCCCTTCCCTATAAGGGAAGGGGGTTGGGGGGTTAGGTCAGTACGTAATACATAAGGGTAGATTAACTCTACTTACACTTTGACAATTACTAGTATCAAATATAGCATATAAAAATGGGTGGGCAATACCCGTTCTACAAAGACAACTTCTGACTTTTACTGAGCCTCCATTGGCATTCTAAAGTTAGAAGCGTAGGTTTGGCATTTGCCACCATTCCCAGGGAACCTGAATTCAGAAAGACACGCTTGCTTATGGAAACAACGGGCGATTAGAAAGACGGTCATCATCAAATGCTTGACGGAGATATTCCCAACTTTCTGTCTGTTCTTGTTTATCACTTTCCTCTCTAGCCAATTACTATCTTTAGGCTATAACTGTATTTATTACATACCCGGAGCAAATATAGCATATATGTCCAAAAATTGGGAAACTTGACTCTTTTAGAAAAAACGATAAATAGTTCAATATTTGATAAAGTTTATGAGCAAAAGAAGCTTGGGTATCGAGAGTCACAACTATTGATTACACGTTCATTGGTCGAGAAACCTAATGTAGGAGGTAATACGCAGTTAAACCGTGCTATACAGTCATTAGGAATACAAGAATTTGATACTTGGAATTCTACAGCTATAGATAAACGTCAAGAAATACTAGCGCAGTTAGCTAAAAGAGTTTGGGGTTTAGAATCTGATATTTGAATAATGGGACGTTTGTATTTGGGTAAAGTCGAGTTCCCTGCAAGCGACTTCTCTGGGACTAACGCCATCCTCTCCTAATTCATAAGGAGGGTTAAGGAGGGGTATTTTTATTATAATTATTCAAGCGAATATGTACAAAAATCTAACAAAATCTAGGTTTTTAGACAAATTATAGGAGAAAAATCATGGTTTATATTGTAAATCTTGACAAGAATGATTTAGAGCAAGTTATTTATTGTCTCAGTCATACCTTCCCTCAAGAAACTATGTCTAAAGCATTAGAAATTAATGCCAACAGTTTTAGTCCTTTTGCTGAAATAGTTTGTCGAAAAGCAATCAAAGAGCAGTTATCTCTGGTTGCTAAAGATGAGGAATCTGGTGATGTTATCGGTTTTAGTATCTTGGAAGACTTTGTATCTGAATTTCCCAAACTAGATGGTATTGATACCCGATTTCTTCCTATTCTGAATCTTCTGAGCGAACTTGATGACTGGTATAAAAGTAACTACCAACTAAAACCTGGGGAGGTCTTACATCTATTTATGACTGGAGTTGATGAACGGTATAGGGGTCAGGGAATTGCTCAAAAACTTATGGAAGAAATATTCAATGTAGCGAAAAATAATGGTTACAAAAGTATAATTGCAGAATGCACGGGAGCTATTACCCAACACATACGAGCTAAATATGGTTTCCAGGCAATAAAAGAGATAGAGTATAAAACCTATTTATATAATGGGGAGTTAGTATTTAAAGGCATTGACGATCCTCGAAGTTGTAAATTAATGCTCAAAACTTTGGTTTAATAACCAATTTAGTTTGAAGATACGCTCTTTATGTGCTGAAAAATGACCCAGAGATGCTGACAATAGGATAGGGAATTCTACGTTGACGCCGCTTCCCGATTTTCCAACCAAGCGATTGAGTAATCAACTGTGTGTGAGCATCATGACAGCTTGAACTAACCGTTCTGGCTCAAGTGGCTTTGTGACGTGCCGTTGATAACCGCTCGCTATGGCTCGCTGGTGATCTGTTTCTCTGGCAAAGGCTGTCAATGCGATCGCTGGAATCTGTCCCCCTTGTTCGGGAGGCAAAGTACGAACCTGTTGGATCAGGGTGTAGCCATCGACTTCGGGCATTCCAATATCGCTAACTAACACATCGGGTTGAAAGGTTGCTAAATTTGCCAGTACCTCTGTGGCAGAGGTAACCATCAAAACCTCTGCTCCATATTGGCTAAGTAATACCGTTAATAGTTCGCGGGCATCCGGTTCATCATCAACGGCAAGGACTCGAATTCCTGTCAGATCGAGTTCTTGTTGGGGCAATTCGTTTAGCTGCCGCATTTTTGGTTCAATGTTTAGCAACGGGAACTGGATGGTAAACGTTGCTCCTAATCCTTCACCAGGACTATCAGCCGCGATCGTGCTACCGTGAGCCTCAACCAATTGACGAACGATCGCCAAGCCCAGCCCTAATCCTCCATACTTGCGCGTAATCGAAGCATCCTCTTGCCGGAACGATTCAAAGATGTGGGGCAGAAAGTCTGGGCTGATGCCAATTCCCGTGTCTCTTACGGTAAGTTGTGCCCGATCGCCAATCCGCTCCAATAGGATGTCTACCCGTCCCCCATTAGGCGTGAATTTAATCGCATTAGACAACAGGTTCCAGACGATTTGCTGCAGGCGGGCGGTATCACCAGACACTTGACCGATGTTGGGCAATACGGTATGCAGGGTGATGGACTTTGCACCGGCAGCAGCTTTGACGGTTTCGATCGCCGCTTCAATCGCACTGGATAGATTGACAGAAGCCATATTCAAGCTGAGTTTGCCACGCAGAATCTTGGCAACATCAAGCAAGTCATCGATGAGTTGTGTCTGTAATCTGACATTCCGCTCGATTATGGCGAGGGCTTCAGCCGTTTTAGCCGCGTCAAGCTTGCGAGATTGCAGGAGCTTTGTCCAGCCTAGAATTGGGTTCAGCGGAGAGCGCAATTCATGGGACAGCACCGCCAAAAATTCATCCTTAATCCGATTAGCGCGTTCGGCTTCGGCTCTGGCAGCTTGTTCGCGTTGCAGCAATTGTTCTCGCTCTGCCTCAGCCCGCTTTTTTTCTGTAATGTTGAGAACAGTACCGATGAAACGAACGACAACTCCAGCTGAGTTGAACAATGCTTTTCCCTTCGCTGCAACCCATCGTTCGATGCCATCTTCAAGTCCCACAGTGCGGTACTCAATATCGTAATTGCCGCCGCTTTCAGGATTGAACGATTCCAGCACAACGCGATCGGTGCGATCGCGTTCCTCTGGATGCAACCCTGCCAGGAAAACGTCCCAGGTAATTTCAGCACTAGGTGGTAGCCCAAACATTGCTTTGCACCCATCGTCCCACTTCAAGACTTTGGTGATGGGGTTAAAATCCCACGTTCCGAGTTCGGCTGACTCCATTGTCAGGCGCAAGCGGTTCTCACTTTCATTCAGGGCGGCTTCTACTTGTTTGCGATCGCTAATATCCTCAAACAAAATGGCAACTTTTCGACTTTCTGGCTCTCCAACCCGAAAAGAAGAAACACCGAACCACCGATTCAATGCCTCGGAGTAGTTTTCATACCGAACGGGTTCACCGGTCAGCACAACATTGCCATAGAGATCGATCCAGTACTGTTCCAATTGTGGGTGCAGCTCGCGGGCGGTTTTGCCTTGTGCATCTTTCAGACCGGAGTGTTTCTCAAAAACTGAGTTGATTTCTAACAAACGGTAATCGATTGGCTTGTTCTGCTCGTCAAACAGCACTTCAGCAACGCAAAAGCCTTCATTCATCGATTCAAACAAAGTGCGATAACGTTCTTCAGAAACACGCAAGGCTTCCTCGGTTTGTTTGCGATCGCTAATATCAATCACAGAACCGATATAACCTCTGAACTCGCCATCTTCCCCAAACCAGGGATTTGCCGCATCGATCGCCCAGCAATATACACCATCTTGGCGGCGCAACCGATATTCCAATCGAAACGCTTCACGGCGTTCATTTGCCCTCAAAAAAATATGTTTGGAAGATTCACTGTCTTCGGGATGTACCGCATTGAGCCAGCCAAATCCCAGACCGGTCTCCTCGGTTTGACTGGTGAAGTCGTACCAACTCCGATTGAGATAGGTACAGTCGCCTGTAGGATCGGTTACCCAAATCATGACAGGAGCGTTATCCGCCATGTCACGGAATCGTTTTTCGCTGGCTCGCAGGGCGGCTTCTACCTGTTTGCGCTCGGAAATATCCATATCAACCCCAGTCATCTTGACTGGATTGCCGGTGGCGTCATAGAACACGCGTCCCAGACCCAATGCCCAGCGCATTGTTCCATCGGGCTTAATAAAGCGGAACTCAATGTTGTAGTCTTCCCGTTCATACTGAGCGCGATGAATAGCTTCCTCAATCCAAGGCAGATCGTCGGGATGAATCATTGCCCTGACGGTTGCATACTGCCCATCAAAACTACCGGGAGCCATGCCAAACAGGCGTTCTAAATTGGTAGACCAGTTGACCTTACCCGTCTGAATGTCCCAATCCCAACTGCCCATCTGAGCGGCTGCCATTGCCAGGTCAAGCCGTTCCTGGTTTTGTTGCAGGGCAATTTCGGTTTGCTGATGGTTAATAATTTCCTTCAGCAGCCTTGCTTCTAATTGCTTCTGGTTATCGATATTCGTAATCGTGCCAATCCAGCCTGTAATCTGTCCCCGATTATCTTGCGTTGGTACAGCTCGGCAGATAAACCACTGATACTCGCCATCCCAACGGCGAAAGCGGCATTCAATTTCAAATGACTCGCCATTCGCGATCGCCTCGTGCCATCGCCTCAAGGCGCGATCTTGTTCATCGGGGTGAACTGCATTAGCTCTCGCCACGCCTATCGACTCTGCTTCACTCAACCCCGTGTATTCGTACCAGCGTTGATTCCGATAGTTGACAATTCCGGCTGCATCGGCTGTCCAAATCATTTGGGGCATAGCTTCAGTTAACTCTCGGTACCGTTGTTGGCTGGCTTTGAGAGCTGCAGCATCTTGATTCCGGTCTGTGATATCTAAAAAAGCTCCGATGACACTCCGGACTTGATTGCGATCGCTCCGTAGGGGAGTTGCATAGCATAGAAGTTGGCGCAGGGTGCCGTCGGGCAGCAGAATGTCAAACTCTACATCGCGCACCTCTACACCTAAGGAACCAGCTACTTGCATCGGCAAATTCTCGGCCGGGATTTCCTGCCCATTTTGGAAGGTTCGATAGGTTGGTTGCTCGTTGGCAGGCGCACTCTTCGAGATATTGTTACCAGGATCGACACCGAGCAAGTGCCGAAGGTAGGCATTGCTTTGCATTTGAGTACAAGCTGAATCGGTGGCGATTGCAATTCCTACCGGAATCATGTCTAACAGCGATTGCAATTCCGATACCCGATTGGTTAACTCCTGGTTAAGTTGTTGAATGGCGGCTTCCGCTTGTTTTTGCTGGCTTAAATCGATAGCGAATGCGACATGTTCACCCGTGCTATCTATCCACTGCGTGCTGCTAATCCAAATTGGGAGCCGCGTTCCATCACGGCGGAGCAGTTCCTTTTCCACAGGTGGAGCAAAGCCCTGTTGCTGTATCTGTGCCATCGCCCTGTCTGTTTGTTCGGAGTACTCTGGCGGGATAAAGTTACGCCAGTTCATCTCCTGTTGCTCAAACTCTTCCCGCGTTAGCCCGTGCAGGTGCAGCATGGTGTTGTTAATCACCTTCACCTTACCGTCTGCGCTACCAATGCCAATGCCGATCGGAGCCGTGTCAATCAGCCGGTGTAAGCAATTCTGCTGCTGTTGTAGGTCTGTTATCGTCTGGCTCAACTCTAACTCCAACCGCTTGCGATCGGTGACATCACGCCAGGAGGCAACAAAGCCATCATTCAACTTGGTCGCCCGAATATCAAACGCCCGCTCTAACCTCTGCTCACCTCCATAGGTGTCCTCGTAGATCAGCGAGTCTTTGATTAAGGGTTCTCCCGTTTCAACCAATTGACAATACTCGTCAAACAGATCCGATTCGCGATGTCCCGGCAGCACGTCACATAAGCCTCGACCGATCTGCATCTCTTTGGGCATCTGGTTGTTTTCACACGCCGCCGCATTGAGATAATCGATGCGAAAGTCTAGAATTTGCCCCGACTCATCCCGTATGGCTGAGAAGATACCAAAGCAGTCCAGCATATTTTCAACCGAGGTTTGAAACTGCTCCTGGCTGCGTTGCAGTTTCCGTCGCAACTCTGCATTTTCAATCGCACTCCGCATCGCTAGGCGCAAATCGTCGGGAGTTATCCGATCTCTGACCAGATAATCTGCCGCTCCATTTTTGAACGCATGGACGGCAGTCTTCGTGTCTCCACTACCAATTACGACGATCGGCGGGCAGCGATCGCCCATCTGTTCCTTTAGTTGACAAAGCAGATTGATGCTCTTGGCATGGGGAAAGTGAATTTCTAGGAGAATGCCATCAACCTGCTGTAATTGAGACAGTGGCAGAACCGATATGTTGTACTGCTTTGTGAGAACTTTGTATGCAACATTCTTATCCTGCTGTAATTGCTGCTCATAATTGTTATCGTTCTTGTTAGAGTCAGCAATCACAAGAACAGTCCGATGAGTTGACATACTTAATTATGCACAAACCCTCTATATAACTACCCCAATTCGGGTGATTATACAGTATTTTTCTACATACAGCAGATTGCAATGCGGAAGAGGTACAGATTGCTGTAAGGGCTCTCGGCCTATAGCCCCTACGGGTGTACTTCATTTACCTAGAATGTGCTGTAACATTTATATTCAGCTATTATAGGGAATTTTTCCGTATAACTACCTCAAGTAAGCTTATTATATAGCATTTTTCCACATAACATCCTCAATTAGAATCAATATCTTGTCAATTAAGCATCGATTTTGGAGCAAAAATAGTACAAATGAACGCCTTGAAAGGGCTGGGCTGGCAATGCCCACCTTCCCGGTGCAAAATTACCGATACTGAACCTTGGCGATCTTGGCGACGCCAGATGCTTCAACGGGGGGAAGCCCCGCAACGCACTGGCTCGTCTTGGCGGTTTTTAATAAGTAATCTTCTAGCGGGAATGCTTTCACTTGTTTAATGGTGGGCAATGCCCACCCTACGGGATTTTCTACTTGCTTCCAGCACCTGTTGGCATACCCAAGATATCCTCAATCCTGGGCATTTGTTCCAAAGGAATCACGCGTCCTTCATCCTCAAAACCGGCAAGCATTAGAACGCTACGAGCAAGCATTGGATTTCTACCGTCAGATCGGCGCTCGTTTGGGGGAAGCAAACACCCTCATAGCCATCGGCGATGTGTTGCAGTTCCTCAAACGCAGCAGCGAAGCATTAGAACGCTACGAGCAAGCATTGGATTTCTACCGTCAGATCGGCGCTCGTTTGGGGGAAGCAAAC
The DNA here is from genome assembly GCF_054684315.1 of Scytonema sp. NUACC21. Taxonomy (NCBI): domain Bacteria; kingdom Bacillati; phylum Cyanobacteriota; class Cyanophyceae; order Nostocales; family Scytonemataceae; genus Scytonema; species Scytonema sp. NUACC21. The sequence goes on along the minus strand of NZ_BAAFZH010000059.1, from coordinate 34,915 downwards.
ACCCTCAAAGCCATCGGCGATGTGTTGCAGTTCCTAGACCGCCGCGATGAAGCATTAGAACGCTACGAGCAAGCTTTGGATTTCTACCGTCAGATCGGCGCTCGTTTGGGGGAAGCAAACGTTTTACAAGAATTGGGTAAATTAGAAGCCAATCGCATACAAGCACTGGAATATCTACAACAAGCCCAAAATCTATATGTTGAAATTGGCGATCGCTACAGTCAAAGCCGCAACCTACTATTTATCGCTGATGTCCATTTAAATATGAAACAGCAAGACGCGGCAATTGACTGCTTGCATCGTGCAGCCGAACTCGCTACTGCTATTAACTATGAACCTCTAGTCAAATCTGCCCAAGATAAGATAGCACAAATTGAATCTTCCGCTGCAGTATAAACCAATGGTGGGCTTTAGCCCTACCTACTACCGTGTCCACTATTTATCGCTGATGTCACACCATCAACACGGTAGAATGTGCTTATTAGCAAGAAGAACCGCGACTATGGTCAACCATTCCTCCCAAGCAAGGACGCCAGGTAATTTTACTTCGCGGATACCACCGTTGGAAAGTGGCGATCGCCTCACGCGTCCTGAATTTGAGCGGCGATATAATGCTATGCCCGATGTCAAGAAAGCTGAATTGATTGAAGGAATCGTTTACGTGGCATCTCCTTTACGCTTTGAACCTCATGCCGAACCGCATGGAGATTTAATGATTTGGCTTGGGAATTACAAAGTGGCAACGCCCGGTGTCAGGATGGGTGATAACCCAACTGTTCGGTTGGACTTGGACAATGAACCCCAACCCGATGCTATTCTGTTAATTGATAACAATTGTGGCGGACGGTCTCACATAAGTATTGATGGCTATGTGGAAGGTGCGCCAGAATTAGTGGCAGAAATTGCAGCGAGCAGTGCGACTAAAGATTTACACGACAAAAAACGTGCCTATCGTCGTAATGGGATTCAGGAATATGTTGTCTGGCAGGTTTTTGAAAGCACTGTAAGTTGGTTTAGCTTGGAGGATGGTGAATACGTTTCGTTGATATCGGATGCGGCAGGTATAATTCAAAGTAAAGTGTTTCCAGGATTGTGGCTGAATGTACCAGCGTTAGTGGCGGGAGAAATGCAACGGGTATTGGCCGTGTTACAAGATGGGATAAGTTCACCAGAGCATCAAGCGTTTGTGCAGCAACTGAGAAAAGGAATTAAGCAATAGGTGTTGGAACAAGCCCTGTTTTTTGGCTTCATAATCCTCCATAGATAGCTGTTCTTCGCGTTAGATGACAAATTGGTAGATTTGTACAATATCGTGATTATATTTTGAAGTTGGCGATCGCTACAGTCAAAGCACTAAATCATTAAATTTCTCTGCTTGGCGCTCTTGACGCCAAAGCTAATTTGTAGCTGTAGGGATTGTAAAGTAAAAAGTTGTTCCCACGCCTGGTTCTGACTCAGCCCAAATACGCCCGTGGTGACGTTCAACAATCTTTTTACAAATTGCCAACCCAATACCAGTTCCTGGAACTTCTTTACGAGTATGTAGTCTCTGAAAGATTTGGAAAATGCGTTCGAGATACTGGGATTTGATACCTATCCCATTATCCGTGATGGAAAATAACCACTCCTCACCTTGTAATTCTGCTCTGATTTGAATCTTAGGTGTTTCTTCACGGCGAAACTTAATAGCATTAGCAATTAAATTTTGAAACAATTGTACCATTTGAGTGCGATCGGCTGTGACAGTTGGTAGGGAATTGTAACTGATGTTGGCGTTGTTCTCTGCAGTTAGGACTTGTAAATTGTTAAGTGCTTGAGTCACGACAACGTTGCAATCTGTGGGAGTAAATGCTTTTCCTTTGGTACCAACACGAGAATATGCAAGTAAGTCTTGAATCAACTGACGCATCCGTGTTGCCCCATCTATTGTGTAGGCAATATACTCTTGAGCAGTTTCATCCAGAATATTTTGATATTCTTCTGCTAAAAGTTGGGTATAACCTGCTACTGCCCGCAATGGCTCTTGTAAATCATGAGATGCAATGTAGGCAAACTGTTCAAGCTCTTGGTTAGAACGTTGTAACTCAGTATTTAATTCTTGCAAAGTAGCATTTGCGGTATGCAATTCACTGGTTCTCTCTTGCACTCGGATTTCCAGTTCATCTCGTGCTTCTCGAAGTGCTTGCTCTGCTTGTTTTTGCAGGGTAATATTTTGGGACATCGACATTCCGGCAAAAATCTCTCCCTGTTCGTTTCTCACCGGTACGACATGAACATGGTAAATCAGATCGCCATAGGGAACGTCTGCTACGACGGTCGCCCCTGTCAAAGCAGAACGGTAGAACGGTTCTAACACTGTGCTGGTTTGTGCTGGCAAAACTTCCCAAAGCGTCTTTCCCTCTAGTTTTGCTCGACTCAGTCCAACCTCTCCTAACCCCCTTCCTTCAGCTAAGGTATATCGTAGATCTTGATTAAATAGCATGACCGAACCATTGGGAAAATTTTGAACAAGGGTACGATATAGTTCTTCACTGCGCCTTAAGGCTTCTTCCGCCCGTTTGCGTTCGGTAATGTCCCGACAACTGATGACCCTACCAACAATTTGACTGCCTAAAAATTGAGGTTTGGAATAGCGTTCGCAAATTTTGCCATTCTTAAGTTCAAATATGCCATATCCTTGGCAATCAGGGTGAGCGATCTCTTTTTCAATTTGAACTCGAAGGCTTTCTGGATCTTTTAATTGCTGATAAACACACAGCACCATTTGGCGGTGGTCATTTTTTTTGAGAATGCTATCCTCGATTCGCCACAGATCTACATATTTTTGATTGTACGTAATTATCTTATCTTTCAAATCAATTGCTAAGATTGCATCTGCTGTAGATTCCAAAGTGGTCTGAAGCAAAGACAGCGAATGCTCAACTTCTGCAGTGCGTTCGTTCACACGCTGTTCTAGAAGTTCGTTGGTCTGTTTTAAAGATACTTGCACCTGTCTCAGTGCTTCTTCTATCTGCTTGCGTTCCTGAATTTCTTCTTGTAATGCCAAATTTGCTGCTTCTAATTCGGCTGGGCTTGGCAAACCCAAAGCTATAGAAACTATCGTTCCCAACTGCAAGGCAGTGTATAGAGAAACAGCAGCTGTTCCTGCTTTAACCACACCAGCAAGCCAGTAAGCAGGATGCCAAAGAGTCCAAATTTCCAATAAGTGAGTAGTGCCACAAAAGATAATAAAGGCTCCAAATAACCAGAAAATCCAGCGGAAGGGCAAATCCCGGCGTTGGCGGGCAAAGAAAATCAAAAAAGCTGGGATGGAATAATAGGAAAGCCCTGTAATTAAATCTGAAAGTAAATGCAACCAGACAAGTGTTGGTTGCCAAAGATAACAGTGCCCGTGAGGAATAAAATTTTCTGGAGATATAAAATGACGAAATAAATCCCACATAGTAACAGTTTATTTATATGTTAACTATCAAACAGCTAGCAAAAATCAAGATTTTTATTGGAATATGGCTCTAGAATATTGGTTCGCTAATTCTAACAACTCAGTTTCTTTAAGTTTAGCCAACGAAAGCTATGAACTAACTTTCTAGTCTGGCACATCAACGCCTTAACCTGCTTTACCGGATATTAAAGCTTGTTCTATGGTATGAACAAATTTTATAAGTATGTAGAAATTTGAAACAAAACCTAAAATTTACGCAGGTTTAATATTAAGCTTATATTTTTCAGGTTGAACTACTTATTAAGTTCCTCATTTATACTGAAGACCCCTTTCCAACAAAAAATACCTAAAGGCTTAAGGTGGGCACTGCCCACAGTACAATCTTGCAAGGCAGTGCCCACCCTAAAAAAGTTGGTAACTATAGAGCGGGAAGAAAGTATGATAAGTGGGGTTATCCTGGAAACTGCTTTTTCAAAGCTTCTAGAGAAGCCCAACGTTTGTCAACAGGGTTATCTGAATTGCTGACACTAACGGGTACAATACCCGGACAATTGCGATCGCACAACTGTCGCTGTGGGAGTTCCAAGCACATCTGTTCGTACAACCATTCATTCGGATAAAAATACCCTTGGGGAGACAGGGATTCTACGAGATCGTCAAAAGCGACTTCCCGTTCCAAGGGTAAGTCATCTGTTCGCTCAGCTGTTTCGTCTAACCAAATAATTTCCTTGGTATCAACTGCCAAACGCTGATTGTAGTTTTGCAAGCAGCGATTACAAGTACAGGTAATAATTGTCTCTGCCTGACCTGACACTTCTAAATAATTCCCATGATGTTGTACGCGGATACGACCTCGTACTGGTGTTAAAGTTTCCAGACCGGGCAAAAACTCTTGAACCTGAATTTCTTCTGTTCGCTCAGGCGCTTTGGTTAACTGTGGAATATAAATCGCGTCCATGAGACTTGTGAGACATCCTCACTAAAACTTATATGTATCATTAACGATGCACATCTCTAAGTCTAGCTTTTCTACAAATTACTTTAATAGTTTTCATATTCGGATTTCCGAAATTTTTTCAAAAAAGTTATGGTAATGAATTCTCAAATTTTCACTGCTGTACAGACGCGCCATGGCGCGTCTCTACGATAAATCATAATTCAGCAAGGCGTACAACAAGCTGGCGATGAGGCTCTTTTCCTCGGCTAAAAGTTTCCAAATCGCCAAATTCCTTTAATAAGGTATGAACTTGGCGGCGTTCCGCAGAACTGAGAGATTTAATTTCTACTTCTTGACCCGAAGAACGCACTTCCTCTGCAGCGGCTTCTGCCATGGCGCGAATTTCCGCGTATCTTCTAACACGGTAACCGTCCAACTCAACAGTATAGGAAGCTTGCTCCTCTTGTGGTTGGTTTAAGTTAAGAATAGTATTTGCGAGGTACTGAATCGCATCTAGCACAGAACCGTCAGGGCCAGTAAAAATTGCTATTTGTTCTGGTGTTAAATTGGTTTCTTCAATTGTCAACCAGTAGCTATCTGTTTCCTGGGAATCCTCATAATCTTGGGATGCGGGGGCTGTTTCTATTTCACCCAAGACCTCTACAGAGAGCCCGCTTACTTGCAGGAGAGTTTTTAACCACTTCTGACCCCGTTCCATCCGATTGTCGGTCATTGTCAACCTGTAGCCTTTTTCTTAGAACTTTTTGGTTCAAAAGGCAGTGCTTTTTGCTGTGTGCCTTCTGCCTCTTTTTCCTGAGTATCTACCATTTTTTGCAGTTCCTCAGGTAGAGGTTCACGCATGAGAATATAGGTTTGCAGAGTTTGGAAAATATTACCAATCACCATATACATTAATACCCCAGCCGGCAATGGGAAGAACAAGAACATCCCGGAAAAAATAACAGGGGTAATTTTGTTCACTGTATCTTGCTGTGGGTTAGCACTAGCAGTATTCTGTGTTCCAGAAAGAATTTGGCTGATGTAGAGGGTGATACCAAACAACACTACCATTGCTACAACATCCCAGTGAATTGTGCCATCTGGGTCAATTGCACCAACTCTGCCTAAAGCATCAATAAAAAGGAAACCTTGATTTGCTGCCAATCCGGGAATCGTTCCCTGAATTGTAACATCTCCAGGCTGTAATGCTTCTATGTTCCCTTCAGCATCAATCTTTACCCTTTCTTCCCCTTTGATAATTTTCCATTCAGGGATTAACTGAGTTTGAGGGTGTTCTGCTAGCAGTGCCTCAAATGGTTTGCCTTCAGGCGTTTGATATTCTATCTTTGTGTTTTCTCCCACTGCTAATTTGTTGCCTGCGGGCAGAATGGCACTGACTTTCAGGTGTTCACCCTCAGCAACGTAAATATTTTGGGGAGGAGTGGCAAAGGCTTGGGGTTGAATTCGTTCAATTTGTTCGGCAGGGAAGATTTGCAAGTTAATGCTGTAGTTCACCCCAGCAAAAGGAGATCCCCGCAGAGTGGCAAACAATGCCAGTAAAACCGGCATTTGCAATAGTAATGGCAAACAGCCTGCAAGTGGATTGCCAAATTCTTTTTGGACGTTAAGCATTTCCTCCTGCTGCTTTTGCGGATCGTCCTTATACCGTTCTCTAATTTCTTGCATCCGCTTGTTCATTAGAGGTTGTACAATCCGCATTCGTCGCATATTGCGAATTGAACCAGCACTAAGGGGATAGAGTGCAAAGCGGATGATCAAGGTCAATGCTACGATCGCCAATCCATAGCTAGGTACAACGCTATAGAACAGGTCTATGATTGGCAGCATTACGTTGTTCGAGAGAAACCCGATACCAAAATCCATTATTCTGAATTCAACCTGAGGTACTGTGAATTGACTTAATCTAATTTATCTAAATCGCGATCCATATGCGAATGAACGCATACTACGGATAGCCGCACTTTGTGTGAGGAGCGGTTAATGGCTAGTTGTTTTACTACTAACGACCAACCACTAACAAATCCCTATCCCTTTTTGTTAGCAGCGATATAGCTGGGATTTTTGGCGATAACTTTTTCTTCGATGTAGTTGTAGAGTTCCCGAAATTTTGGAACAGCTCTCATTTCCAGACGACTACCATCTTTCATCGTTAATACCATATCTCCCCACAAGCCAATACCACGAGGCACCTTGACAATTTTCACAATTTCTGAGTATATCACATCGCTCCGCGAACGCCCCATCCAGCCTCCAGTCACGGAAACCCGGCGATCTGTGATGCGGAAACGCAGCCATAGTGCTCTGACAATTGCCCCGACTGTCAATGGTATACCAACCACAGTTAGCCCTATCAGTATATTTACAATCAAATCCCCAACATGGGGGCCGCCTTCAAAATAAACTTCTTCACGAATACCCATTGAACACCTCGGCTTGTGCTAACAACTGCTCTAATTCTTGCAGAAGGTGCTTACTGCTTTCTCCCTAGTATTACCGCTCTAAGATATATGGCTACACCAAAACAGAATCCAAGCTGAGTGCGATCGCTTTTTGTTTGATTTATTTACAATAGGGCAATCGCAATTACGAAGAATACAAAAATCCGGTTGTCATTCTACAGCGTAACTGAGCGATTGCCTTCTGCTACTGTTGTTCCGGTTTAATTATGTTCAAGTTTAATTCAAAAAATATTTTTATACCAATTTCATATGAAGCTGCACACAATTTTTACCCCTCCTAACCTCCCCGAACTTTGGGGAGGTTAGGAGGCGGTGGGGTTCTTTGCATGCATCTTTATATAGAAACGGTATTAAATAATATACAAATATGCACTAATAACAATTGTTGGGCTAGAAGTAAAATAATTATTGTTTCGTAAGTGCGATAGGGAAGTTAACAGAAGACAGCCGTATCGCCGATTATCTCAGAGATTTAAACACTGTCATTGCTACCAGAACCAAGTAGAATACCATCGCCATCTTCACTATAAATGGCGTCAATGCCAGCGCCACCACGTATCACCATCTGTCGTATTATTATCCTTGCCACTGTAAAGGCGATCGCATACAGGGTCGTTAATCATTCCGTCGTGTCGCGGGTCTTCAGCTGAATCGCTCTTAGTTTCATTTCCGTCAATTATGTCGTCTCCTCCTAATCCACGAATCATATCTTCACTAGAGAAGCCTTGAACTGTGTCATTGCCATCATTACTAACAATGTACCTCTGAAATCCATCTACGTATGTAACTGTCATAATTACCTCGCTATGAATTTACAAGCAATACGTACCATCAGAAGTAGACACTGGATGCAGAAAATTGCAGCCATGTCAAGTGAAAGAGCAACATAAAAAGCATATGTTAACAGTCTACTTGACGTTTAAATTTTCACATAACTAGTTTGGAAAAAGTTTACTAAAAAAGAAATTTTAACAAAAACCTGTCTTTAGATAGATACGAATCTGCAATGTCTAATAACCTAAATAGTATAAATAGATGCAAGTGATATCCAGTTATGCAGTTTTGGAAAAGAATCATATTAAGTCTGCTTAATTACTTATTAGCGGTTCTGATTCCTTTAGCACCAGCTACATTACCGTTAGGCGTAGGTAGGGTTGTGCCCCATAACTTGCCACGGTGGGCACTGCCACCCTACAAAAATCTTCGCACCAGCTACATTACCGTTAGGCGTAGGTAGGGTTATGCGGCATAACTTGCTTTACGGCAAGCCTATACCCGGTACTGCGGGTTCATACCAGCTTTCTAAGTATTTCAGTAAAACCAGCAAAGGCGCGAAACCCCTGTTTGCGTTGTTCATATCAATACTGTAAAGATAGTACCCCGTGGATGATTATCTTCGACAGTAATAGTGCCGTGATGTGCTTCGATCGCCATTTTGCAAAAAGCGAGCCCCAAACCAATTTGGGAAACTTCTTGCATCAAAGTTCCAATATTATACTTCTCGAAAATGCTTTGCCGTAATTCTTGTGAAACACCAGGACCACGATCGCTCACTTGAACTTTAGCACCGCCTGCTTCCAAATACTCTGCTCGCAGGGTGATTTGACTGTTAGAGGGCGAGAACTTAATCGCATTAGAGAGCAAATTATCTATCACTCGACGAAAGATAGCTGCATCTACATTCACAAAACCACCTGGTTTGGGTAAGTCACACACAATAGTTAGGTTCTTTGAAGCAGCAAGAGGCTCAATATCTGCCAAAGCTGACATACATAGCGCACACAGGTCTACCTCTATAGAGTTAAGCACCATTCTGCCGGATTCTAACTTTGCCATGAGCAGCAAGCTATCAATTAAGGATTGCAATTGTTGTACTGCGATGCCAATCCGCTCGAATTTAACTTGCTGTTGTTGGGGAGACAAATTTGCAGACTGGAGAAGGTCATTCGATAGGATAATGCTGGCGAGGGGATTACGCAAATCATGGACAATCATGTTAACCATATCTTCTCGCAGTTTCATTAATGCCTGCAAGTTGTCATACTGCTGCTTAATCCGCAACATTGAATGAACTCTAGCGCGTAACTCCGCACCATTAATCGGCTTGCTAATGAAATCATCTGCGCCCGCCGCCAGACACTGAGCCAAATCTTCTTTGGTGTTTAATGCTGTCACCATAATAATAGGAACGACTTGCCATTGGGCATCAGCTTTGATGCGGCGACAAACTTCCATCCCATCTAAATCCGGCATCATTACGTCCAGCAAAATGACATCGGGCTGAAAACTATTGAGGCGATCGAGGGCTTGTTGACCGCTAGGAGCGTAATATAACTGGTAGTTCTTACCATCGAGCAAGGTTTCAACTACATCGAAGTTATCCGGTTCATCATCAATCACCAAAACAGAGGGTTGAGTGTCCATTGATGCTCCTAACTTCTCAGAAGTTGTTGAATTGTCACTGCAAGCTGTTTAAGTTTTACGGGTTTGGACAAATACTCGTTAGCTCCAGCTGCCAAGCAGGTTTCCCGGTCGTTGGGCATGGCTAGCGCCGTGAGTGCAATAATAGGAACACCAAGACATTGCTGCTCTTTACGGATGCAGCGCATTGCTTCGAGTCCGTCCATTTCCGGCATTTGAATATCCATCACAATTAAGTCAGGGCGTTGAGATTTAGCAAGCTCAATGGCTTGTTGTCCGTTCTTGGCTACCAGGAGACGATATCCTCTAGTTTCCAGATAGCTTGACATTGTATCAATATTTGCTTGATTATCTTCTGCCAGTAGAATCAGAGGTGCTTCCGGTTTCGGTTCGGTTATTATAATCATACCAGCAGAATCAGAACCTTGGGGATGCTGCAGTTTCTCTAGAGTTGCCTGGAAATCAGCTCTGGTAATGGGTTTCACTAAATAATCAAAAGCTCCGTGCGCCAATCCTTTGCTACGCTCATCCATAACTGAAACGATAATCACGGGAATTTCTTTGGTTTGTGAGTTTGCCTTGAGTTGCGCGAGGACGTCCCAACCCGATAAGTTCGGCAGTTGAAGATCCAGGACGATCAAAGCAGGCTGAACGCGCAGCACTTCTTCTACGGCTCCTTCGCCTCGCGGATAGACAACGTGTTGCAGCCCAAGCTCGCTGAGATACCGGGTAATCTGGTCAGCTGCAGGAACCGAATCTTCGATAATCAAAACTTGAGCGTTCTCGGCAGTTAAGCTATAGTTGGGCAAGGAAGTTGCTACCCGCAAGATTGGAGAATTATCGCTGGTACGGTAGGGAATGCGGACGGTGAAACAACTGCCTTGCCCTATTTCACTCTTAACTGAGACCGTTCCTCCATGCAGGGAAGCAATTTGCCGTACCAATGCCAAACCTAAACCCGTGCCATTATACTGGCGGTTGAGGTCGCTGTCAAGTTGCACGAAGGGCTGAAACAGCTTGCTGATGTCTTGAGGGGCAATGCCGATACCAGTATCAGTGACGGAGAAGCAGATGTCTGTGCTCTTTTGCTCCTCAGCTTTTTCCGGCCAGACTTCTAGTGCTACAGACCCCCCTTCTGGGGTAAACTTGACGGCGTTAGTCAGCAGGTTGATCAGCAATTGCCGCAGACGAAGTTCGTCTACTTGGATGCTCCCCAGGTTGTCGCAAGTCAGAGTACTGAGGTGAATATTTTTCTTCAACGCCATCTGTTTGATAAAGGTGAGGCTGATATCACAGAGGCGACTCACCGACACATCACCGATTTGCAGTTCCAGTTTGCCAGACTCAATTTTAGACAAATCTAAAATGTCATTAATCAATTCGAGCAAATGCCTGCCACTGCGCTCGATAATGCCGATCGCTTTTGTTTGCCTTTCATTTATAGAACCAAATACCCCTTCCTGAAAACCCTCAGACATCCCTAGAATAGCATTGAGAGGGGTTCGCAATTCATGGCTCATGTTTGCCAGGAATTCATCTTTGAGCCGAGTAGCGCGGGCAAGTTCCATGTTAGCGTTGGCAAGCTGCTCGTTCGTTTGCTGCAGTTGTGCTTCGGCTTGTTTGCGATCGCTGATATCCATCAGTACACCAACGTAACCGATCGCATTGCCATTGAGGTCAGTTTCGGGTAGTATCTGGCAGTAAAACCAGATGATGCTGCCATCCGGGCGCAAACACCTGCCTTCGTTCTGGTAAAGCCGCCTTTCCTTAACGGCTTGAGACCATTGAGACCATTCCATAACTATGCGCTCGCAGTCTTCTGGGTGAATCGTCTGTACCCAACCCATTCCCAACGCCTCCTCTACCGGTCTACCCATCATTTCGCACCAGCGATCGTTGACGTAGACACAGTGACCCGCAGTATCGAACCGAAAAATGCTAACTGGAAGCGCTTCTGCCAACGTTGCGTAACGGTGTTCGCTCTTCCGGAGTTCTTCCTCTGCTTGTTTGCGTTCGGTAAGGTCAAAGTGGCAACCAACCATGCGGAGTGGATTGCCGTCTCGATCCCACTCAATAACGTGACCCGAACAAATAACCCAAATGGTCGAACCATCCTTGTGTCGATATCTCACCTCGTTGTAATAGGGTATCTGTCCGCGACTTTTGATATGTTGGTCAAAGCATTCAAAAACTCTCTCTAAATCCTCCGGAAAAATCAGACTTTGCCATGTCTCCGGTGTATTTGGCAACTCCCAATCTTCATAGCCGAACATCCGCTTGAAAGTTGGGCTTAAATACTCCCGATTCCCAGGGATATCCCAGTCCCAGTAACCGGCAAGGGTTGTTTCCAGGATGTGCTCGAGAATTTGCAATTCCAGTTGCAGTTTCTCCACTCGCTGTCGCTCTTCCTCTGCTTGCTTGCGATCGCTGATATCCGTATGGGTTCCTAACATACGTAACGGTTGACCATTTGTATCCCAAGCTACAATTTTTCCCAGGGAAAGAATCCACTTCCAACCACCGTTCTGGGTACGCTGGCGGAATTCCACCTTGTACTCTGGAATTTCCCCTGCCACATAAGCTCGATAAATACTGGCTGCGTTCTCCCGGTCCTCTGGATGCAATCGCTCTATCCACTTGGCATTGGTTTCACGGAATTCTGCCGGCTCGTAGCCCAGCATGGTAGCATATTCCGGGTTAACGATGGCTTCCCCTGTTTGCAGGTTGAGATCGTAGAGCCCCTGATTCGCTGCCATCAGGGCAAGGCGCAACCGTTCTTCACTCTCCCGCAGAGCTGCCTCGGCTTGTTTGCGAGCGCTAATATCCATCACCACCCCCAGCATCCGTTGCGGTTGTCCGTTTTCGTCGTAAACTCCCCGTCCTTTGGCAGATAGCCAGTGAATACTGCCATCGTCCCAGATGAGCCGATAATCCACATCCAACTCGGTTTGGCTAACCATCGCCACCCTAAGTTCCCGTTCAACCCATTGACGATCCTCTGGATGTATTTGACTTGCCCACTCCTCATATGTTACGTTTACTCTGCTGGGTTCACAGCCCAGACAGCGAAGGGCATTCTCACTGCCAAATAGTTCATTCGTTATGGGGTTCCACTCCCAATAGCCAATGTGAGCGAAATTCAGGGTGAGCTTCAGTTTCTCTTCGCTATCTCGTAGCGCTGCTTTTGCCCGTTGACGTTCTGCCAGTTCTACTTGTACCCGCTCATCGGCGTTCACCTGCTGAATCGCGAGCGATATTTGCACTGCGACTTGCTCTAAAAAATCTAGTTCAACGGATTGCCACTGATGAGATGGAGAACATTGATGGGCAATGAATACTCCCCATAACCGATTTTTAACCAGAATGGGCGCTACCAAATTGCCTTTCACCTGAAGTTTTTCAAGAGGTCGCACTTGACAGCCCGTTAACCCTGCTGGCTCAATATGGTCGATCCCCCCTTTTCTCCCTTTGGTATAGTCGCTTCCACCTCCCTGTTGAGAGCTGCTGTCCTGACTCAATGTCCCCAATGCCATTTTCTTACCTAGCACAACGGACTCCGCAACAATGGTGCCACTCATATCCGGCTGCAATTGATAAACTACTACCCAGTCTGCCTTAAGCAACTGGCGCACTTCTTCTGTTGTGACACGCAGATTTTCTTCTAGTTTCACACACTGACAAATTCGTCTTGCGATCGCGCCAATCAGTTGTTGTTGTGCCCGACTTTGTTCTAGCTGGCGAATGAGATGCATCTGTTCTACTGCACTATGAATTGTACTTTGAAGGATTTCAGCCGTGAGCTTATCTTTAACCAGATAATCCTGGGCACCACTTTTCATAGCGCGGATACCAGTGAGTGCATCCCCCTTTTCTGTTAGCATGATGATAGCAGATTGAGTATTACCCAGGTGCTCCCTGAATTGCTGAAGATACTCTAACCCATGTCCATCACGTAACACGCAATCCAGCAAAATTACATCTGGTATCTCCTGCTGACACCATTTCACTGCCGCTGTTGCCGTCTTAAACCCTAAAATGCGATAAGTATACAGGCTGTCCTGCTGCAAAAAGCGACAAAACCTTACCCGATCTTGGGTGCAATCATCAATCAGCAAAATGGTTAGAGAGGAGCGATGGCTCATAAGTCAAATAGAGGGATGAGATCGAGTTTCAACAGAAATTGTACTTTTTATTCGTCATGTTAATAACTTCCTGTCAGTCAAGGAACATCTGGATAAGGATTTGAAAACATAAACATACAGTACCCATAGCAAAGCGAACAAATTTCCTTCGTATTTCAATAATGCCCGCTTTATCCTTAAAAATCCGATAAAATTTCAAATATCAGTAAATATTTATACTATATTTGTATTTGGGGTTCTACACTGACGCTTGCTTAGTTATCGGGCTGCTTGAAGATATCGGGGATATTGCAGCTGACCAAAATCTAGCGTCTCTTAGTTGCCTGTAATACATAGAGGAAAGTAAACAAGCTTATGCCTCCGTCGAACTATGTCTGCACATTTATCGAAGAAGGGAACTCTTAACAAAGTTTGATACCACAGTCATTGCAGTCAATCCGAGAATAACATCTCAAAAGTGTTCGGATTGTGGCGCAATTGTATGGCAACCAAGGATAGCGAGTATCCAAACGGATAAACCACAACCGAATTTCTGGAACTTCTGAGAATTCCCTCGGATCGCCTTGTTCTAGCGGATAGTTGATATCAAAGCTCAACTGCTGCTCGTTAGTCGCGATCGCTCCCTCTTGCACCAGTTTTTCAATAACTGATATGGCAGGAGAGAGATTTAACGAGTTAATGTGGTCGGTATTGAGTGTGATTGCGATCTTCATTGACTCAGCAGTTACAAAATGAAACTCACGAGTATGTCCGATAATCCAGAGTATCACCAAGTTGCCTTGTTATTACATTCCTTGACCTTTTCGTTTAAGTCGCTAGTTGATTACCCCCGTGTACAAGTCTGAAAAAGGTTACAAGTTTTACCGCTCCCTAGCCCAGACCTGATAAAAGTCCGGCAATTTGATTTCTTGCTTCCCCCTCGATCGGGGGGAACCACTGCGCCATCGCGGTTCCCCGACAGTCCCGCAAGTGGCATGAATTAAGGGGGGATAAATCCAACTTTTTCACCATCATACTAGCTTGATTAAGGGGGGTAATTTTCAGCGGAACCGCACTCGTATAGCAAATAATTATTAACTATTGACAACAGACAAGCCGTAAAGTAGACGTTCACAGTGATTTTAAGCTAAAGTGGTAATGAGTTTGTTTTAAATTAGGGTGTGGCAAAGTTAGGCTTAAAAGGCAAAAAAGATACTCTACATCAACCTGTGGTTTCCTCAAAAAGCCAAACGAAATCACAGGGAAGGGTAAACCTACAAGAGCAAAAGCAGTTGGTACATAAATTAACAAATAAACGTTTAGAAGGCACAGTCAGCCAATTAAGTTAAAAAACTTAAGATAAATATGCAAAAACAAGCGTTATCTACAACACCAATTCGTTCCTTAGAAGATGCTCTCGATCGCTGTCAAGCGTTGGGTATGCGGGTTAGCCGTCAGCGTCGGTTTATTTTGGAACTCCTATGGGATGTAAAAGAGCATCTTTCTGCTCGAGAGATTTACGATCGTTTAAATATACAAGGAAAAGCGATTGGTCATACTTCTGTGTATCAAAATTTAGAAGCTTTATCAAGTCAAGGCATTATTGAGTGTATCGAACGCTGTGATGGGCGTTTATACGGCAATATTAGTGATTCCCACAGTCACGTGAACTGTTTGGATACAAATCAGATTTTAGATATTCATATAGAATTACCCGAAGATTTTATTCGCCAAGTTGAAGAACAAACGGGAGTAAAAATTAGTGACTACAGTATCAACTTTTACGGTTATCGTAACTTAAAAGAAAGCTAATCAGCTGTTAGAGCGTAGGTTGAATTGAGGAACGAAACCCAACAATTTAATTAAATGTTGGGTAACACAAGGGTTTTACCCAACCTACATAATATTTTTAAAAATTTAAGATTTACTTTATAAATGACCTATTAGTGGTTAGTAGACATTAAGTAAGCTTCCAACAGGAAATCTCTACAATTATTAATAATCACTACCCAGTTGCTGGTTTGGGTTGACAACTGTCGCATCGTTTCCATAATCATCATATAAATTTTCTGGCATAACTAAATCTCCTTCTATGCTCTCAATATGTCCTCTTTCCGGCACATTATTAATCCAGGCAACTGTATTCTCTGTACTATTAGTAGCATTTACTTGGGATTGTTGTGTCAGCAAGTTTTTGATAGCTTGAAATTGTTCTAAAGAGAATATAGCACCCTTGTTTAAAGCAATTTCTTGATCAGTATCTGTTAATAAAGCTTGGAATAAACAGGCGTTCGTCAAATTTACAGAATCAAGATTCACACCTATAAAATTTGCACCTGTAAGGTCTGCTCCCATAAAGTTGGCACCTTTTAGATTTGCACCCGTGAAATTTGTACCAACAAGGGTTGCTTCTTGGAAATTAGCTTCTGTTAAATTTGCCCCAACTAACTTAGCATTTGATAAATTTGTCTGTGCAAAATTTACCTTTGCTAGCATCATTTCGTGCAAATAAGCTCCTGATAGGTTCACACAAGCAAAAGATTTTGAGAAAAAGCGCTCTCTCAGAATGTTTTTACCCAAAACTGATGTTCTGCCTATCAGCCACATGAGAGCTTCGGGATTAAATTCAGTTAAAGAACTTGGATTCCCACAAGGCAAAAAGGGAATTTTCGCTTCCTGATGGCTGTGAACAAGCAATAAAAAAACATTCAAGCCTACTGCGGCATTGACCTGCTCAAGATTAACAGGGTTTTGCAGCGTTTGAAAATAACTCAAAGCTTTTTGTCCTATGCCCTCATTTAACCAATAACCCCGGCAATAGGCGTACCAAAAAGGTAACAGTCGATAGCACAATACCTCAAAAGACAACTCTGTCTTTGGCAAGCGCCGCAATCCCTCAATAACAAGTGCTTCAATTTCCTGGCCGACCACACCATAACCGAGTAATTTGTAGAGGTGCTGGGCAATTTCATGTCTTGAATCCAAGACGAAATTAGCTTCACCATAAGCATTAGGTTGGCGTTGAGTTAAGCGTTTCAATCCGGCAATTACAGCTTTCGCACAGAGATAATCTCCTAACTTAGGGTGGGAAAATTTAATGAAACTTCTTTGCACGGCAACCATTTCAACTTTGGAATCCAAAGCAACCCTCTGGCTTGTCAAGGCACTGCCTTCGAGTGTAGATGAGTCATGAGAATCTTGAACTCGAAAGTAAAAAGCTGGTAATTTATCATATGCACCAGCTAAAGTTATTTGACAGCGTCCTGAATGTAAAATACGCAGCGCTATGTCTTGCATTTTTTCAAGTAACTCTTGAGGATGACAAGCTTGTAATAGCTCGGCTAAAGCCTCTTGGGTGCGATGAATATGGCTCAATCCCCAGCGCATTTGCATTGTTTTAATACCACCAGTTTGAGGGTATCCTAATAGCCATCTACTCAAGCAATAGTAAATTTCCCAGAGTAGAGAAGCATTTTTTTCTGGCTGTATTTGGGCTGCTAACTGCAAGATTTCATCGTTTAGGAATTCATCACGGTGCAAAATGCCCAATAAATAGAGCATGAAAGGTTGGCGAACAAAGGCAGAGAGTTCCTTTAGCTTTGATTTCGCAGAGAAGACACCTGCCTGTTTCAAAAATGTAAAGTAATTTTGAGCAGTAGGCAAAGATTGTACTTTTGCCCATTGCTGGAACCACTGTCTGAGTTCATCCTGTTCCCAAGGATCTATGGTAATTCGTTTGAATTGCGATGGCAGTTCTTGAGCAAGTTCTTGCACGGCAGTTGAGCGACTGGTCAAAAAAATCTTGTGTTGACACTTGGACTGAAAGTCAAGCAACTGCTGAATAAAAATAGCTCTTGTTCTATTGCCTTGATAAGAAGGCGGTAATTCATCTAGACCATCCAAAAGCAGAAGGCATTTTGGACAATCTAATTCCAACCATTCTGAAAGGTTAACGTGAAAATTTCCTTTGAAACCAGTATTCAACGTTTCTTCTAAAGTTTCGCTGGGTGTTACCTCACACAGGCGAATCTGTACGGGCACCCAGTTAGGATAAAGTTCCTGTGCTACCACCCCTGCCCAAATGTGACAGAAACTGCTTTTTCCGTAACCTGCGTCCGATTCAATTAGAGCCACAGTTTTTAAATCAGATAGCTGTTGCTGCGCCCATGCCATTAAATCAACCACCTGAGAAGTTTTTGAAACCTGTTGTAAAGTCTTCTTCTCAATGGGTGTCCCCTTGAGAGGAACATAAATATCTTTGAGAGAAAAAGATTCTATTAACAATGGCTCTGAGTAGCTCTGAATTAAACTAGCTCGGTAGAGTTCTCGGTACAGGTCAATTCTATCACCAGTAGCTGATGCTGTTGGCGTGATGCTTTCCACTGGTTCTACTGTTGGTGTCAGGCTTCCAGAATTAGGAGTTAAGGAATTCCCCAACCGAAAGAATTTTTGTAGTTGGGCGAACGCGGGAGCGTTTTCAGCGATAACTGCCAGCAAATGTCCGGGAAGCCCATTGACTAAGCGCTGTACTATTAGCTTAGCTTCTACTTCTTCCGCACTATTAGCTATTAACCAAGCCACAACGGCATTATTCATCTGTTGCACGAGTAATGAATCTGCAACTATCGCCAGTGCTTGCTCAGCCTGAGTATCAGTTAACTTTCCAGGGCGAAGAGTTTTTAGTAGCACTTGCAGTTGTGGATCTTGGAGAGGACGAGAAGAGGAAGGGGAGATGGGGTAATGGGGAAATTCGCTTTGTCTCCGTTGTCCCCCAAGTCCTCTTGTCCCTTTATCGGCGATCGTCACTCTACCTAACCAAGGTCGGTGCAGGTTTTTCTCCTGATTTAGAATTTGCTCTAAAGCACGAAGGTAAGCAATCTGGAATGCCAACCAAGTTCCTTCACTGCGTTTTAAGGGTTTTTTCAGGCTAAGATTACTTACTAGGTTCTGAGTGACTTGGGCAAAAACAGGAATCTCCTCCCAGACAGCACCTAGAGGTAGTTCTAAAACTTCTACTAAGGTACAAATATCAAATATGCTAAGGCTTTTGGCTTCCATATCTTGAAGGATACGGAATGCCAAACCTGCTATCTGCCCCGATGAAAATTTGTTTATATGGGGAATTTCAAGATCGTGTTCTGCTAACCAATGTCGAAGACTCAAGCTCATTCTTAAATTAGGAATACCACTTATTTATTAATCAGCAGCCGAAACAGGTCACAATAAGGAAATTAAGCTAATTTATAAGGCTTATTTGTCACCGGATGAAAACAAGTCTTGTTTTTTAACGGAATATGAGCGATCGCCCTCTAAAACTACTGTTAATTGACCAAGACCCTATCTTTCGGCTAGGGTTACAGGTTGCTTTGGAAGCAGCCCCCGAGCTACAGGTGGTGTCTGAAGCCGAAACCGATACCACTGCATTGCAGATTCTAGCAGAACTTGCACAAAATGACCCTAATCATATAGACTTAGTCGTCTTGGAATTGGGTAATGGACGTTCCATCTCCAGCCAGCAACTAGGCTTGCTACTTTGCCAACAATTGAAAATACAATACCCCAACTTGCCACTGTTGCTCCTCAGTTCTACTCAGGAACAAGGACTGCTTTTAGCTGCTAAAGCGGCTGGGGTAAATGGTTACTGCGCCAAAGGTACATCTGTTTCCGAATTAGTTGCTGCGATGCAAGCAGTTGCTTCAGGTGGCTCATATTGGCATGGGAAACAAGAGGATACGGAGATACAGCTACGCAGCGACGTGGACAATGGAGAAAGTTTCTCCGTGCTGTCCTCCGCGTTTACCAGTCGCCTCAAGTCTTACCGCCTACCTTTTACAAGGCTGCGAAATCATTTTCACTCATCAGGCATTTTTTATATCAATGCTAATTTGGCAACAGTAACGAAGCAATTGCAAGTTCCCGGACTACCACTGCTAGAACGAGCAATTTTAGCAGGGCAACGTCGAGAACTCCTAGCTGCCCGTTGGTTACTCCATCGCTTATTAACTTCATCCTTAGAAAGAGAACAAACACAGCAGGATGCCTCCCATACAAAAGATTCGCTAACGCCTGGTATTCCCCACGGAAATTATTTTGCTTCAAATCAGTCACAGTTTTCTCCAGACCCTCCCCTTAGTTCTGCGCTTTCCAATTCTGAATTCTTAAAATCTTCAAAAACACCTGTTTTACTTAGCCCAAGAGCACTACAAGCAGCATTGTTTGCATCTTGTATTGCCAAACTTCAGTTTCCTTTAGGAAATTTAACAGATATAGCTTTAGAAACTGATATTTTGCGTTGGGATAAGAAAAGAGAACTGTTTTATCTTATTTTGCAAAAAATTGCAGATGCTTTGGATGAAATGCGTGCTTCTCAAGTTGAAATTCATCAACTCTATAGTTTAAAAGATACAGTATTATTTGATATATGGCGAGAAGCTACCATAGATTTTTTTGGAAAATTCTCTAGGATAAAAGTCAGCGATCGCAGTTTAGAAATTGTCAATATCTTACTACAAGATGCCGCTGTTGTTCAAAGAGAAATTCTCAGTCAAATTCCTCTGGTTGTAGAGATGTTTTCATACTTATTGTTTCAAACCAATTTACAGATAGACAACACCTTATATCCAGCTGGTAGCCCTGAAGCAAAAGTACACGCAGAAAATATTCTTGAAAATATCTTGATTCAGATTGCTAATGGTGTGATTCAGCCATTGCTTAACTCTTTAGCAGATGTAGAAGCAATCAAGCAAGTTTTTTACGATCGACAATTAATTTCTACAAGAGAGATAGAAAAATTTAGAAATAATTTGTCCTGGAAATATCGTCTAAGAAATTATGTCTTGGAGCCGAAAGCAATTTTTGAAAGTCGCTATGAACTATTTATTTTTGCCCCTCGGGGAATTGCTATGATTTCAATTTATGCCTCTCGCACTCAAGAATTAGCACAGCTTTCTGGAGTGCCGCTTATCGTGACCTTAGGGCTGGAATTTCGGGATGCCCTAACACCTCGCTTACAATCACTATTATCTTTTTTAGGGAATGGTATTGTCTTTGTTTTAACACGGATTGTTGGTCGGGGTATTGGTTTAATCGCTCGCGGTATTATTCAAGGAATTGGTAATGTTTCTTTACCAGAAAGAAAGAAATAAACGTTAGTAGTTAGTAGTTAGGGATTAATTTGGGCTGTGGCTTCCTTGTGACAAAAAAATTATGGATTTTTGTAGGGTAAGCATTGCCCACTTAAGGGTTGAGGTAATCTACAGCCAGCACAGAAGGAATCGCTACCCACCAACCACTATCTACTAACTCCTAACCCCTCAAATATTCCAATTACGCCTGAAGTGAAAAAAGCTTTCAAGAAAGTCTTGCCTAGCAAGATTGTTATTGAGCTTTTGCTGACTCCAAGAAAAAGCTATTTGACCTAAAAATTCCGAAAAACTGGGAAAAAGAGGAACTAAATCGGCTAAATCTTTAACTTTAATTTTTTGAGCGATCGCCAAAGCAATAACATTAATACACTCTATGGCCTTGATATCAGATATTGTTTGAGCCTGGATAGCACAGCTTGATGCACCTCCATGAGAAATGACTATATTTGACTACATTTTGAGCGAAGTTTCGCCATACCTCATCTGTGTTCAAGTATTTGACAAGTATTTTCATTAATGCTTGAATGAACACAAGAGATAATTTACGTTCAATCCCTATCTTAGGAGGAGTGTTCAAGTTGCGTTTCCGGCTTGACCAAAGTAGTGCTGAGCCATGAGTGCTAAATGAGTTGTGTCACGAAGCACTTAGTATTCTCAACACAAACAATCTGGTCGCAAGCCGTAAATTGATTCAAGCAAAAAAAGGCTTTTTCTTGTTCAAGCCTGTGGATAAATTCTTTTAGGCTGACTTAGGACTGTGCATTACCTAATTTTGGGCTTTGATGTGGGAGTAGAAGGGCAGATGTTTGATAATAACTATGATTTGGCTATAGCAATTATTAATTATATTAAGTCCGGTTAATTAGTTATGATTAAACAATAATCGCAAAAACCAGAAAACTCGCTCCCCCTCTCCTTCTCTCCCTCTCTCCCTCTCTCCCTCTCTCCCCCTCTCCCCCTCTGCCTTAATGATAAGTCTTTACCCAGACATGATATTACGCCTAGCTACTTATCTGCAATAAGTCTGTGAGTCAAAACTGTGTGAGAAGAGATATGCAAACTTGGCAATCGCTCTATATATTATATCTATGTATTGCCTCCAGTATGGTAGGAATTATAAGTGTTTTCGTTACTCAACCTGCTGGGGCGAAATCTCAACTTGAGAATCAGGATAAACTTATACTAAAAAGTATTGACAATTCAACTCAACAAATCAAACCTACACCCCCAGGAAAAATATCCCAACGCAACTTCACCGTAGCTTGTGCGGCATTTCTGTCTCAACTTCCCACAGGGAAAGATTGTAGTCTAGTTAAAAGCAAGGATGAGGTTTTGAGCCAACCGTGTGTACACTACCGGAAAAAGCAGGTCAATGAGTTAAACAAAGTTTCGGTTTTGTCTGGTGAGAGCGATGATTTTCTACTTTTGCAGAAGGGTAAAGGGGAGCAAAAAGTTCGCCAAATCAGTGAAATAGAGCGTCCCAGCACTAGCGCCATGATGTTGGTGCAGTTGCCAACACCGACTAACCCCCCTGAGCAGCAGGGTGTGATTGAAGTAACAGGAGTAAAAGCTATTCCCACTGAAAAAGGTGTGGAGGTGATTTTACAAACAACTCTTGGGGAAAAACTACAAATCACCAATCGCAGTGCTGAGAATAACTTTATTGCAGATATTCTCAATGCTCAACTACGTTTATCCAATGGTGATGCGTTCACATTCAGTTCCCAAAATCCCATTCAGGGGATTAGTAAGATAACGGTTACTAACTTTGATGCTAATACAATTCGGGTGACAGTAGTAGGTGAAACAGGATTGCCCACAGTTGAGTTATTTGACACTGATGAAGGATTGATTTTTGCTCTGACATCTGCGACAACGGCAATGCAGCCTGAAGTTGAGCAACCGACAACGAGTGAAACACCCTCAGATGAACCAGCAGCGCGGGGTGATGAGCCGATTGAGTTAGTCGTGACGGGTGAACCAGATAGCTATCGCGTACCTAATACTAGCGTAGGAACCCGTACCGATACACCTCTACGCGACATTCCCCAATCTATTCAAGTCGTACCGCAACAGGTGCTAAAAGATCAACAGGTAACGACTTTACGTGAAGCTCTCAGAAACATACCAGGTACAGCGCAAGGAACTAACCCATCAACTCGTGGGTTAGCTGCATTTCCTTTGATCCGAGGCTTTGATGCCACCCTCGATATTTTAAGGAATGGATTGAGAGATACTTCAAACTCTAATACTGGTTTTGATGTCGCTAACATTGAGCGAATTGAAGTTTTGAAGGGACCCGCTTCTGTTCTCTTTGGTCAAGGGTCGCCCGGTGGGGCAATCAATTTAGTAACTAAGAAGCCGCTGCGTGACCCTTTCTATTTAGCAGAATTCTCGGTTGGTAATTACGACTTTTATCGTGGTGCTATTGACTTGACTGGTCCTCTCAATGAAAGCAGAACGGTGTTATATCGGCTAAATTTAGCAGCCCAGACAACCGGAAGCTTTATTGACTTTTATGATGGACAGCAATACCTTGTGGCCCCAACGCTCTCCTGGCAGATTAGCGATCGCACCAGGCTGACTTTAACTGCCGAATATCTCAATCGACCAAAATCATCAGGTCAGCAAGGTTTACCAGTCGTTGGTACGGTGTTGCCCAATCCGAATGGCAGGATACCGCGTAACCGCAACCTCGGTGAACCAGATGCCACTGATGATTCGGTTGCCATTCGGGTTGGCTACGATCTAGAACATCAGTTTAGTGATAACTGGCAAATCCGCAATGCCTTCAGATTTTCACGAGTAGATTTTCCTAGCAGGGAATTGTTCACTAACGTCGGATTAGCTATAAACAATCGCATTGTAAGTAGAAATTTCAGCGTATCCGATGTTTTTCGTCAATTCTTCAACATTGACACTTACGTTGTCGGTCAGTTTGCTACAGGCAGCATTCGGCATCAACTCGTTACAGGGTTTAATCTTACCAGAGATGAACTTGGGTTCGTCAATTCTACCAGACAAGCCTCTCCAATTGACTTATTTAACCCTATATATGGTCGCCCTCTTGGTGATTTTATTAGCAACAGCGAGAGTTACAGCAAAACAGATACTCTAGGCATTTATATACAAGACCAAGTGACGCTGGCCGAAGACTTGAAATTGCTGTTAGGCGTGCGGTTTGACACCTTCAATAGCCGATCGGAAACCGAAACATTCACACCAGAAGTTTCTGGCGATGCTTTTAGTCCACGCATCGGTATTGTTTATCAGCCGATTACCCCAATTTCTCTTTATGCTAGCTACACTCGCTCCTTCAACCCGATCTCAGGAGTTACCTTTGAGGGCAGTGCCTTTCAACCAGAACGGGGTACGCAGTACGAGGTCGGGATCAAGGCTGACTTAAACGCTCGCCTCTCCGCAACACTTGCCTTCTTTGACCTGACGCGATCGAATGTCTCGACTGCCGACACAAGACTGGGAATACCTCCAGGCTTCTCCATTCAAACGGGAGAACAACGGAGCAAAGGTTTTGAGTTGAGCCTTGCCGGAGAGATTGTGCCGGGGTGGAATATCATTGCGGGCTACTCCTACACTGACGCACAAATCACACAAGATAACACGAATCTTGTGGGCAATCAGTTGAACCTAATCCCCCAAAATACCTTCAACCTGTGGACGAGCTATGAATTTCAACGAGCTCCACTACGGGGTTTTGGGGTTGGTGCAGGATTCTTCTTTGTGGGGGAGCGAGAAGGGGATTTAGCCAATACTTTCCGCTTGCCCAGCTATCTTATAACAGAGGCTGCGCTCTTCTACAAACGTAGACAATTTCGCGCATCTCTGAATTTTAAAAACCTATTTGATGTTGACTATTTTGAGACGGCATCAAACAATAGATTAAATGTTTTCCCTGGTGAACCATTCACAGTACAGGGAACTATTTCATTTGAGTTTTAATGCACGCCAGATTATTACAGGTGCTTATAATTCATATTAAGTCCGGTTAATTAGTTATTATTAAACAATAATCGCAAAAACCGGAAAACCCTCTCCCCATCTCCCCATCTGCCTTAATGATAAGTTTTTACCCGGACATGATATCATTTGGATGTAAGTGAAGTTTTCATCAAAGCAATAGCTCGGGAACACATCCAACGACTTGATATTCGTGCTGGCCACCCCGAACGCAATGCCTCTGGACAAATAGTGTGAATGGTTAGCTGGCAGTCGATCATATCCAGTCCGGCTTTCTCCACCTGTTTCATCGCTTGCTTGAGAACGGAGCTATTCTCAAACTCCATTGTCTGATTACATTGGATACAAACCATATGATGGTGATGATTAGGGAAAGTTGTATTGAGTTCATATTGCTTGTATGATTCTGCAAGTTCCAACTCTCGCAAAATTCCCATCTTTGCCAGAACTTTGATGTTACGGTACACCGTGGACAAACTCATTTTCTCTCCACGTTGTACAAGCAAATGATGAACTTCTTCGACACTTAAATGAGTCCCTCTAGAAAGATGCTGAAATAGTTGCCAGACTTGTTCGCGTTGTGGTGTCAGTCGATAACCTTTGTTACGAAGTTCTGCTTTGAGAGAGTCGGAAGTATACATAGAGACAATTGCTTTTAATAAAAACTTATAGTAAAAATTATTACTGATAATAAATTTAACTAAGTTGCACTAGGACTTTCCTTTTGATTTTGATTTTGATTTAAGTTACTGTTGTTAAATCAGGGTTTCCTGACTTTAACAATCATTTTTGGACGTAAAGTCTTATTGTTCAATTTTTTAAGCTCCTATGGTGGGCAAAGCCTTAATGAGAGTAGTTTCCCTCTATTTAAGGCTTTTTAGTTAAAAATTTTTAGTAACATAAATACTCCTGATGGTCGTTAACTGTAGCATGGTCAGTTTGAAATGTGCTTGAAAGCTGAATTTGGTTGGAGTCGGCGTACAGCTTGCAACTTTATTAATGTTTATGAAGCATTTGGTGAATGTGCAAATCTTGCACAAGTGGATATTGCCACAACTGCTCTCTATTTACTTTTTGTGCCCTTGCCATTGGCATTACCTCTGATAACTGGGATCGTGATTGGTTAATTGAACGGGCGAATACTCACATGAGTGTTGTCAGCAGATGCTGCACTCTTATGAACTTCACTTGTTGATACTTCCTTGCTTTTGGCAGGAGTTGTGACCAACACAGCTATTGAGCTTGATAACAACAAGTTGGGAACGAATCGCTTTAATTTCATCCTTTTCCTCTAAACTCCATCACACCACTGAGTTGCCGCTCGTTGGATTAGACAGTTACTGTAAACTTATTGAAAGTCATTATCAGTCATTTTGCAAGTATTAATAATACTATAGTCAATAAATTTTGCATATACTCAGCGAGTTTTTCTTAATTTATTGCTATACTTTCTCACTTACCCCTCAGATTTCGCACTTATGTGAAGTTGGTATTTAAAAAAATTGCGTGGTACGAGTTCATTCCTACACCACAGAATTCTCCGTAGAAATAGAGATAGCATTAAGCAGCAAGCTCTTTTCGATCGGCTACCATTAATCACATAAATTATATAAAATCTTTAAACAAGTATTATTTTAGTTTTAGCATCTATCAAAAGTAGTGTATTTACTTGAATAACTTATAGCCTATGGCGAGAGTAAATCATGATAACTATTGTCTATGTATCGGGGGGTTGCAAACATAGTAATTTTCTTTTAGAGTGAAAAAAGCTAAACAAGAATAACTTGCAGCAAATTTCAATCTATTTTTGCTCAACTAGCAAGCAATTCCGCTATATACTCTATAAGGACATAGTAGAGGTTACTCAGAAAAACTTTCTCAACTGAATAATACGAAGATTTAAAGGCGTTGCTCCAACTTACACAGAATGGCGTTTGTCTTCAACTTGACCTGTTTAATATTGTTTGCGTGCATTTAATTGCCTGAGACTTAAAAATGACTCAAATTCTCAATAACTTCCCAGAAAATTCTCATCAGTGTGCGACAGTCGTTGATATTCTGCGCGATCGCAGTTTCAGGACACCATACAAACAAGCGTTTACCTTCCTTGAAGATGGAGAAACGCAGGAATTAACGCTGACTTATCATGAGTTGGATCGGCGCTCTCGGGTTGTAGCAGCTCAACTTCAAGCCCTTGGTTTGAGTGGAGAGCGTGCCATACTACTGTATCCTCCTGGACTGGATTACTTAACAGCATTTTTTGGTTGTCTATATGCTGGAATTGTGGCTGTTCCGGCTTACCCACCACGCAATCAACGTAATACGCCCAGGATTCAGGCAATTATAAAAGATGCACAAGCAGCAATTATTTTGACAACAACAACGATTTTCCCCACCATACAATCTTTACTTGAAAAAGAATCAAGCCAGGGAAATCTACGTTGGTTGACAACAGACGACTTGCCACAAGGGATAGAAGATTCTTGGGAAGAACGTGCAATAATTGCACAAACGTTAGCATTTCTGCAATACACATCAGGTTCTACAGGTACACCCAAAGGTGTAATGCTCAATCACGGCAACCTGCTGCACAACGCTGCTGTCACTTATCAAGTTATGGAACATTCGCCAGAGAGCCAGTTTATCTCTTGGCTTCCTGTATATCACGATATGGGGCTGATTGGCGGAATACTGCAACCCTTGTATGGTGGGTTTCCTTGCGTCTTAATGTCTCCAACAGCTTTTTTACAACGTCCCTATCGATGGCTACAAGCAATTTCTCGCTATCGTGGTACGACAAGCGGAGGTCCCAACTTTGCTTATGAGTTATGCATTCAGAGGATTACCCCTGAGCAAAGGTCAACTCTCGACTTAAGTAGTTGGAGTGTTGCATTTAACGGTGCTGAACCTATTAGACAAGAGACTCTGGAACGATTTTCTGCCACCTTTGCGGAGTGTGGTTTTTGTCCGGAAGCATTTTACCCTTGTTACGGCATGGCGGAAGCAACTTTGATGGTTTCCGGTGGGGTCAAGAAGGCTTTACCTCCTTGCAAAACTGTTGCAAAATCTTCATTAGAGAAAAACTGCATTGTTGAAGCATCTGCCGATAGTGATGATATCCAGACCTTTGTTAGTTGCGGTCAAACTGTACCACAACAACGAATAGCGATCGCACACCCAGAGACGCTCATGAGTTGTCACAGTCATGAAGTTGGAGAAATCTGGGTATCAGGACCTAGTATTGGTCAGGGTTATTGGAATCGCCCTCTTGAAACAGAGCAAACATTTCATGCCTATCTCAAAGACACAGGAGAGGGACCATTTTTACGCACTGGTGATTTAGGCTTTTTGCACAATGGAGAACTCTTCATTACAGGTCGAGCCAAAGATTTAATTATTAGATGAAGCTCTTTTATTGAGCGATCGCATTGTGATGCTAACCAATGGACCAGAAGCGCATATTGGGCAAATCGTAGAAGTACCTATTCCCCGTCCCCGCCAACGCTTGGAAGTCGTCAATCATCCCAGCTACTACAACTTACGCAACCAAATCATTTACTTCCTCAATCAACAAAAACTGGCCAAAAAACGCCAAGCAAAAATTCAGGCACCAGAATTTTTAACCGCCACGGGCTTAGAAAAAACCCATTTAGAAATTGGCTTTATTCCCCTAACCGATGCTGCACCTCTGATAGTTGCCAAGGAAAAAGGCTTATTTGAAAAGTATGGATTAGAAAAGGTTACCCTCAATCGCGAAATCAGCTGGAAGGAAATTGCCAAAGGCGTTGGTACTGGAACACTGGATGCCGCCCAAATGATTGCTGGTATGCCCCTTGCCCTCACTTTAGGCGCTGGTGGTAAAACCCCAGTACCCGTCGTCACAGCGCTCACACTTTCCCGGAACGGTAACTCAATTACTCTCAACAAAAACTTCTACAATCAAGGTGTCAGAACTCTAGCAGATTTAAAAGCTGCATTTAACAAGCATCTGGATCGGACTCATACCTTAGGCATAGTACATCAGGCATCAATGCAGAACCTCATTCTGCGTTACTGGCTAGCTGCTGAAGGTATTGACCCGGATAGAGACGTTAGCTTAGTGGTCATTCCTCCATCAGAGATGGTTACTAACCTCAAACTTGGGACAATTGATGGTTTCTGTGTCGGCGAACCTTGGAACTCATCCGCCGTTCATGAAGACCTCGGCTACGTCATCGCCACCGACTTAGAAATCTGGTCGGGACATGCAGAAAAAGTATTGGGAGTACGGGAAGATTGGGCAAAGAACAATCCAGAAACACACCTTGCCCTTGTTAAAGCACTTTTAGAAGCCTGCGATTATTGCGACGACCTCCGAAACCGTGAAGAAATTTTAGAAATACTTTGTCGTCCTGAATACTTGGGGACGCATCCAGCATACACCCGTCTTGGTTTCATTGACCCTTACGTTCGTGGCGATGGCAACCAACCCCAACAACTGCCAACCTACAACCAGTTTAAAGTCAATAAAAGCAATTACCCCGAACGCAGTGAAATGCTGTGGATTATGACCCAGTTTGCACGTTGGAACTTAATACCGTTTCCGAAGAACTGGGTAGACATTATTGAAAGGGTTTGCCTTACAGATGTATTCGGTGCCGCCGCACGCGAACTTGGTTTCCTTGATATTGGCCAGGATGCTCCAATCCAGCTATTTGATGGTAAGGTTTTTAATCCTTCCGACCCAATCGAGTATCTTAACAGCCTCGAAATTAAACGGCAACTGCGTGTTGAAGAAGTATTTATCTAGGAGTTATTGGTTAGTGGTTAGTGGTTACTAAGAATACTACCTACTACCTACTAACTACTAACTACTAACTACTACCTACTAACTCCTAACCACTACCTTCCAAATAAACTATGCAATCTTTAAATAAAATTCAACGCAAACCCGAGAACTATAAAATTCAAACACAACAACCAGAACCATTTCTGGTTATTGAGGGTGTGACAAAAATTTACTCCACTGCCAATGGACCTTATACCGTCCTAGATGGGATTGACCTTACTATAAATGAAGGTGAATTTGTTTGTATTATCGGTCACTCTGGCTGCGGCAAATCAACCTTGCTCAATATGATTTCTGGATTCAACACGCCTACTGATGGAGTAGTGCTGCTGCAAAACCAGCCAATTACAGAACCAGGACCAGACCGGATGATGGTCTTCCAGAACTACTGTTTGCTGCCGTGGTTAAGCGTTTTTGAAAATGTTTATTTGGCAGTTGATTCAGTCTACCCCAAAAAAAATGAAGCAGAAAAAAGAGCCATTGTCAAGGAACATTTGGCAATGGTAGGGCTTTTAGAAGCTGCACAAAAGAAACCAACTCAAATCTCTGGTGGGATGAAACAGCGCGTTGCGATCGCTCGCGCCCTCTCGATTCACCCCCAAGTTTTGATTTTAGACGAACCATTTGGCGCGTTGGACGCCATTACCAGAGAAGAACTCCAAGAAGAACTGCTCAAAATTTGGCGGAAGCATCGAGTCACTATTTTGATGATTACCCATGACATTGATGAAGCCCTATTTATGGCAGATCGTGTGGTGATGATGACCAACGGCCCTGCAGCGAAAATTGGCGAAATTTTGGAAATCCCATTTGCCCGTCCCCGCAATCGTGCCCGAATTATGGAAGATCCAAAGTTCTACGAATTGCGGAACTGCGCCCTTGACTTTTTATACAACAAATTTGCTCATGATGATGCAGCGGATTGAACAAAGATGTTGCCGCTTCTCAATAAGGTTTAATTGACACTATCAGTTACATAATGTAGAGACGCTTCAAACAGCGCGTCTCTACATACGTATTTTTTTACACATTAACCTGGTCTCTTGTACGTACACTGTAGAATTGTTGGGTTTCGTGCCTCAACCCAACCTACACGTGACTTACAATGGGAAGGGGTGTTAATTAAGCTCCGATTTTTTATACTTACTTGGATTCTTCTTGTGAAAATACTCTTCCAAGACTTGTAGAACCATTGGTCCACAGAGACTACCCCCATGCTCGCCAGAGTTTTCACCAAATGCCACAACAACGATTTCTGGCTTATTTGCTGGAGCATATGCCCCAAACCAAGTATGATTTGGACGACCAACTCCAGCTTCAGCAGTACCGCTTTTACCGGAGGCTGGGGCAATTGATGGCACGTTCAAACGCTGACCCGTGCCTTCAGTGACGACTTTCCGCAGCCCATCACGAAGAATTCTAATGGTACTTGGCTTCATATTTAAAGATTCGCGCCATTTTTTAGCTTCTTCGCGGTCTTTGAGCAAATGTGGTTTCACCCGATATCCACCGTTAGCCGGGACAGAGAACATGATAGCGGCTTGCAGTGGGGTGACTTGCAAAGCCCCTTGACCGATGGACATATTTATGGTATCACCTATAGTCCAAGGGATTTTCCATGCTTTCTGCTTCCATTTTTCATCTGGAACTAAACCTTTTGATTCTTCGTCTGAAAGTTCAATTCCAGTTCTCTTACCAAATCCATACTTACGCGTCCAAGAGATTAAGGTTGGACCGCCAACACCTCTACCAATTTGATAGAAAAAGGTGTCGCTACTCATTGCCATCGCTCTTGGGAATCCCAAAGGGCCAAATCCGGCGTGGTTCCATTCTCCAAAAGTCACCCCACCAATAGTCAGGGAACCGTAGGTTTGCAGTACTGTGTCAGGAGAAAATTTTCCCGATTCCAATCCAGCAGTGGTGGTGATGATTTTGAATGTACTGGCGGGAGGGAAAGCACTCAGGGCACGATTGACGAGAGGATGAGCTTTGCCTTGTACGCTTTCCCAGTCTTTTTGGGTCAGCTTTTGTTTGGAAAAAATATTTGGGTCAAAGGTGGGGTGAGATACCAGTGCTAAGACAGCACCATTGTTTGGATCGAGGGCGACAATAGCACCTCTGGGGACGGTTAAAGCTTTTTCTGCTGCTTTTTGCAAATCCAAATCTATGGTCAGGCGAACATCGTTCCCAGAACGAGCTTGCTTTTCTCCCAATACGCGAATTGGGCGACCTTTCCCATCGACTTCTACTTGCTGACCGCCCCATTCACCTCGTAGGAGATTTTCATACGCCTTTTCTACCCCCATTTGACCGATTACATCACCCATTCGGTAGCCTTCTTTCCGCTTTTGTTTCAGCTGTTCGGGGGTTAGTTCGCGAGTATAGCCTATGATATGGGCGATCGCTTCTCCGTTAGGATAGTAGCGTACAGCTTCCGTATGAATTTCCACTCCTTGAAGTTCGTTTTCATACTCTTTCAATGCCGTAATTTCCGCTTCATTCAGGTCACGCGCAACCCGTACAAGTGATGTTGAATCTGGACCCGCTTCTTGTAATTTCTTGTGTATCTCCTCTTTAGGGATTTTGAGAACTTGCTCTAAACGCGATGCCACGACTCGCCATGATGGCTTCGTGTGCGCCATCGGCCAAAGGTACACGGAACGGGGATAGCGAGTTGTCGCTAACAGTTTACCATTGCGATCGAAAATGTTGCCGCGTTCTGGTTGTTTGGGAATTGTCCGAACTCGGTTGGCTTCTGCTCTTTTTCGGAGTTTTGCGCCTTCAACAATCTGTAAATACCCCAAACGAGCATTAATACCAATCATCATTATTATGGTAAATGCGATAAAAAAGACGGACTGGTAATTTTTTCCTACAGTGCGTAAACCTTTATTTCCAATAAATCCACTAAATTTAGATGACTTTAATTCCATAAACCGAAACCAAATTCTGCAATAACTCTTTTTTGAGATAAAATATCTTGATATTCTTAAGTGTATTTACGGGAAAAATAAACCGAACAGTATATTTTTTCTGTAAGTTGTTTTTGCCGGATAGAATAAACCAAAGTGTAACTTGTCGTTTGCCTAATCGACTACATTAATTAACAAAAACACTTATACTCTCAGGGTTAAACAAACAATTATGGCTCAAACTCTAATGCAGGATCGGGGGGGAACAGCAGCTTTTGAAGCACTGGATGTGGAACTGCTTAACGTTTTTAAGTTTTTTAACCAAGAAAGAGCAGTACATGGAGTAGATTTCGATGTCCGGCAAGGAGAATTCTTCAGTATCCTTGGTCCTTCTGGTTGTGGCAAGACAACAACTCTTCGCTTGATAGCTGGGTTTGAAAGGGCTGACTCGGGTAAGGTGTTGATTCGAGGTCAATCTATGACCAATGTTCCCCCATATCGCCGACCCGTTAACACCGTATTTCAAAGCTATGCTTTGTTTAACCACCTCAACGTGTGGGATAACGTTGCTTTCGGACTGCGGCTGAAAAAATTCCGCTTTAAAGAAATTGAAAGCAGAGTGAAACAGGCTTTGGAACTGGTGAAATTGGAGGGTTTGCGATCGCGTTTTCCCAGCCAACTCTCAGGGGGACAACAGCAAAGGATAGCTTTGGCAAGAGCGATCGTCAACCGTCCTGCAGTATTACTTTTAGATGAACCCCTTGGGGCGCTGGATTTAAAACTGAGAAAAGAAATGAGAGTTGAACTCTCTAACTTACACAAAGAATTGGGTTTGACCTTTATCATGGTAACTCACGACCAAGAAGAAGCGCTCTCCTTGTCGGATCGGGTTGCCGTGATGAACCAAGGCAAAATTGAACAAGTAGGCACCCCCAGCGAAATTTACGAACAACCGCAAACAGTATTCGTTGCTGATTTCATTGGCGATACCAATTTACTAGCAGGTGAAATCACAGGTGTAGATGCTTCTAGCATCAGAATTATGACAAAAACCGGGCTTTCAATTGTCGTTACCCGTCAAGAAAACACACCAACAGAATTATCACAATCGGTAGTTGTCAGCGTGCGACCCGAAAAAATACAGCTATCCCTCTACAAACCCAGTTTACAAAATAACTACTTTGAAGGACGGCTAGTTAACATTATGTATTTGGGAACCCATATTAATTATGTTGTGCAATTGTTAAATGGTTCGCGTATCAATGTTCTACAACCCAACACATTTATTAATTTGCCAGACCGCGAAACACCAATCTATGCCTGGTGGTTGGAAAGTGATTGTTTGGCTTTAGTTAATACTTAAGATTCAAGAGTCAAATGACAAACAGACGAAAATTTATTCAAGCAGCACTAGCACTATCAAGCCTGTCTTTATCAGCCTGTGGTTGGAGATTGGGAAATGTTCGAGCATCTGCTACAACAGGTTCCCGCGACCAAATGTACATCTATACTTGGGAGCAATATACTGATAAAGAATTATTAAAAACTTTTAGCACCCAAACAGGGATCAAAGTATTTGCAGATTTATATGATTCTAACGAAGCCATGCTTAGTAAAGTCCAAGCTGGTGGAGGTAGCGCCTATAGCGTGATTTACCCAAGTGACTATATGGTCAGAAAAATGGTAGACTTGGGATTGTTAAAGGAATTAGAGCGCGATCGCTTAATTGGTTTAGATAATTTATTTCCCAGATTTCAAAATCCTATTTACGATCCTCGCAACACTCACAGTATTCCTTTTAGTTGGGGAACTACAGGTTTTATTTATAATTCCGAGAAGCTAAAAGTCCCACCTGATAACTGGGACTATCTTTGGGAGAACAAACAACTCCTATCAAAGCGGATGACCTTGATGAACGATGTCCGAGAAGTGATAGGTGCCGTGTTGCGGATGCTTGGTTACTCCTACAACTCCACCAACGAAAATGAAATTAAACAAGCTTATGACACATTGAAAGTCCTTAAACCAGATATTGCAGCCTTTACCACCGATGCATGGCGCAATCAAATTGTTGCGGGAGATTTACTTATCGCAATGTGTTATTCATCAGATGCAGTCAAAATTGCTAAAGAAAACCCTAAATTAAAATACGTCATTCCAACCAGTGGTTCCTCCTTATGGACTGACACCATCGTCATTCCCAAAACAGCGCCAAATCTTGAAGCAGCCTATGCTTGGATGAACTTGATGTTACAACCAGATGTGGCAGCCCAAATGAGTCAAAGCTTGAGTCTTTCCACTCCCAACCGTGCTGGATTTGAGCAATTGCCACAGAAAATACAGAACAATCCCAGCTTGTTTCCTGCAGAGCCAATTTTGGCAAAATGCGAACGTCTTGCTCCTTTGGCACAAGAAATTGAAGCAGTTTACGAGCGTTATTGGATTGAATTAACAAGTAGCTAATAACAATTTAATATGAAGCTGCACATAATTTTTATCCCTCCTAACCTCCCCTTATAAAGGGGAGGAAATTGGATTTTTTGTTTCCACCCTTGATAAGCAGGGCTGTTTCATTCCCTCGGAGAAGGATTTTGTCAAGAGTATCAGCCAGAACTTTTAGGGAGTCGGCAATTGAAAAATTATACTGCGAA
>NZ_BAAFZH010000058.1:0-68833 GCF_054684315.1 Scytonema sp. NUACC21 | reverse complement strand
AGCTTTGATGCAAGACCAAGTGGAAGCACTGCGAAATAACGGTATTGCTGCTACATTTCTCAATAGCAGTCTGAATGCCTATCAAGTGCGATCGCGTGAAGAAGCTCTCATCACCGGTAAAGTAAAACTACTCTACGTTGCTCCAGAACGTTTAATCAGTGAAAGATTTCTCCCTTTGCTCGATCTCGTCCATCACCAAGTTGGTATTTCTGGCTTTGCTATTGATGAGGCGCATTGTGTCTCAGCATGGGGTCACGATTTTCGCCCGGAGTACCGCCAACTGAAGTTATTACGCACGCGCTTTCCTGGTGTTCCCGTTTCCGCCCTCACCGCTACAGCAACTGAGCGAGTCCGCACTGATATTATCCAACAACTGGGGTTAAATCAACCCAGTATCCACATTACTAGCTTTAACCGCACAAACCTTTACTATGAAATCCGTTCTAAAACAAGGTATGCTTACGCGGAACTGTTGGAACTCATTCGAGAAGCGCAAGGTTCGGGAATTATCTATTGCTTGACCCGGAAAAAAGTTGATGAACTCACTCTTAAACTCCAACACGATAAAATTTCTGCCTTACCTTATCATGCTGGATTAACTGATGAAGAACGCAATAAAAATCAAACTCGGTTTATTCGCGATGATGTGCGCTTTATAGTGGCAACAATTGCCTTTGGTATGGGAATTAATAAACCGGATGTAAGGTTTGTCATTCACTTTGATTTACCCCGTAATATAGAAAGTTATTATCAAGAATCAGGCAGGGCAGGAAGAGATGGAGAACCATCTCGCTGCACCCTTTTTTATAACTATAGTGATGTGAAAACTATTGAGTGGAGTATTAATCAAAAAAGCGATCCACAAGAACAGTTGATTGCCAAACAACAGCTACGGCAAATGATAGACTATGCCGAGGGGACGGACTGTCGGCGCACAATACAATTGGGTTATTTTGGAGAACGTTTTGCAGGTGCTTGTGGCAATTGTGATAATTGCCGATATCCCAAGCCAGAGGAAGACTGGACAATTGAAGCAATGAAGTTTTTATCTTGTGTGGCTCGATGTAAAGAAAAGTATGGCATGGGTCATATTATAGATGTATTGCGGGGAGCGAAAACCCAAAAAGTTACTCAAAATGGACATGACAAACTCTCTACCTACGGTATTGGCAAGGATAGGAGTGTAGATGAGTGGCGGTTGCTGGGGCGTTCTCTGTTGCACAAGGGTTTTCTAGAACAAACGAGTGATGGTTATGCTGTCTTAAAACTTAATGCCCTAAGCTGGGAAATTATGCGACGACAGCGAACAGTTTTTATTGCTGTTCCAGTAGCACAGAAAATAACCTGGGACAGCAGGGATGAAAAAGCAGCAGAAGTTGAATTGCTTTTACAGAGGTTGCGATCGCTCCGCAAACAAATTGCTGATGCTCAATCTGTTGCGCCTTATGTCGTCTTTTCTGACTCCACACTAAAATTGATGGCACAAACGAAACCCAAAACCGTATCCGCATTTAGTAAAATCTCTGGAGTAACCAGTCATAAAGTTTCCCAATACGGCGATCGGTTTTTGGCAGAAATTCGCGCCTACTGTCAAGAACAAGGTTTGTTAGAGCAAAAGCTGAATTCTACACCTTCTGATGAATTACCATCAAATACAGAACTTTACACCTTTCAACTACACAAACAGGGTCTTAGCATTGCAGAAATTGCTCAAAAACGCAACCTCAGCTCTGGGACAATTATCCGTCACCTTTCGGATTTGATTGAGAAGAAGCAGCCAGTAGATTTAAATTTATTGGTTCCTGTAGAGAAGCAGCAAAAAATTTTACAAGTCTTAGACATTCTTGGCGACATACCCCTGACACCAATTAAAGAATATCTTGGCGATAGCTTTAGTTTTGATGAAATTCGCCTGGTGCGGGGAAAGTGGCGACAAGATGGGAAGAAGTAAGGTTAGTGGTTAGTTGTTAGTTGTTAGTTGTGCGTTGCTATTGATTGTTGATATGGCTACTAACCACTATCTACTAACTATTCAGACTTTAACAACACTAATTGGTCGCGAATCTACTTTTCTATTAAACAAAATTCGTGGCTTTAGTAAAATTCTAAATATCAACAATAGCGAACTCAACTCTCCCGGTGTACTTTCGCGCTTCCACTGTCCGGGACGACAAAATAACATCTCTATAAGACGACGCTGTTGATTCATACTGACTGATTCAAATCTGACTCTTACTGTGGGAAATTCATCTTTAAACCCAGTCCAAACAATTTGTGAATCAATCAATAAATTTTCCTCTACAATGTCTACTTGGATAGGTAGATCTTTAACTAAATTAAAAGAAGGTTTTTGAGTGAGCGCAACTTCGGCACCTCCTTCAGAAATCATTGTGGTCACTCCCCAAACACTGCGCTCTCCACAACTTAACCTTACAATTCTTCGTAAGTCAAACCATTCATGTATATCAGTTTTGGGGGCATCAATCAAAATCAACAGGGTCATGCTAATCATCACCAAGTTGTACAGACTCCACAGCCAACCCAAGTGAAGACCTTTTATTTCTTGGGCAATGTCTGATGGTACTGTTGAAGCCCAAAAACCTAGCCCCAGAGAGATTGCCATATTTTGCCATAAACTCAAAGCAGTGGCAATGAATAAAATAATTAGAGGTAAAGCTAAACCCCAATTGAAATGATATCGCTTTCTCAGCGCTCCTTTTGGGGTTACTTTAAACCCTTTTGTAAAAGGATTGAGCATGACTTGTATCACAGTTATTGCCAAAGGAAAACAGATGACTAAAGAATATATATCTGCTAGTAAAGCCGATCGCGAGCGATGATTCAACCAAGCAAAGGTTACGATGTTGATTAAGTAATAAGGTAAGAAAAAATAGATGAGTTCTGCTGCCGTCGCTTTCAGGGGAATTACACCTAGAAATGAATAAGCAAGCGGCATAAAGAGAAAATAAACACGAGCAATACTCGTAAACCAAGATAGCAATCCTTCTAAATGAGCTAATCTTTGGATGGGATTCAGCCCCGGTATAGTTAAAGGATTGGATTTAATAAAAAACGCTTGCAATGTGCCTCTTGCCCAACGTATTCTTTGAATAGCATAGGCAGAAAAGTTTTCTGCTGCTAAACCTGCGCTGAGTTTTTCGTTCAGATAAATTAAACGGTGACCTTTGGCAGATATACGAATTCCAGTGTAGTAATCTTCACTCAAAGAATCTGTGGCAAAACCACCTACCTCGTTCAGTGCGCTGCGTCTCACGATAAAGGACGTACCAGCACAAATAACACTACCAGCGGCATCCCGAAAGGGCTGAATTTGTCGATAAAATACTTCTTCGTCAGACGTGAGCACATTTTCTAAGCCAAGATTCCGGGCTATGGGGTCAGCATTATAAAAGCTTTGGGGTGTCTGCACAAGGGCTATGTTCTCATCTTGAAAGAAGCCAACTGTACGAGTGAGAAAGTTTTTGGTAGGAACAAAATCTGCATCAAAAACTACAATCAATTCACCATGAGTTTTACCTATGGCATGGTTCAAATTTCCCGCTTTGGCATATTTGTTATCCGGACGTGTTATGTATTCGCACCCCAGTTGGTCAGCCAATTCTTTCATTTCAAGACGTTGGGTATCATCTAAAAGATAAATTGTTTTGTGAGGGTACTCTAGAGCTTGGCATCCAATAATTGTCCGTCGCAGGATAAAAACAGGTTCATTGTACGTGGGTATCAAAATATCCACAGATGGTGTAAACCTACCCTCAATAACAGCGACTGATTTCTCGTCAGCTTCTCGGTGGCGGCTTTTAACGTCGAACGTTAAAAATAGCTGGATTATGGTACACAGCACCATGAACATTTCAAAGAAAAATAACCCCAGGCTAAAGGCTCCATTCAGGGGATTGTTCAGATTCAGGGTAGATAGCGATCGCCATATAATATACCGAAAAGCGATGATGAGTAAAATCCCTACAACAAAACGTCGCGACCAAACACGAGGTTGAGGGGAAATTTTCATCACACCCAAGACTATGAGAAACAGCAATACGCTAGGTGCTAATAAATACTGCACTGTCACCCTTGGCACTTCCAGCCAAATTGGGGGGTTTTCCTGTAGCTGATGAATTTGAGTAAAGAATTGGCTAATTTGGTCTTCGCCTGCAAACCATGCTACAAGAATGATGCTGACGAATATAACATTGCTTAATAAAAAAAGTGTCGCTTTTTTAAATGGCAAAATTTTCCTAAAAAAGAAAAATTTTGGATTTTTTCTTTTTAACTGTGTGGTTGACATTTCTCAATCCTCTTGAATCCGTTTTTATCAGCCATCTTTTGAGGAAAACTCACTCTATGCGTCTCGAAACAATTTTGATGCCTAATCCACATCACATTGTAAATAGGGATCGGAAATCAAAATTATGGCAAACCCAGGCAGTGAATTATCTTTTCAGCCAATTACGACTTCCTTGTTTTACCGCTCTTTTCTTTACTAACAGGTTGTATCTTGTGACAAAAACATCTGGCAATGTAAACTCACTGAGATTAAAAAGATTATGGGCAAATTAGATTTGTAAATATTTGTAATCTACTCTACAACAAATAGCCAATTATCTGCAACAAGGATAAAACAGAATCCTTACACCTATAGGAATCCGAGAGTGATTTTTGAAACATACGTAGGTAGGGATATGCAGCACAAAACCTAGATATGGTGAGCAGTGCCTACCGACATTACTGAGAAACTTTTCAAGAATGATTGAGGAGCGATATATATTAAAACCAAATGAAAAACAAGGTTCTCTGGTAAGAGTAAAAAGGTGCTATATGGAGTCAGCAGATTTTCTTCGTCTTGTCCATCCAGCGATCGCAGTATTTTTTGTCTTTCCTCTGATTGGAATGGTGGTTAATTTTGCATGGCAAACACGCCAGCGTCGCTTGCAATCTAAAGACTCACAGAAAAGCAAGATTCCCCCAGTAGTGGGAGTGGAACACAGACAGCTAGGCAATTGGTTAACAGGTGCGGTTGTGGGAGTAGTTTTAATAGGACTTGCCCACCCAATTGGGAAAAACATTATCAAAAAGCAAATATGGAATCAAAACAATTTCCAAGTCATTTTCATTCTGTTGATATTTGCAGCTACCATCGCCTCTTTGGTAGTACTGTATAAAGCAAAACAACCAATATGGCGGGGAGTATTTGCCACTTTAACTGGTGCGGGTATTGTGATTCTTGGCTGTCAAGATGGAGTTTTTCGCCGTACAAATGAATGGTATTGGTCTCATTACT
The DNA here is from genome assembly GCF_054684315.1 of Scytonema sp. NUACC21. NCBI lineage: Bacteria > Bacillati > Cyanobacteriota > Cyanophyceae > Nostocales > Scytonemataceae > Scytonema > Scytonema sp. NUACC21. The sequence continues at coordinate 63,534 of NZ_BAAFZH010000058.1, read as the reverse complement.
ACTATGGAATTGCCGCAGCTTTGCTAATGATTTTTTCCTTAGCAATTGTTCCCGAAATTTACAAAGATAGGTCGAATCGTTGGCGTACAGTTCATACAATTTTAAATTGCATTGCTTTGTTACTATTTGTTGGACAAGGTATAACAGGAACACGAGACTTACTCGAAATTCCTCTCAGTTGGCAGGAGCCTTATATTTATCAATGTGATTTTGCTAATAAAACTTGTCCCACACCCAATCCCCAACCTAAGTAAGAAATACTCATTGGTAGAGACGTGCCATACAACGTCTCTAAAAAAGGTTTAAAAACTCATAAACTCATATTTTGTATCACAATCTCCCAAGCAAAAATCACAGGCAAAGCGTATTATTTATGAAATTTATGAAATTTGAGAAACCCAGTAACTTTTACGAAACTGGGTTTCTGAGGTCGGGCTATTGTCACAAATCAAATAGGACTGCTATATGAGCAAGTCGATAGATTTGATTTTTTACAAATGATGTGCGGGCTACTATACGATCGTTATCGCCTTCTATTGTCGTAGTCGTCTCTATCATCTCGAACGCGATCGCTAGTATAATATTCGTCTCGTTCGCGCTCGGTTATGCGATAATCATCTCTATCGTCACGGGTGCGATCGCGCTTAGGGTTGTTATCTTCTTTTAACTCCCAATCCTTAGACTCTTGATAAACTTCAGACAAACTTTCCAAGCTCTCAACCGCACATTCTAAAGCTTCAAAATATTGTAAAACAGTCTCTGCATTGTCTGGAGAAGTTCTCCAATCCAAAACTTCATCTGCTCTCTCTTGTAACCTTTCAACCAAATCAATTTGACGCTTCAGCAGTTTTTCTATTTGAGAGTCCATACACCTGCCTCAATATCATTAATTAGTTATCACTAAGAACAATTCCTGTAAGACGAATTAGAATGCAGCGAAGGAATGTTCTTTCATTGCCACCAAAGGTCTTTTGACACTCCCCTGCCTAAAGGTTAGAGGATTCTACATTCGCTGACTCGCCATTAGACAGCAGGGTTCCCCCAACTGCCCAAGAAGGCAAATCTCCTGTAGCGTAAGTTTCCATGTGCCCACGGTACTTAGTCCTAACTTTAGGACGTTTAAACTGAGGTTAACGTCCCTGTCCTCAACATATCCGCATTTAGGACAGACATGGGTACGAACAGACAGGGACTTCTTAAAAATTTTTCCGCAATTGCAACAGGATGAGTTGGTATATTTCGGCGCGACTGCGATCGTCACCTTCCCAAATTTAATTCCAAAGTACTCAATCCAATTGGGGAAAATCGTCCAATTCGCATCACTAACAGATTTGGCCAGCCTTCGATGCCTAACAAGCTCTCCTTTGGGCTTGAACTCGTAAACTATCATGACTCGACCAAATCACTTGGTTTTATCCTAGCAAATTGGCATAATCTTGACAAGACGAAATAGAAGATTTCTCTCTTGATTTAAACGCTCTGATACATCGTTTACGACCTGAGTTTCTTCGCTAATTCATCTGCCTCAGTATCTTTGCACTTTTAAGAAAAAATAAGTTATACAACAACCAGTTAATAGCATCATTAGATGCTATTAATGGCAGTCAGTGAATGTGAACTACCCACACTACCGAAAAGCGCGGTAAGTGATGGGCTTCGAGCTTCATAGACCGTTGCCTTTAAATCTGGCGTCTTCGTTTGAGCGTAAGACATATTTCCCTTCCAAGAAGTCACTCTTTTTTCCCACAAATCGCGTTATGTGCAACTTCCTCTCACCCCTAGTCCTCCCCTGCTAATTGGGGATGGATTAGGAGAAACTATGGTCAGGAGTTACCTCTTACAGAGAGTCTCGCTTTTCCTGCAACTTATTGACAGAAATCCAAAACTGTGATGAGTGAAAGACTGAACTTGCACATCACGCGATCTGTAACCTGTCTCACAATATATCAAGAAATCAATAAGTTATTCTTTGAATATTTTTAACTTTTTCATTTAAATTTGTTATTACATATTTTTTTCAACATTTTATTAAGAATACTTTACAACGTAGCAACAATAATTGTAATAAGCGGCTGAAAAAATCAACTATAGTCTAGTATTCAGTCAATTTTTCAGCAACTAGCAGTCCCGATAATTAAATATTTTTATAACGTACAATTTGGTGTATGATCTCCATTCCCCAACTTGAAACCCAACGTCTCATTTTACGTGAATTCCGAGAGGAAGACCTGGATGCTTATGCCGAGATGTGTGGTGACCCAGAAGTTATGCGCTACATCGCTACCGGAAAACCTTTATCTCGGGATGAGTCATGGCGCAACATGGCAATGATAATGGGTCACTGGCAACTACGGGGCTATGGACTGTGGGCTGTTGAAGAACGTCGCAGTGGAGAAATGATTGGTCGCATTGGTTGCTGGCAACCTGAAGGCTGGCCGGGTTTCGAGATTGGCTGGACATTGCGACGGCAGTATTGGGGATATGGCTTTGCAACAGAAGGTGCGATGGCAGCAATAGACTACGCTTTCAACGTGTTGCAGCAATCCCATGTTATAAGTTCGATTCGTCCGCAGAACACCGCTTCCATAAGGGTTGCTCAAAAGTTAGGAGAGACACTCGAAGGGACAGCAGAACTCTTTGGCAGTGAAGCGGTCATCTACGGTATCAGTAGGGACAGATTTCTGAACCTTTGCCAGGATTAAGTTTCCCATCCTGCCCGTCCATAGGTTAGCTGGAGAAAAATTATAAATATAAAGTTAAAAAAAATACTACCTGTGGGAACACTGAAGTTAACCCAAATCCTATTTACAGCCATTTTCAAAGGATTAGAGCACAACTCCTAGGGTGGGTACTGCCAACCAAAGCAGAAAATCGCTGTAAGCAATGGTAAAGGGAACTGTCTCCAAAGGAAGTGTGACCGTGGTATTTCTTTGCAAACGTACTCGTTTATGCATCAGTTCTATCCTTTTGGGGTTCGTAGCTTTGCCAAATGTAGTTACTACAGCAATGGCAATTCCAGCTACTGGCTACAAAAACGATAGTCAAAATGTCTTAGCTCAAAAACTCCTGAACGTAAATCCGTCAGAATTAACTCCTGCTTACCCTCCTTCTGCCCCACCACCCCGACAAGATCCATTGCCTGATGAACGGCGGTTGCAAGAACGGTTGCAAGAAACCGATTATCGCATCAGTGCCTTACAAGCAGATGTTACAGGTAATCTCTGGGTTGGTTCTTGGCGGGGATTAACGCGAATTGACCCGAACACTGGTAAGATATTAACTCGTGTTAGTTTACCAAACGTAACAATTGGTGCGATCGCCCAAGATAAAGTTGGACGTATGTGGGTAGGAACCTATGAAGGTTTACAGCGAGTAGACATACGTAGTGCGGAAATCACAGCACAGAATTTATTTTTACCTTCAAAACGGGTACTATCTTTATTAGTTGATAAGCGTGGGTATCTCTGGGCTGGCACAGATGGTGGTTTAGCCCTTGTTAGCCCAGACCAAGGCTTAATCATGACAACACTAAAGAACCTGCCCGGAGTCAGCGGTAATGCTATGACTTTAGATGCCGAAGGTCAACTTTGGGTTGGCACTTTGGATGGTGTAGTGCGGGTAAATACTGCTAATGCTTACATCATGAAGCGGATTGATAATTTACCGGGGACGACGGTGCAAGCTTTAGCTATCAGCCCGGAAGGATTAATTTGGGCGGGAATGCCAAACAATTTGCTGGTTATTAACCCAAAAACTGGTATGGTGTTACGGTCAGTGGCTCGGTTGCGGGGACGTAACGTGACAGCTGTACGTTTTGCTAAAGATGGAAGTGTTTGGGTTGGTACCAACAATGGTTTGCTACGATTAAATCCATACACTGGAGCGATGCTAGATGAAATTCCCGGTCTTCCCTCTAGCCGTGTTCTCAGTCTTGCTCCGGACATCGGTAGTAAGTTGTGGATTGGCACTAGTGAAGGTTTAGCTTGGTTAATGCCTAAAATGCAAAAGGCAAAACCCCATCTTGCTTTCACTCGTGCTGTAAAGTGATCGGTCATTAGTCAAAAGTCCTTTGTCCTTAGCAAATGACTGGTGACAAATGACAAAGGACAAAGGACAAAAAATAAAATGGCTGTCACCACCCAACAATTAATCCAATGGAAACAACAAGGGCGTCAAATTGTCGCTTTGACCGCTTGGGATTATCTTATTGCCCAACTGTTAGATGTAGCTGGGGTGGATTTAATCTTGGTAGGGGACTCTATGTCTGTCGTTCTTGGTTATGAAACAACTCTACCCCTGACTTTAGAAGAGATACTTCACCATGCTAAAGCTGTTCGTCGGGGGGTGAAGCAAGCATTGGTAGTGGTAGATTTGCCGTTTTTAACTTATCAAGAAAGCCCCCAACAAGCAATGCACTCAGCCGGACGAGCCTTAAAAGAGACGGGTGCTCAAGCAGTCAAGCTCGAGGGCGGTTATCCAGCAATGATAGAAACTGTTGGGCGTTTGGTACAAGCTGGCATTCCGGTGATGGGTCATGTAGGTTTGACACCGCAGTCAATTCATAAAATCGGTTTGCGCCAACAAGGCAAAACGGAAGAAGCAGGAGAGAGGATTTTACAAGAAGCGATCGCACTAGAACAAGCAGGTGCATTTGCGATCGTGTTAGAGCATATCCCCGCTCAATTGGCATCACTAGTTACACAAAAAATAGGTATTCCTACAATTGGTATTGGTGCGGGTCCCCATTGTGACGGTCAGGTATTGGTGACCTCCGATGTCCTGGGACTGTCAGAAAAGCGACCGCCATTTGCAAAAGCTTATACTAATTTACGAGAGCAGATTACCAAAGCCGCACAAGATTATAGTGCTGAAGTGAGGGAACGCAAATTTCCCGGAGAAGCAATATAAGGATGAAGGATAAAGGATAAAGGATGAAAAATCTAAGAGCCTTGCTGGCTGTTATTGTCTGTTGCAATGCGCTGTTTGATAGCCTCATTAGCTATGCGAATATTTTCTTCAATGGGCGTACCGTCTTCAGTAGCCATTGGACCATACCATGTTGCTTCTGAGTCTGGAGTACGGCGGCTATACAGCACGCGCAAAGGCTCAACATCCTCTCGGTGTGCAAGTGGAGACAAGACTATTAAGATTTGGGATTTACAAACAGGTCGGTTAAAAAATACTCTAGGCGAACACGATAAATCCGTTTGGCGGCTTGCATTTAGTCCCGATGGGCAAACTTTAGCAAGTGGAAGTTACGACAACACTATCAATATTTGGAATTTAAAACCACCATCTTTAAAAGCAACCTTTACCGGGCATGCGAATCTGATTTATTCCCTGGTATTTAGTTCAGATGGACAAACTTTGGTAAGTGGAAGTGCAGACAAAAGTATTAAAATTTGGGATTTGCAAACAGGTAAGTTAAAGAATACTCTAAATTGGCACAAATATGGCGTGACATCTGTCGTCATTAGCCCGGATGGCAAGACTCTTTTTAGCGGTAGTTTTGACAATACAATCAAAATTTGGGATTTAAAAACAGGCGAGATTGAAAATACACTAAAAGGTCATGAAGATTTGGTTCTGTCTTTAGCTATTAGCCCAGATGGAAAAACTTTAGTTAGTGGCAGTACAGATAAAACTATTAAGATTTGGCGTTTGCCTTAACCAGTCTGCAAACACCAACTAATGCCTACAGAACAATCTAAAACAAAAAGCATTAATATTTTCGTCCTTCTTCTCTTGCTTGCTGAATAGACAATCCCTTTAGAGATATTCCTTTTTTCAATTCCTTCAGACGATTTTTAGTTACAATTAATTCTTGCTGACTTCGTATTGGTATATTAATTTGTGGATGACCAGATTTACCCACTTTATGAGCGTGTCTCTCAATCTGCTGCAACATTAATGCTGACTTCCGCTGAATTATCTCATCTTTTGAAAGGTTAGCTTTTATCTCTACTTCAGTTGCCTGTTGTAAAATGCACTTCACTTCCTCTAGTAAAGAACGACCATGCTTTTGAGCGCGAAATTTTAACTTTTCGATAATAACTGGATCGGTATTTTCTAAGATAATCTGAGCCATCGTTAATTTACTGCTACTTTCTTAGATTATAATGCAAGCAGGCATGAATGATGAAGCTTCAAGTATTAATTAAGAAGCCATCTTGTTTCACAAAGTGTTTAGTTTTATTTCTATTGTGTGTAGCTTTTTCTAAAGCGCTGCTCAAGATATCAGACAGCAGCTAATTTTTTGACTCTACTAGCAGTGACGGACGGCGAAGCAAATACACAACGAGACCTATAAAAGGTATAAGACGCGCTATCCAGAGTGTTGTCCTGTCATTCCACTGGCGACGTGCCATGTCATCCGGTACTAGCCACGACTGAAATATCCAGAAAACTAAGAAATCGATCGCAAACGAATATGCCAGTCGATCCGTAGAGAGTATTTCTATAAGAGAATTCCAACGCACTGTCAGGTTACCAAATTCAGGACGTGCTAATATTGCCCAAGCAATAGAAGCAACAACTACTGTTGTTAAAACCAAAGGGAAGGTTCGACTCTCTGCTATCTTTTCCAAAGTGTTGAGAGAATCCTTAGGGGGTTGGGTATCGGGTCGTCTGATTGCTAACCAAGGTAGATAGAAAACATTTGTCAGTAAAGCAGTACCAATCAGAAATGGCACGATGGGGAAGCGCTGATTGCGACCATCAACAAGAAAACCCCAAAATAATAAGCCCCATGTTATAACAATATTAAATAATCCCTCTAATGCTGGGTTGATGACTGGTGCAGTGCTTGGAGACAAAATCGGCATCACAAACCAGAAATTTAAGCTCAAATCTAACGCTTCTTGCAATGTTTCCGGTTGAATGTGCAGTACTGATAAGCCTGGTGGTAAGTCGCTGAGCAACAGATAGCCAACATAGATTATCCATGCACTCCATAGAAATATTCTCGATACTGGTTTTGAAGTGTCGTTCGCTATTTCATTGTTTTGGTTGAGCATAGTTATCTTGAAAGTTTGCGTTCGTGGAGCGCAAGCCGTACCCAGCTTATCGCAATGAAATTTTTTGAGTTACATTATAAATAAAACACTTGCAAACATATTAACAGAATTTGTTGCTATAAAAATCCAATTTTTGAAACATATGTAGGCAGGGCTATGCCGCACAATTGAACCTGACTTTTCACACCAAATGGAAAAATTAACGCTATGACCTAACCCCCCAACCCCCTTCCCTACAAGGGAAGGGGGAGAATTCAAAGCTTCTCTCATACAAGTATGTAGGCAGGGCTATGCCGCACAACTGAACAACTTGCACTCTCATTAACAGAATTTGTACTATGCCTTACAGCCAATTTACAATTGACAAAGTAAAACAGGATTTTCGACTGACAATTGTAGAGGGAGTTCGCTTTTTCCCAGACTCGATTCCACCTGTAACTCCAAGTTCGAGAGTGCAAGGAATTTTAGAGGATTTACCGTGGGCGATTGCAGTAGATACAGAGAAAGCTCGTTCCGAGGTTATTATCAACCCCACACTTCTAGAAGTGCGGCGCATTTTCAATCAAGAAATTAGCGTGTTTTCTGGGGAAGAGTTTAACGTTGATGCAAGTGTTGGACTTAACGGGGTATGTGACTTTTTGATTAGTCGTTCACCGGAACAATTAACAGTGGAAGCGCCTGCTATTGTTATTGTTGAGGCGAAAAAATCGGATCTAAAATCAGGACTCGGACAATGTATTGCGGAAATGATAGCTGCACAGAGGTTTAATGAAGCTAGAGGACAAAGTCTAAAAACTGTTTACGGTTGTGTCAGTAGTGGGACACAGTGGCGATTCCTGAAGTTGGAGGAACAAACGGTGACAATTGATTTAATGGATTATCCTCTTCCGCCCATCGAATCAATTCTTAGCTTTTTGGTCTGGATGGTGAAAGCAAGTTAATTGCTAGAGTTAAGGAACTGTCAATGCACGCAGTCCAATGACTTGAATCGACTCTCATAAACCCAATAATACCAGCACTACATTCAACTCTGTAATCTTCGTTCATAACAAGAAAACCCGGTAAAGTACCGGGTGTGATTTACATGATGCAATTGATGGGAGAGGTAGAAAAACAAGCGAAGCTAGTGCCGTCCACCTCCACGTTTACTGAAGATTATCTGACGTTGAAGTACTGCTTTGATAAGTGCTTTTTTTCTACCATCCGGTATGTTCTATATTTAATGTAAAAATCAATACACAAAATGAGCGCCCTTCTCAATGGTGTGTTATGACTGTAACGACTATTTTGGAGGTCATTTATCGTGAAATTAATAGATCTGTTTGTAAGGTTTGTAGATTTGTTTGTAAGGTTTGTCGTAATGGCTTCCTTTTTCCATCTAATTGCAATTCTTTTAATAAATACACTGCCTCGTTTTACTGGTTTCTTTTTACCATATGAGTTTTGGCTACTCCTATCATTAGCGCTAGCTGGATACAGTGTCCGTTGCCATGTCCGTCGCCAGCGTTACTAGCCAATTACAATTGAATAACGTGTTCTTGGCGCTCAACTACTATACAAAACAATCGCTGCCTTAGTTGAGTTTATTAATGTTACTGTACTTTTACAAAGCCCGTGACGAGAATTGAACTCGTGACCTCACCCGGCCCAAAAGCTTATTGTTACGTAGGTAGGGCTAAAGCCCACCACCCCTTTATTGAGAAGGTGCAAGATGCCAGTTAACCATTTTTCCCAAAAGATATTTAATGTTCACTTGATATTCCCTAAAGTAAAAATTGTATAAAAACGCTGAATGAGAAGGGACTATTATTAAATGAGCCAAAAAGTTAGCAAAGTGTTTCAGCAGTCCGGGGTAATTCCTTATAGAGTTAAAGACGGAAAAATTGAAGTTTTGCTGATTACAGCCCGTGACCGTCAGCGCTGGGTAGTTCCAAAGGGAGGTATCTCTAATGGGATGAGTCCGCCCGATTCAGCGGCAAAAGAAGCGTGGGAAGAAGCTGGCATCATTGGACAAGTGGATACTCATGCACTGGGCAGTTATAAATATCGCAAACGAGGTAAGACTTACCAAGTCCAGATGTATTTATTGCCAGTGTCCAAGGTGAGCGAAGATTATCCAGAAGCAGGTCAAAGACAGCGACAGTGGTTAGATGTGAAAAAAGCCATCAAGCGGGTTAAACTTCGTTCGCTCAAACGAATCCTTAAAGAGAGTGTTCGGTCTACATCCGTCTCAAGTGCCTTACGACGCTGCCCAAGTTAAGTATTGATTTGCCCTCAGTCTAACAAAACAGATAAAAGGCTGACAAGCTTTGCTTTTGCTAGCTTTCAGCTTTTTTAATATTAAAGAATGTTTTGTGATGAATGCTGGGTTTCCGGCTTCGCTAGCCGACGTTATGTTTGCCGCGTAATAGCGTAAATTTAAGTATTCTTTATAACTACGGTAAATTACTTGAGAAATTGTAGTTTAAAATAGATTCTAACAGAAAAAGTTAAGTTAAAATTAAAAAGTTTAACAAAAGGTTATCCCCTGGAGGTAAATTGATGGAACAGTCCCATCAGAGAAACGACGGAAAGCTTCTTGAGAAGTGCTTGAAACGAAGTCATTCGTTAGGAATCGAGGTAATACGGTTAACTGACTTCACCATGACTCAGCGTAGAACTGTTTATTCTACGTTATAAGGAAGCACTCCTAGAACATTGGGAAGGGGAATGTGTTTATTGTAGCAAGACGGAAATATCATACAAATTGAACATATTAATGCAAGAAGTCAGGGTGGCAACTAACGGCTTTAGCCGTTAGCGCTTACGCTATTGCTTTTCCAATTTAACTTTATCTTGCTTTAAATGTAACCAGAAAAAAGGGAATAAGACAGTAGGGGAGGGAACTAGATGTGGGATAATCCCCGTATGTCTTTAAGAGTAAAGCCGTAATTATTCTTAAACTAATGTGTTAAAAAAATATAAATAATAATGTTAAATTAAATATCAAAAAATAAAAATTTAGTATCGGGAGTAAACACATGGAACATTCTAACTCAAGAGACAAAGAAAATTTTCTCTATCCTCGCAGTCGCTATTACGGTCAAGTAAAACCCGAAAATTTAGTATTTAACGCTAATCTCCAAGAGTTTGCTCAAAAAGTCGCGATTATTACCAGTTTAGAAACATCTGGGAAACTTTCAAACATAGAAGCTTACAACCAAATTCGATCGCTTTGGAAACAGTTGAAGCTTAGTAGAAAAGAACTGGGAATTGGCAACCAGCCTTCTATAGAAGCAGAACCACCACCAAATGAAATTTAAAATTTCTCTTTTGACAACAGCGACACCACAATACTTTCTTATTCTCTTAGAAACACTCAATGTAAGTAAAATCTGATATGGTTTACAACTTAATCTTAATTTATTGTCAGCTTAAATAAAAATACCCCAAAGGAAGTATTTACAAAGCAGTAGCTACTGACAGGTATTTGGGATAGAGCAGTTGCTTGGGCACTTATTGCGGAATAAACTTGACACGAATGGTTTCAATAGCTATTCCTGACATTACCAAGAAGAATGAACAGAAAGATATATAAATTTGCTCCTGCAAGTGAACTTGAACCAATAGTTTTTGGTGCCTCAAGACCGGGTTACTCTGCTCGGAGTGTAACTGACTGGATTCATTTCATGAAGTGCCAAGGTATAAGGCGGGTTTGCTGCTTGCTTCCTAATACCCAGTTAGCTCCTTCGTTAGATCTACTTGAAATATATCGACAGGCATTTGGGATAGATCGGGTTTGTTGGGCACCTATTGAGGATTTTCAGCTACCCGACCGTACAACCTCCATCGAGACGATTCTGCCGTTTCTAGCAGCAGCAGACCTGCATGGAGAGAAAGTGGTTGTCCACTGTTCGGGTGGAATTGGACGAACTGGTGTAGTACTTGCTGCTTGGCTGGTTAATGGTCGAGGATTATCAAACAAAGCTGCCATCGCTGCAGTTAGAAAAACAGGCAGAAATCCTTATGAAGCAGCGATCGCAGGCGCAATCCGAGGGAGAAATCCGTTAAAAGCTATAGAGGATCTCAACGCACTTCTTAATAATTGTCGGTTGGCATCGGGGCAATGCTGATTAACGTAGACTAACAAATCCAGCCTTTGTGATTAATTCCTGTCCCTGAGCAGTTAGCAATAATCTAGCATATGCTTCGCCTGCTTGTTGGTCAATTTGACCATTCTGTTTCACCACCACCGATAATCGCCGGCTCAGGGGATACTCACCACTCAAGAAAGCTTGGGTGTTCACTTGGTTGCGCTGTTGCGAACACTTTTCGAGGGGAACAAAAGGCGGTTTGTAAGGAGGAATAAGTTCATTAGGGTTACGACCCACTGGTAAAGGCTTAACTTTACACTGGGATACGACTAATGGTGCTGAGGTATAGTAAATACCCCCTGGATTGTCAGCAACTTGGCGCAAAGCCTCAGTTGTCGTCGGCATAAATACAATACTGCTACCAGAGTCCCGGTCTTTTTTACCGTAGGGTATAATTTTTAAATCGGGACCGCCAACTTGACGCCAGTTGGTGATTTTGCCCGCATAAATGTCATTGAATTGAGCTACAGTTAGACCTTTTAAGTTCAAGCTTGGGTTTACGGCGATCGCCACCCCATCAATTGCCACAGGTATTTCTTTGAGAGAAAAACCCCGTTGTTGCGCCTGCTGATAGACTTCATCTGGAATCGGAACAGAGGACTGAGAAAACGATAGTTGATTGTCTAACAACATACGGATACCTGTCTGAGAGCTTGGCGTACCGCGATCGGGGTCAATGTAGCGCAAGCGAAACTGGGGCCAGACGGTTTGAATAACTGGGTCTACTGTTTTGCGGATGGATACCCAACTCGTGCTTCCACCATAGTTAAACACACCAGAAGGAACGTTTTGTACAGAGGAGAAACTTTCGACGTTATACTGTCCCAGTTGCTGTGATGGATTGTTCGCTAAACCACCCAAGTCTACGCCAGAGTGCTTAATGAACCACCAAACACCACCTCCCACTAATCCCAGTGTGATTAGCAGTGACAAAACGAGAACAGTGGTTTCGTTTTTCTGGGGCATAGAATTGCGGGCTTGTGGAGGCAGATCTCTTTTACAAAAGCGAGTTACTTCTTTAATATAGATGAAATACTTCGCTGAATTTTCGGTTTATGGGTATCAAACCGTGATAATTCAGCCTTTTTTTATAGTGAGAAAATATCTGCCATCTTTTATCTTTTAATTTAAGAAAAATTAACGTTCGATCGAAACCCAATCTTCTGACCTATAATTCCATAAATTACGGTAAATTACAAAAGTTACCGTAGTTAAGGGAGGATTTTGATGAGCAAGTGGCAGGATACAAAAAGATCGGGGACATCCTGGATTGAACAAATCCCCAATTATTTGATTAAACCCTTTTGGACTATCAAACAATGGAGCCAGAGATTCATAGGAAATTGGTCAAACGGACATTCGTTTCGAGATTTTGTTTGCCTTTTTTTGGTGGGGGCTAGCTTGAGTGTGGCGATCGCTGCTTGTTCTGGAAGCACCTCAGCTGCCAAACCTGATGTCAAACTAACGCTCGTGTCCTACTCTGTGACCAAAGCAGCTCACGATCGCATCATTCCTAAATTTGTAGAAAAGTGGAAGAAAGAACACAATCAAAACGTGACTTTTGAGCAGAGTTATGGTGGATCTGGTTCTCAAGCAGAAGCCGTGATTAAAGGCTCGCAAGAGGCAGATGTAGTACATCTAGCACTTCCCCTGGATGTCAATAAAATTCAGCAAGCAGGTTTGATTGAAAAGAATTGGGAATCAAAAGCGCCAAGAGGTAGTATTGTCAGCAGATCCGTGGCTGCGATCGTTACCCGTGCAGGCAATCCTAAAGGGATTACAACTTGGTCGGATTTGGCAAAAGATGGCGTCAAGGTCATTGCTGCCAACCCCAAAACTTCTGGTATTGCTATTTGGGAATTCTTAGCCTTATGGGGTTCAGTTAGCCTAACAGGGGGTGACGAGGCTCAAGCACAAAACTTTGTCACCAATGTCTATAAAAACGCTCCCGTACTAGCACCTACTGCACGTGATGCTAGCGAACTATTTTTCCAACAAGCAAAGGGAGATGTGTTAATCAATTACGAAAACGAGGTTATTTTAGCCAAACAAAGCGGTGAGCAGCTGCCTTACATCGTACCTGACGTTAACATTTCTATTGACAATCCTGTCGCTATTGTGGACAAAAACGTTGATAGGCACGGTACGAGAGAAGTAGCAGAAGCATTTGTTGATTTTCTGTATTCAACAGAAGCACAACGTGAATTTGCCAATTTAGGATATCGTCCCGTTAACCCTGCTGTTATCGAAGAAGTATCCAAGAAATATACCCCAATTAAAACCTTTTTCACGGCTCAAGATTTAGGGGGATGGGAGATTCTTCAGAAAAGCTTTTTTAGTGACGGAGCAATCTTTGACAAAATTTGGACTGCTAGTAAGGTATAAACATTTCGCAGTACGAGAAGAAATACAATACAGGACTTGAAGTTATGAACTTTCCTTACCGAATCAATTACCACGCCTTACTAACATCTCTAATAGTTCTGATGTTTGGTGTAACTTCTTGTAACAGAGCAGAGGAAAAGCAGAATGAGGTAAGTATAGATGGTGCTGCTGTTGGTTTTCCTATTTCTCTAGCAGTTGCGGAAGAATACGAAAAGGTAAAACCTAATGCTAACGTGAGTGTTGCTTCAAGTGGTACTGGAGGTGGTATCAGTAAGTTTTGTGCTGGAGACATTGATATTGTTGGTGCATCACGTACCATTAGAGATGAAGAAATCAAAACCTGTGAAAAGAAGGGCATTAGCTTTGTAGAAATACCCATTGCCCTTGATGGAATTGCTGTCATTAGCAATCGTCAGAATAATTTTGTTCAATGTCTGACGATAGATGAACTTAAGAAAATGTGGAACTCTAAAGCTACTAACAAAGTCAATAGTTGGAATCAAGTCAATCCAAAGTTTCCCAACAAACCTCTAAAGCTTTACGCCCCAGCTTCTGATACTGGAACTTTTGATTATTTCACACAAGCTATCACTGGGAAAGCTAAAAATAGCCGTACAGATTACACCCCAAGCCACAATCAAAATATCCTTGTTCAAGGAGTTGCTGGCGATACAAATGCTCTTGGATATGTTGGAATATCTTACTACCTACAAAACCAAGACAAGTTAAACATAGTGGCTGTAGAAAGTCCAACAGGAAAGTGTGAAAAGCCGGTTCCACTGGACAATGTTGTCAAAAATATCTATACGCCTTTGTCCCGCCCTCTCTTCATCTATGTCAGCAAGCAGTCACTAGATAACAAAACAGCAGTCAAGGAGTTTGTCAGTTTTTATATAGAAAATTCTTGGAAATGGGTAGATTCTGTAGGTTATGTGTCACTCCCTGATGAGGCTTACGTCAAGGTAAAACAAAAACTCGCCAAAGGTGAAACTGGCACTAAATTCAAAAAGGCAAAACCAGGCGAGCCAATTACAAACTTCATCTAACAACAACCATAGTAGTCTAGTCATTTCATGTAACCCGGTTTCTTTAAATTAAGTTAATGAAATCTTAGTCTTTACAGCTAAAGAAACCGGTTTTTGTTCCCCCAATTTAAATAAGGAAGACGACTGAAAACCTTGTGCTTTAAGGGCAGGAAGCGTCAATTTTGTTGGTATTCCCTGACTTCGTCCTCAAATAACACCCACTCATAACGGTTTGCGTTGTTTTGATATTGACGTAATTTTTTAGGGTAATGAACGCAATACCCGATGTATACCCATTTATCCCAACAGCGATTGATTTCATTAACTTTAATAACAACACCTTGATAAATAACGTCTTTTCGTGAGACTTCTACCAATTGCCCTCGTCGATATCGAGGTTTTGTATCAACCACAATTATCATTTGTCTGTACCCCTGAATAGGATTTAGAATTCAGAACTCAGACTAAAGAATTAGCTACAGATAAATTCGGGGGTTTTGTACTTGACTCACCACCTTTTCGTACAGAATTCATGCTGAATTCTGACTCCTGAGTTCTGAATTCTTTCGAGAGAAGAAAAATCTACCTGTATAGGTGGGGTTAATCTACATTTATAGTACAATAGTACCATAAGATATTGTCAGTTGGCATTATGCTGATACATCTGGAGCAAATGCCAGTACCTTAGGGACTTCCAAATAAAAAAATACTCAAAAATTTCTTGTGGTACGTCTGTCTCAGACGTCGCAGGTAGCGGGCAAGGACGCCCACCCCACAATATTAGACATAGGAGTGAAAATTAATTATGCGTTCGTTAAAACCCTTGGTAGGGGCGAACAACCGTTCGCCCTTCTATATATATTGCACGCAACTAAAACCGCTATAATTGTCTTTCATCTGCGTTTATCTGCGTCTAACTGCGGTTTCAGATAGCTTCAGTGTAATCTTCAAATTCCCATATTTGATAATGGTGGGCGGTGCCCACCCAGCCCTTGGGGCGCGAACAAATGAACTACTAAAATGAAGGCTGAAACCCGCTCTATGACTGGATCGAAAAATGAGGTAATTCCTACTGTGCAAGAACGTTTCCAAGCCGTCCTTAAACGTCGGTTACAAATTCAAATTGAAAACCACCCACCGCTCTTTCCTTGGGAAACCCAACTGACAGACTACCCCGATTATGTAGACAAGCCATCAGTTGATTTGGTTCCGGTCTGGGGGTGGACGGCACAGCAATTAAAGCTGAATCTGCCGATTCTACTACCGGAAAAAGTTTTCCAGTTGTTACTGGAGAAATGCCTTGCGTTGGTATCGTCTTCGTTACCATTAGGGGCAAAGTTGGTTCAAGCGGTGGACAGTCTCTTTCCTGGCGAACCCGAGATAATAAACGACCTAGCTGGATTGGTGCTGAGGAGTCCATATAGATCTGTGGATGCTTTAGAAACAATGCCAACGTTGGAAAGCAATTACTCAGATTTACAGCCCCGCCAACAAATGGCACTGTCATTGATGGCGGCAAAACAGCTGCTAGAAAATCTGACGCTACCAGTTTCATCTGACGAGCCAGTTGTAGAAAGACAATGGCTCACAGAGGCAGGTGTTCTCAACCTCAGGGTGGAATACGAGTCTCAAGAAGGTCAAGTGACGAAACTGCGAGTTGAAGGTGATTTACCAGGATCTGGGATATTAAATCTTCGGGGAGAAGGCTCTCAGGCGATGGCAGAGACTTCAACTCCAGGATGCTTGAGTGTCGAATTAAATGACATGCAACCCAACCAAACTTATACCTTAGAGGTAGAGTTACAAGAAATAAACCAAAAGCCACTATTGTTTGTGATTGTTCCCACGGTGTAAATCACTGTCGCCATCGCTAGCACCCTAAATTAATCAAATGCCATTGTGATGAAGTAGAAATCCTGGTTTTGAGCAATATCTCTTTTCGTATAAAAGCGTCATTAGGGCGTCTACAGAAAGCTGCTATGAGGAAGATACAAAGCGAGTCGGTTTAACCGAGTTCTCGTTTTGTGTCAGTAGCGTCCAAATTACCGCTTTGATTACATACCCATAGACTGCTTTCTTTGATAATGATTAACAAATCCAGGATGAGTTGGCGTTTACCTATCAGTGAGCAATTGCTGCAAAGTATGCAGGGGACGCCGTTGATGGAAGTGGAAAATTCAATTACCTTACGGGTGCTCGTGCTAGCGTTGGTAGTTGTTGGAATAGTGGCAAAGGATATTGCTGCTGAGACTCAATTTAGTCTTTGGGCAATACCACTTTCGGTGGTAGGTGCGATTTGGAGTTACCATCATCGCCGCGAACGGAATGTCTCGGTTAAGTTCTGTATCGCTATAGGAATGTTAGCAGCACTGGGTGCTTTCTTTGGGCGATTGTTTGGCGAACTGAATGACACGCGTTTGGCGTTGGCAGAGTTATTAATTCAACTTCAGGTGCTTCATAGTTTTGATACGCCCCGTCGCAAAGACTTGGGTTATTCAATTGTCATCGGGTTGATTTTGCTCGGCGTCGCCGCAACACTGAGTCAAACTCTAGCATTTGCACCAGTGCTGCTGTTATTTCTGGCAATAGCTTTGCCAACTTTAGTGCTTGATTACCGTTCCCGCTTGGGCTTTCAAGAATTCGTTGCCTTCTCAGGGTCATCTCAAGAACGAGAAAAGAATCCCTCTGTTTTTAATTGGAAGTTTTTTCTCATTAACTTCTTAATAGTCCTAACAGTAGGGTTAGGGATTTTTGCCGTTCTACCCCGATTCCCAGGTTACCAACTGAGAATGTTTCCAGTAAGTGCTCCCATTAACGTCAAAGGGGACTTTACTGGGCGTAGTATTATTAACCCCGGTTACGTCCGCCAAGGTAACAATACCAAAAATCAAGGTGGTGCTAGTAGCTCAAGTAGAAGTGGAGAAAAGCAACCAGGCACACCAGGGCGCTTGGATGATAATTTTTATTACGGTTTTGGCAGCCAAATCAACCAGAACCTCAGAGGCGAAATGAAACCCAAAGTGGTGATGCGAGTGCGATCGCAAAGCCCTGGTTTCTGGCGAGTTCTTGCCTTTGACCGCTATACAGGTAAAGGATGGGAAATTTCTCGTAACGAACAAGTTGAAACAGTGAAGCGATTTCCTTGGTCTTTCCAAATTTTTCTTCCCAGACCAATCTTTGCCGGTGAAACCAGAGATATAATACAAACCTACACCATAGTGTCGGATTTCCCAAACTTGATCCCTGCTATGGCATATCCCAAAGAAATTTACTTTCCGACACCAATCGTTGCCATAGATAAAGAAGGTGGGCTGCGAGCGCCCGTAGAATTGTCAGAAGGTCTTACTTATACAGCGATTTCAGAAGTGCCTTTGCGCGATCGCACTTTGTTGGGAACAGCCCCAGCTAAGTATCCGGAAAGTATTAAAAAATACTATCTAGAAGTTCCAAGTGAGATTGCCGCTCGAGTTAGAAAACATACCGAAGGAATACTAGCCAACTACAATCTTGAAAGGGTAGGCAAGTCGCAAAAAAGCCTTGAATCACCCTATGAAATAGCTCTGTACTTGGCTCAGTATCTAAAACAACACTATAATTTGCCGGAGAATCCCTTAGAAGTGCCTTATCTCAGTGAAAAAGAAGATTTGGTAGAGGCTTTCTTGTTTAAGCACAAGGGAGGCTACCCAGACCACTTTTCCACAGTGCTGACAGTGATGCTGCGTTCCATAGGTATACCAGCGAGATTGGTGACGGGATTTAGCCCAGGAGAATTCAATCCGTTTACGGGAATGTACGTTGTCCGCAACACGGACGCCCATGCGATGACGGAAGTCTATTTCCCTAAATACGGTTGGTTTGCCTTTGACCCAATCCCAAATCATCCCCTGATTCCTCCTTCTTTAGAGGATACTGAAACGTTTGGTGTTCTGCGTCAGTTTTGGAACTGGGTTGCTGGTTGGTTACCTTCTCCTGTTAAAGGGTTCTTTAATGATGTGTTTGGAGCAATATTCAATTGGATAGCTAGAGCAGTCTCGTGGTTTATCTCATTATTCTTCCAAGGTTGGATCGGAGTGCTTGCTGGCTTGATTGTGGGGACGGCTTTTGCCTTTTTGAGTTGGGCTGCATGGCGTTTTTGCTCATTGTGGCGCTATCGTCTTGAGCTGAGTAAACTTCCACCTATGGAAAGCCTTTATCAACAAATGCTCAAGTGGACAAATCAAAAAGGTTTTGGTAAACATCCAGCACAAACACCCCTAGAGTTTGCTCGGGGATCGTACAACCATCATTCTCCGGGTATTGCCGAAGTTATTGATGAAATTTGCCAAGCTTACGTTAGCTGGCGTTATGGTGGTTATACTCCTGACTTAAATCGACTCCAACAGAGATGGCAGCAGTTAAATAAGACTGCCAAGCAGTAGCAGCTAAAGAAACATAATCCACCTGTAGAGATGTAGTACGCTACGTCTCTACATATTTTTTTTGACCCGAGTCCGCAGTCTTTTTTCGATTTGGAAAGAATGCAACACATTGATAATATCCCTCTCTAACCCTCCCTAAATAGTCAAGTTGTTAGATTGATTTCGTATAGTTTTCCTATATCTTTAGATAGATTTTTAGGGATGTTGGGGCAGAAATAGCTAAAAAAAGCGTTTCTTAGTTAAAAACTTGAACAAGCTTTAATTTCTTCGTTGTAACTCCTGTTTTTTATGGATAACATGGAAAATAGTTAATTTAAAGCTTCTCACACCACGTTTGGCGTCAGTTTTTTATGGACATTCAGTTAATCAACATCGGTTTCGGCAATATTGTGTCTGCCAACCGAGTCGTTGCCATAGTCAGTCCAGAGTCTGCTCCAATCAAACGGATCATCACCGATGCACGCGATCGCGGTCAGCTGGTAGATGCAACTTATGGTCGGCGTACTAGGGCTGTCATTATCACTGATTCAAGTCATGTCATTCTTTCGGCAATTCAGCCGGAGACAGTAGCAAACCGTTTTGTGATTACGCGAGACCACCAGGTCGTAGATAATTGACAAATGAAGGGTCAGTAACCCTACCCTATTTGGGCAGCATCAGCAGTACCATGTGAATTACACTAGTTCTATGTCACTAAGACTACAAATGTGTCAGTCGCTCGTGACCTGCCAGCGAAAGAAAGACTAATGACTAGTGAGCTAGGTTTATCGATTAATTCACAGGTAAAGCGGATGATGCAAGTTTTATCCACCAGAAGTGGTGCTGCTACCAAGGAATGCCCGCCAGTTGGCAGGCTCATTATTTTGACCGGTCCAAGTGGAGTAGGCAAAGGCACTTTAATGCGAACTCTGATGGAGCGTCATTCGGATCTGCATTATTCCGTATCCGTGACGACTCGTTCTCCCCGTCCTGGAGAAATCAACGGCAAACACTATTACTTCATTAGCCGTAGTGAGTTTGAAAAATTGGTAGCGGCTGGCGAATTACTGGAGTGGGCAGAATATGCTGGTAACTATTACGGAACTCCCCGAGAAAGCGTAATGAACCAAGTTCGCTCTGGCAAACGTGTTGTGCTAGAAATTGAGTTAGAAGGGGCACGACAGATTCGTGCTGCTTTTAAAGATGCCCGCAGCATTTTTATTTTGCCACCCTCTATAGAGGAGTTAGAAAAACGGATACGCGGTCGGGGGCAGGATTCTGAAGAGGCAATTGCCCGCCGTTTGCGTCACGCTAAAGAAGAAATTGGGGCTGCCGATGAATTTGATATTCAAATCGTCAATGACGATCTCGAATCCGCATTAAACGCTGTAGAAGCTGCGATTTTTGTAGGTGGATAGTGGTTAGTGGATAGTGGAACAAATAACTACTAACTACTAACTCATAACAAGTATCCCCTCTTGCCTGTCCTAAATTCGGACAGATAAGGGGGGAACAACTTCAGGCATAAAGAAAGACTTACTTAAGCCTATCCTTCATGCCCTATATTTTTTGCCAATTTATCCCATGTCAAGTCATTGAATGACTAATGACATATGGCTGATGACTCTTAACCGAACAGACTTTGAATCAGCCCTAAATTGCTAGTCAACAAGTAAGCGACAACCGCGCCACCAATACCACCGATTAAGAAAGCGCTGGCGAAGTTGTTCCAGCCTTCTCCAGATTGAAAAGCATCTGGGGGGTTGGGTGTGGTAGCGGTGACGTGGGGTTTAGGGGGATTGCTGTTGGCATATAGGGATATGGCACCAGTCGAAATCACAATTAAGCCCAAGGTTGCCAGTAAACCAGCTAAGTTAGCATTGGCTGTATCGCGCAGGGGACCCAGTTTGGCGAAGGGACCAAAGATCCAGTAACCATGAGCCATACCAGCTTCTAGTCCGCGTCGGAAGGGAGTGATTCCAGGGCGGTAGGCAGGCAAGTTGTTAATGTACCACTTGACTAGCGGAGAAGCGTTAATTGGTGTTTCCAAGTTGCCCTGTTGTGGGTCACGCCATTGAGGAAAGACTACCTCGCGATTTCTAGCATCGCTGGGACGATCTTTTGATGCATCTACTGCTTGTGCTATATCTGCCATACTTTATGTTCGCCTCTAAATAAAATGATGGCTTTATTTTCAAGTTAATAATAATTGTTAATCTTAGCTAAATTTCATTTTTGCTATCGAACTTTATAAAAATTAATTTAGGTGTTTCAAATACTAAAATCCTTATGCTCTATACAGCATTAAGGTTTTTAATAGACTATTTTTACAAGTATTTACTTTTCCAAGTGTGAAGTAAAGCTTTGAGTTAGAAGTTAAAAGTTACAAGCTATTCTGTCAGCCATGAGTTCTTGAAGAAAGTTGTCTATTAAAGATTGAGGCAGAGCAAGATGCTTGCTTCTAAAAGCTCAAAGCTACCATTATCTAGCTTCTAACTCCTAACTTCTAACTCCTAACTGATTCCAAATCCTATCTTTTATCCGTGATTATGGCATTGGATGGAAAAGTAGGTCGGGGAAGAAGTAGTTAAATATAGCCCAAGTAGAGAAGGCAACGGAAACAGAAACAACAGCAAGAACTGGTGCGAGGGAAAGATATTGAAGAAAATACTTTTGTTGCATGAATTATTCTCCCAAATAAGTCAATAGAATGAGCGAGTTTTGGATGTAGCTAATGGATGACTTTTCAATTGGAAATTGTGAGTTGTTAGTTGTTAAATAACGACTAAGTAGTTCTCAGTTCCAACCTAAGATTTGTCATGTCAAATGGTCACTAGCGTGGCGAAATAGGTATTTCTTCGTCCTTGGCAGTTAATTCACCCGACAGCAATTCTTTTACGGCAGCTAGAGGCCAAGTAGCACCTGAAAGAACGATTGGCAGTGCTTTGGGCACCTCAATCTTAACTTCCCTCCATTCCACGTCACCGCCTTCTGCCTTATTCTTTTGCAGGTAAGTGCGACCTGCCCAACCAATCCAACCAGCGATATACAGGAAGAGAATACCGGGAATTATGAAGTCACCAGCATGGCTGAGACGACCGTCTACAATTAGGTGGGGTAAACCCTCAGGACCGCAAAGTTGTTGGGAATAACGCTCAAATCGTTTTTCCCCTGAACTGGGGTCAAAGTTAGTAGCGCGGGCAGCTTGTACCCGTTCTTGGAAGGCAGGAGATTGGCTACAAGGCACAAGACCTGTTCCTGGAATTTCCGCTTTGGCTGACGGGGCAAAGTTGAACCAAAGACAAATCGTTAAAATCAAAGCACACAAGCGTCGCATGGAATTGTTGCCTTTTATTACGAAACAAAAAGTTATTTTGTACAAAACGAAGCGGCTTGTACAATCTTGATTTGCAGAACTAGCAAGTCATCATACTCTTGCCCGCGAACCGAGTAAAGTTGAAGTAAATAAAAGTTAAAGCTTCTCAAACAAGTCCTTATTTGGCAAAACCCTGAAATGGCAACTGTTTTGGCAATTGAAACTAGCTGTGATGAGACTGCCGTGGCAATTGTTAACAACGACTTGGCTGCGGCTGAAGCTGCTCCTGTTGCAATCAGCGCTCCTGCAATCAACGGTTAATGATGTAGAGCCGCTTCAAGCAGCGAATCTTGCGTAAATAAAAGCGTCCTCCTGACGGGGGGCGCTTTTTAGGTTATGAATAATCTCAATCAGATCTAATTGCTCTCAACCTCTTGTTCTACTTTTGGCTGAATTTCGCAAACGACTTCATGCAAAAAGGTCGTTGGAGTCTTGGCAAACAAGGGCATCATTTGTTTCATGATGTTATCGTAAGCTTCAGTATGGTTGGTATCCATATCTTCCACGTTTTCCCAAAAAATAACAGCGATGCCTTTGTCAGTTCCCGGTTCTTGTAGAAGGTATGCTCCCTTAAAACCGTGAGTGTAGGTTGCAACTGCCTGTTCGTAGAGTCGTTGAGCTTCTTCAAACTTGCCCGGTTTAAACTCTCCTATAGCAACGTAAGCAAATTGATGTTTTAGAAAATCTTGGAAATCTGACATATTGTCTCCTCAAAAATCTTTTAAAAGCAGAAATCGCAGATAATTATCAGTCATATTTGGTTCTCAGAGAGCTTTTACTGCATAAGGGGAGGGAGAGGGAGGGTTATTATTAATGTGTTGTATTCTTTTTGTCCAAAGTCTAATGCATTATAACAAAGCAAAATTTGCTAACTTAACAACTATGGGACAAGAAGCTTCCTGATACATCTCAGCCCTCAGAGGCTTGTGTATCAATTGATACCAATAATGACCGACTCGCGCATCAAACCCGTCTGGTTGACCTCTCATAAATAAATGTATGCACTTTGCATAGTTGCTGGGTAAGAGCTGCCAGGAAAAGTTGCTCTGATGACCTGCATGTGGGTGTATCAAAGAGCTAATATGTACGTTCGTTATTAAACCGTATGCGGGGTAGGGTGGCTCAGTAGACCCAATAGCAAACCAATCGAATACAGGGAATACTTGCTGGATATCTTCTGTACGTCCCATGTTCATATGGGCAAAGTAGCAAGCTGCAAAGTCTAAATTGACAGCTTTCTCATTGAGAATCCCGTTTTCTCCCTTGGGTTGCCCTTTGACATAGAGTTCTTCAACCAAGTAATTTGCACCAGCGTATAAGCTAATCACCCTATAAAGTTCGCACACTAAATGACGTTTACCCCCTGTCACTGGGTCTGCACTTATATAGTCAAAAGGCTCAGAGGCAATAGTAATACTTGCTCTTACTGAACCACTAGAATGGGATACCAAGCGGTAAGAATGATTGTACAAGCTGACTTTGTAATGTTGCGACCCAGGATGGGATGTTTCTGGTAACAACAGTTCATCTAACTGCATACAACGCTTTTCTGGATCTTGCCCAATCCATTCTCCTTTTGCTGCCTGAAATGGATCGAGAAGTTCTTGGTTATCAAGTTGCACGCTTGTTGCTGAACCAGAAAACCAGTTTCGCCAATTATCCTCAGGCGCAGGTATTAAGTTGAACCAAACAATCAGGCGGCTGTTCATCAATCTCACCCCTCGTGCCTGTCCCGATAAGCTGTAAACAACCTCAAGAGATGGCTCAACTAGTCCCAATGATACTGGCTTGCCCCTGTCTAGTTTGACAAAAGTTGAGGCAAGAACTTCATCTTCTGAACCTGGTGGAATTCCTTTTGGTAATGAGAAAACAAGAGTGTCGCGAGAGGGATCGTTTGGATCTACCCGGTCAACTTGGACATTCAGTGGTGTGTGTGAAAGGTCACGTAAATCCGTTAAAACGAGTTCTTCCGGTAAAATTTGGAATTGTCGGAAAATAGGTTGCCAAGGAATAGAAAAATAGCCCCCCCGCCAGTAATTGGAAGGGTTGAAAATAGAGAGTAAGTTCATGGATGGCATATACGCCCTCCTAATATATTGTGATGTGCTTGGAAATTTGTATTGAAGGTAGTTAGTGGTTAGCCAGACGTAGGGTGGGCACTGCCCACCGTTCCTCTAACAGCAGTTACAATTCACTAAGCGCTGTCAACAGACGGTGAATCTCTTCGACGGTGTTATAGTGTACTAACCCAATCCGTAGTAATCCCCCACTTGCCTCAATTCCCAATGTCTCGGTTATACCGGGTGCATAGAAGTTGCCGTTCCAAGTGAAGATACCGCGCAAGCCCAAGGCTTTAGCAGCTGTCTGAGGTGTGTGCCCTGCAAGCCGAATTCCAACAGTTGGTGTTCGCCAGTCAAACTGGGTTGGATTGGTAATGCCGTAGAGAGTCAAACCAGGAATCTGTAGCAATCCCGAAACCAACTTGTGACTCAGTTCCTTTTCGTATTGCTTTATACCTAGCATAGCGGCTACTAAGGCTTGTCGGCGATTTGCCACTCCGGGCAAAACTTGATAACCTATTTCAGCTAGATAGTTAATTGCTGCTACCATTCCCGATAGACCTTCATAGTTTTGGGTGCCAGTTTCCCAACGTCCGGGAAGTTCTTCTGGGGCAGGTTGCACTTTGTAAGGACGTAACCGAGTAAGATGTTCGCGCTTTGCGTACATAACACCTACATGGGGTCCAAAGAATTTATAAGCGGAACAACAAAGAAAGTCGCAGTCGATCGCACGCACGTCAATTGGGCCGTGAGGTGCATAGTGTACGCCATCTACAAACACCATTGCCCCAAAGGAATGAGCCAGTTTTGTCACTTCTGCAACATCATTAATTGTACCGACAGCATTGGATGCGTATCCCACTGCTATTAATCGAGTCCGTTCATTGAGCTGCTGCTTGAGATGGTTCATGTCTAGCGTGCAGTCTTCTATACGAACATCAACTGTACGAATGACAACACCTTTTTCTGAAAGTGCAAACCAGGGGGAAACATTAGCATAATGGTCAAGTTTGGTGACGATGATTTCATCACCAGGGTGCAATTCTTGACCAATGGCTCGACTCAGGGCAAAGGTGAGTGTGGTCATGTTAGAACCAAAGACCACTTCATCAGAATCGCACCCTAATAAATCGGCTACAGCCGCACGTGCTGAGATTACGAGTATATCTGTTCTCTCACTGGTGGCAAAAGCCCCATGAGTGTTAGCATTGGAATTGACCAAGTATTGTGCGATCGCATCTATTACGCTTGCTGGAACCTGAGTACCGCCCGGTCCATCAAAAAAGACCACGGGTTGACCATTGATTTCTTGGGAGAGTGCTGGAAAGCGATCGCGTATCCACTTCAAATCTAGGTCAACCATAGTAGAATACTCCTTTTTTTCGTGAAGTTAAGACGAGTTCTTTCATCTTTAATGAGCAAAAATTTGTAGGGTGGGCACTGCCCACCTTACATGAGAATTGCTAAAAGTCAATCATTCACTTATTCGGCTCGGGATTTAAGCCGGGACAAGTTAAAACAAACACGTCTCTCACCCCAATTTCGTCAGTGATTGCTTTGATAGCAGTTGTAAAGTGGAATAGATTGCGATCGCTAAATACGACCATCTCACCAGGATTGAGAATTTTGGTAAAAATCGGTCTGTCACTCTTAGATTTATAGAGATGAGTTTCTCCCCCTTCAATCTTTTCTCTATTCACAGAAAAGATAGCAATCATATCTACCCCGTCTCTGTGAATGCCTTCAGGAGCGGGGTTGCCCATTTTCTCTGGGTATGCAACGGTTCTAATTTGATGAACTGCGACTTCTTTGTAAGTTGAGCAAATTTTGCAGAACTCAAAAAATTCCAAAATAATTCTTTGGAAATCTTCAAGTTTTATAAGTTCGTCATCCAGTTCTGCAAACTCTCTGACTACGTTACCCAGCAAAGGATTATATTGTTTTGATTGAAATAAAGCTCTATGAGGTAACTTGATCAACCCCTCGTCTGAAACCCGGAAATGAGATAAGCGCCTAAAGCGGTAATTATCTTTTATATATGGATCTACGGGAAGATCGTTGTAAAAGTGCTTTAGATTATCCACATTGACAGCAGCAATACTTTCCAAAGCATAGCTGGTAATACAATCAAAAACCTTTTTTCTTAATTCAAACATATGACTATCCTTCTTGGCTCCATTGCAGGTAGCAAAGTTAACATCTTGAAAACACTGGGTTGCCTCTATAGTCAAACCACGAGCCCGAAAATTCAGTCAAAATTCATACCTTTCTGCTACCAATAAAAAATTTCCGCAGCGCAAATAATTATGAGCTACGCTCGATTTTTATTAGCAACTAGACGATTCAAACTGTCGGTATCACTTGGAAAAAGTTAAATTTTCTTAACTTTTGAGTCCAGATGCTTTTTAAAATTATTTAACCTAGTTCTTCGTCATTTGTCTTTCGGTGCCTTTTTAATACACCTTATACTTATAATTATAGGCAAAGAAAAATTGAGCTGCAATAGTCGCCTAAATATTGTTTATAAAGTCTTTACCTTAGAATTAAACCGTGAAATCTCCGATCCCCAATTGTATAAGTAAAAATGCATATAATTATTTGTGTTAACTTTTAGAACTTATATATTGACAAGCAAGACAAGAAATGAGAGAAAAGAATGAGCGATCGCCTAGGGCAGTTCGTCCGCCCGCTGCATTTAAATTGCTAGCCCTTCGCTGTATACTGAAAAATTAAAAATAGCTATTCCCAATGTCGGCAATGACCATCAAACCCCAAAAAATTTTGATTTTGGCGGCAAATCCCAAGCAGACAGTACGTTTGCGTCTAGATGAAGAATTGCGTGATATTAAGGAAGGTTTGCAAAGAGCGCACAATCGAAAGAATTTTGATCTCCGATGTGATTTGGCAGTACGTCCGAGGGATGTTCGCCGCGCTATTTTGGATTATCGACCAAACATTATCCACTTTTGTGGGCATGGTGCAGGGGTAGAAGGATTAGCTTTTGAAGATGAAACTGGATTTGAGAAGCTAGTTACGGGAGAAGCATTAGCTGGGCTGTTTGGACAGTTCGCTAATCAAGTAGAATGTGTACTGTTGAATGCTTGCTACTCCCAAATGCAAGCAGATGCGATCGCCCAACACATTAATTATGTGATTGGCATGAACGATCAAATCCAAGATAAAGCCGCCATTGAATTTGTTGTGGGATTTTACGATGGGCTTCTGGCTTACAATCCCGAATGTGATTCTGGTTCGCCTGTAGAGTTTGCTTTTAATATTGCCCGGAATGCGATTGAGTTATCTGGGGTGTCTGGCAAGTCGATTCCTGAACTTAAAAAAAAACCAATTTTACTCCCCATCACCTACCTTTAGGTAATCTTACCAACGTTCCAGAATTACCACCGCACTTTTTACACCGTCTGGAAGAACTTGCACCCTTAAAACATAAGGTATTTTCATTAACAAAACAACCTATAGGGATTACGGGGAAAAGTCGTCGTGTTGGCGTGCAAGGAATGGGCGGAATTGGCAAAACTGTTTTAGCTACAGCCCTAGCGCGGGATGAAGAAGTCAGACAGGCGTTTTCGGATGGAGTGTTTTGGGTAACATTTGGACAAACACCCCAAATTTTAACTTGGCAATCCTATCTTGCTCAGGCGTTGGGCGACAAGCAAGCAGCTTTTACCGAGATTGGATTAGGAAAAGCGCGGTTGCGGGAGTTATTTGCAGATAAAGCTTGCTTGCTGATTTTGGATGATGTTTGGCGTTTGGATGATGCGACGGCGTTTGATGTCTTAGGGGAAGGCTGTCAAATGATAGTTACCACCCGTGATACAGCGATAATTACAGGGTTGGGAGGAGAAGAACATCAACTTGCGGTTTTAGATGCACAAAAGGCGTTAGCACTATTGGCAGATTGGGCAAATCAACCGGAGATATTGCACCCCATAGAGCAAAATGATGTCGCCTTGCAGGTAGCGAGGGAATGCGGGTATTTGCCCTTAGCATTGGCAATGGTAGGGGCGATGATGCGCGGGAAACCGCCAAATCGCTGGCACAATATTTTAGAAAAACTACGTAGTGCCGATCTAGAGAAAATCAAACAACAATTCCCCAATTATCCTTATCCGAATTTACTTAAGGCAATTCAGGTGAGTGTGGAGGATATGTCTGAGAATTACCAACAGCGATATTTAGATTTTGCCGTCTTTCCTGAGGATACACCCATACCAGAAGCAGTTTTGCAGACTTTTTGGCAACCCTTGGGCTTGAATCAGTTTGATACCCAAGATGTGATTGATGAATTGGTAAGTAAATCTCTGGCTTTGCGGGATGAAGCGGGAAATTTGCGATTACATGACTTGCAGTTTGATTATGTCAGAAAGCAGCACGCCACCTTAGTAAAAGAAAGTGAGGGGATAGGGTGTTTACACACTCGTTTCTTAAATGCTTACAGCAAAAAATACCCCTTAGGCTGGCATAGTTTAGAAAATGACGGCTATATCTGGCAAAACTTGGCTTATCACTTGCTGGCGGGGAAAAAGGAAAGAGAATTACAACAACTGCTGTGTGATTTTCGCTGGTTGCAGGCGAAGTTGGAGAAAATCAATATTAATGCTTTGATAGCAGATTATGATTTTTTGTCGGAGGATGAGAGTTTACAGTTAATTCAAGGTGCATTGCGGCTGTCGGCACATATTTTAAATCAAGATAAACAGCAATTACGAGGGCAATTATTAGGGCGGTTGCTGGGTTTTGAAACAGAAGAAATTCAAAGATTGTTAACGCAGGCGCAGCAATGCGAAACCCCTTGCTTGCTTCCCCAAACAGCCAGCTTAAGTTCTCCTGGCGGTTCCTTAGTACGTACCCTAGCAGGTCATAGTAACAGGGTAATTGCACTTGCCCTCACCCCAGACAGCCAGTACGTGATTTCTGGTTCCTTTGACAACACCCTCAAAGTCTGGAATTGGCAAACCGGAGAACAACTGCGTACCTTAGTCGGTCATAGTAACTGGGTAAAAGCACTCGCCCTTACCCTAGTAACGACTAAAGAAAAGTTGAATAAATAAATTTTTGACTTTTGACTTTTGACTTTTGACTTTCCGATAGGGTGGCATCCAGCATTTTTATCGTTGGGGCAGACACTGGAAGAATGTGCTGTTAAGTACCGGGGATTCTGTAAAAAGTACAAACCTCAGCCTAAACCTGAAAAAAGCTATGGCTGGGGAAGTAAACTGCTGCCTAAAATCCTGAAAGGAAAGAAGAAAAAGACATCGCCGGGGCAGATGCGATTACCTTGGGATGAGTGGGAACCTTTAACCACAGAAGTCCAAGCAGTTGCTGAAAAGTTTGTCATGGCAAACTGTTATGACCCCAAAATTGCGATGCAGTTGTTTAATTCTTGACAGCAATGCCGCAGTGACGCAGTGCCTGGTATCGAAATCGTTGAAATGCTTGTGTTTTCGTAGAAAAGGCTTCTGGTAACAAATCTTCATAAAGACTGAAACGCATTATGTGTTACAGTCTACAAGTCTCTGCGCGAGAGAAGAGATACCACGCCACGTCCCTCCATCTCCCACTCCCACTCCCTCTCTCTGCCCTCGAGCCCTCGTCGTTCCCAAAAGTAACGCGAAAAACGCCCCCCACGTACTAGTTGGACTTGGGAGGTGTCCTTTTATACTTTGGGCATTTAAAGTATAGGTTATATTCTCCCATTCCAACCACTCACCTCCTGTTCGCCATCCAACGCAATCGCCAAAAGCCTCCCAGATTTTCTCATTATATTTCCTTGTACCACCCAAACTTTGGTAAATATTCTTTTGAACGCTAAAACCAAAGTATCCTTTGCTAGCATACACCCAAAGTTGGTCGATGGTGTGAAGATCCGGGCATGGGAAATTTTCTAGATCTAGTACATCTAAATAGCCCTTGCTTTCTCTATTCGCTACCTTAAGCATCACTTTGGCTGTTTCTTCATCAGCTTTTTGCCATTCTCCACTTAGTAGATAGTCAGCAAGTTGACTGTATAAGATAGGGAGTTGACATTTAACGATACGAATTCCACTGTCTTTTAAGTGCTGGTCATCTTTGATAGGATGCTCGTTTCTTTCTTTTTCTGTTGGTAATCTATAAAAAGTTACCTCTTCACTGAGTTGGTTGCTTAAACCTTGCTTTTTACTCCAAGATTTTAACCAGACACAAAATCGGTTTGCATCTTCCCATTCAATTCCACTTATTGTTTTTTTGGCATCTCCACTTGGAAATCTACGGCTTTGCCAGTGTTGGGGTAGGCGAGACTGCCCTGTCTCATTAAGAAACAGTTGATATTCAGCGCCAGTTATATAGCTATCTAAATCTATTTCTAGTTGTTCATCAATTCTTACGAATTTGCTTAATCGCCGTCTCAGTTGTACCTGTGCAGCTAGTTGAAAAATTTGTGAGTCGTTAGATTCTAAACCAGATTCCAACGTATTTTCCAATTCTTGTCTTACTGCTGGTGCAACGCTCATACCCTCTTGCAAGCAGTCGTAAGCAAGGCTTAAAGATATAACAGTGGATGATTTTAAAGCTTCCTCAATTAAATGTGTAGTATCATTTTTGGCTGCATATAAGCGAATAGTTTCATCCCACCATGAGTTATTAATGTTATCTTTTAAAAGTTGTTCATCATTTTCTTCTTTGATTTGAACTGCGGTTAAATATTCTTGAAAGCTTTTATGAGCAAATTCACAAACACCCTGCTGCTTTTCTAATATCAATCCACTAGCTTGTTCAATATGTTTTAGAAACTCCTGAGGTTTTACTGTGCTGCCTGCTACAGCATTCAACTGTTGTTGGATAATTTGTTCTCCAACATCCGGAGTAAATTCACGCGTTTCTTGTTGCATTAACTTTAACGCCAACACTTGCAGCACAGATTGCTTTTGCGCTGCTTTCAATTGAATTGGATAGCCGATTCCCTTCACCTCTTGTCGCCGTGCTAGCAAAACTTCACAAATTTCTGCATATAGCTCTACACGCGATCCTGGAAGTGCTCCTCGGTTATCGTGAACTGTGGCAATCATCGTCAGAAGCAGGGGGTTGAGAGCCATTGCTGCTAACGCTGAATTATTTTTGATACGCCCAATCAAGTCATTTGCCTTCTTCCTTGCATCTGCTTGCACTCCTGGATCTTCTTTTCTTCCTTGACGTATAATTTCATTTTGCAGATACCAATTGTTTATAAACTCCTGCATCTGCTTGAGATTAAAAGGTTGTACCTCTAAGCAAAATGGTTGCTGTTGCAGTTGAGCTTCCAGATAACCATAAGGTCGAGAAGTTAATATAAAAGTTGTTTCGGGGTACGCTTTCATCTGAACGTCTACCCACTGGCTAACTTGTTGACGCTGATTTATATCCGCAACCTCATCCAACCCGTCTAACATAACCAAACATTTACCACTTCTTAGCCTGTCCTCAAACCATCGCAATGGTGGGTCAAGTTTTATGCTGGATTCTTGAGAGTCAGCTCTCACAACTTCCGTAACCAGTTGTGCCAAATTAGGAGGTTGAGGATTTGTAATGAGATCGCGAATTTTCCGCAAATACAATAGTATTGGAATGAGGTTAGGCGCTTTCTTATACTGCCGTCGCTGAGTATTGTGAGCATATGTTAGAGTTAAATGCTCCAATAGAGTCGTCTTTCCATACCCTGGGGGCGCAATAATTACCATATGCTTGTAAATTGGGGTAGTATGAATTTCTCCTAAAAAATCCCAAATTTTTAAATCTCCAGATGTTTCTTTTTGAATAAGCGCTGTTGACATTTGAACTGGACTTTTTGATGATACCCGCAATGGTACAAACACCTTGTCCAAATCTGGAGTGAATGCTCCTGGAGTTTTTAGTCCTTGTGTGCGGTAGGTGCGGTAAGTATAAATTAAATATTTGTAATACTTGGCTTGAAATTGTGAAGTAAATTCCCACCACCAAAATTCAAGTTTACTGACTAAATTAACTGCCAATTGCTGTTGCCATACCTCCCACTTCTGGGACATTAAATCTATAAATTGAAATAAAAATTTTCTCCAAATAATTAACAGTGCTAAAACCAAAGACCATAGAGCTGAATACCATTGCTGAATGAAAAGAAAATGAAGCGTTAGTCCCAGAAATACTGCGATCGCTAACCTAACCACCCACTTCTGTTGTTGTTGTGGCAACAGTTGCGATTGTGGTAGCAGTAGCATAGTAGGTGGTAATACTGTTCCTGCACCAAACAAAATCAGTGCTATAAAAGAAACGAGTTGATTAAGCTCTGGAGGTAAGAAACTCAGCTTTAGTAGCCCGAAAAGTATGGCACCTCCTAACAAAGGTAATAAGCCACTCAACCAATTTTGATTGTGAGATGTAGAACTTGGCTGCGTCTGAGTTGACAGCAAGCCTAAAACAAACACTGCTATTATGCACAGTCCAGTTAACCCAATAATTACAGACTGTGGAATGCCTAATTTATCGTATGCTGGTAATTGGTTGGTTAACCAGCTTAATGCACCATTACACAGTACTATTAGTAGTGGTAGCAGCAAGTCTTTGATGAGCTTAGGCATAATTGTATAAGAATAACGCCTCTATTAAATTATGATTATTATTAACAAGATTTAGACTTTTTGGCAAGTATAACAACCGCCAAGACGCCAAGAACGCCAAGGTTCAGGAGGAGTAATTTTGTACGGGCTTTTGATACCACGCTCAAGGTCAAATGGAAGACAATAGAACTACTCCCTTCGCGCCAGAAGATTACCTAAAGATTTAGGTAGATGCAGGTAGGGCTATGCTGTACAGCCGTCAACGTGCGGCATAGCCCTACCTACAAAAATGACTTTCCAGGAAGCGAAGGCAAACTTCGTTGAAGATGGCAAAAAGTGTTTGCCTACTAGGAAAAACTATATTCATTATAATGTTAACAATTGTAAAGTTGAGGTATTAAAGACTAGAAACATGATAGTCAACTAGCTAAACTAACAAAAGAGAGCATCTGTACTGTTTACTTTTGAAAAAAAAGGTGTCGCGCTGAAGCCTCAATGATCCCAATACAACTTAAACTCAAAAACTTTCTCAGTTACCGCGATGCCACTTTAGATTTTCGCGGTCTACATACAGCGTGTATTTGTGGTTCTAATGGCGCTGGAAAATCTTCCCTACTGGAAGCTATCACCTGGGCAATTTGGGGTGAAAGCAGAGCTATATCGGAAGATGATGTTATTCACACAGGGTCTAAAGAAGTTAGGGTTGATTTTATCTTTGAAGCAAACCAACAAATTTATCGGGTGATTCGCAACCGCCAAAGGGGTGGGAATGGGGGTCTAGAATTTCAAATACAAACGCCTACTGGCTTTAAGCCACTGACCGGTAAAGGGTTGAGGGCAACGCAAGATGTCATTCTAGAACATATTAAGCTAGATTACGACACTTTTATTAATTCAGCCTATCTCCGTCAGGGGCGTGCTGATGAGTTTATGCTCAAGCGTCCCAATGAACGTAAAGAGATATTAGCAGAATTATTAAAACTCAATCAATATGATGAACTAGAAGAACGGGCAAAAGAACTATCACGTCAGTTTAAAGCACGAGGGGAAGAATTAGAACGTTGTTTGGAATCGTTAAAAAACCAACTGCATCAGCGAGAAGCGATCGCGCAAAAGCAAACGGAGTTGGAAGCAGAAATTAACCAACTGCAGCAGGTACAAGCATTTGATACAATTCAATTGCAAAGTCTGCAAGTTGTTCAGCACCAACGGCAAACCAGGGAACAACAACTCAACTTTATCAGGCAGCAATACCAGAATCTTACCCAAGATTGCGATCGCCTTCAACAAGAGCGCTTGGCAATTAGCTCTCAGCTATCAGCTTTAGAAAAGTTATTGAGTCAAGAGGCAGAAATTAAAGCAGGGTATGCTCAGTACCAAACTTTGCAATCCCAAGAAGAAGCGATGGGTGCAAGATTTGAAGAATACACTCGCGCCCAACAAGCACGCCAACAGAAGCAACAGCAACTGAGCAAACAAACTCACGAAATTGAGCGCCAACTACAGCACGCCGAGGCTCAACTAGCAGCATTGCAGCAACAAGAGCAAGAACTTCAGCAAATTCTTGGGAAATCGGAGGAAGTTGAAGCGGCTTTGGCACAGCTGGCGACTGCACGTAACCGTCTTTCTCAACTAGACCAGTTACAATTACAGGTTTCGCCTCTTCTGCAAAAACGGGCTTCCTTACAAAGCCAACTGGATCGCGCTCAAGCTACTATAGTTGCTCGTCTCGAACAACTAGAAGCGACAGAGAACCAACTGCAACGCGCCTCACGACGTTACCCGCAACTACAACAAGCAGTGATGGAAGTTGCAATACAAATTGAGGAGTTGGAAAAAAAGCGGGTTTATCTGCAAAGAGTGCAGGAAAAAGGACAGGAGAGACGCCACCTCATAGAACGCTTGCAAGCTCACCAAAGGGACTACGAAAGACTTCTGGGAGAACTACAGCAAAAACTGCAAATGCTCCAAACCCCCAATGCTCAGTGTCCTTTGTGCGAACGTCCCTTAGACGAACACCATTGGAATCGTGTAGTGGACAAAACCAAAAGCGAGTACAAAGACGCTGAGGATGAATTGTGGATAGTCCGGGAACGCATGGCTGTTTCAGACAGAGAAATTCAGGTTTTGAGGCAGGAATACCGAGAAATATCGCAATTATTGTCTCCTTACGATACTTTACGCGAACAAAGAGGACAATTAGCAGCACAATTGCAGGCAACAACCGATGTCGAACAACAGCTACAGCAGATAGTAGTCGAGAAGCAGCAACTAGAGCAATCCTTACACATAGGTGATTATGCTAGCGATTTACAAACCGAACTGCAACAACTGGAGCAATACTTACAACAACTGAACTACAGCGAACAGGATCATGCCCTTGCTCGTAACGAAGTAGAGCGATGGCGGTGGGCGGAAATTAAACTCAGCCAGGTTAAAGATGCAGCCAAACGTCATGCCCAAATACAGGCACGCAAACCAGAAATTCAGGCACAAATTGCCCAATTAGAAGTCAGAATTGAGCATGAAGCAACTGAATCTGAGTTTGCCAAGCAAATCATAGCTCTTGAAAAATACATTGCGGAAATGGGTTATGATACAGAGCAGCACAACAGGCTTCGCTCAGCAGCACGCAAAGCACAGTCTTGGCAGTTACAGTATCAACATCTTCTGGGGGCGCAACAGCAGTACCCTCAACTGAGGGCGAGACTGCAAGAGTTCGAGGTGTCTTTGCAAGAAAGATTAGCGGAACGGCAGAGGCTTTTCACCGAAATCGAAAGCATCGTTCGCGAGTTGCAAGACACGGCAAACCCAACAGCCCAGATTCAAGCTTTGGAACAGCAACTCACATCCCGCAGGCGTCAGCTTGACGAGCAACTCTCGCACCTGGGGCGTATGCAACAACTGGGTCACCAGCTGGAAACATTGCAACTTCAGTACGAGGAGCAGCTGCAGCAATTGCAGTCTGTAAAACGGCAACACCGCATTTATCAGGAATTGGCGCTAGCCTTTGGTAAAAATGGTATTCAGGCATTGATGATTGAGAATGTTTTGCCTCAATTGGAAGCCGAGACAAACCAATTGCTCTCGCGATTGAGTGCCAATCAGTTGCACGTTCAATTTGTGACTCAGAAAGCTGGGCGACACGGTAAGGCAACCAAGAAAAATGTCAAGCTGATTGATACCTTGGATATCTTGATTGCAGATGCTCAGGGAACGCGAGCTTATGAAACTTACTCTGGTGGAGAAGCGTTTAGAATTAATTTTGCTATCCGTTTAGCTCTGGCAAAATTACTGGCGCAACGGGCTGGGGCGTCATTGCAATTGGGATAGTCGTTAGTCGTTAGTCGTTAGTAGTTAAAAAGTAGCACTAACTATTAACCACTAACCACTAACCATTTTCCAATCCCGCTTTTATCTCTTATGGCAAAAATTTTCCAAGTTCATCCTGATAATCCCCAAGTTCGACGAATAGAAGAGATACAAGCAGAACTGCGACGCGGTGCGGTGATGCTTTACCCTACGGATACAGTTTATGCCATCGGGTGTGATTTAAATGTCAAGTCGGCAGTAGAGCGAGTGCGGCAAATCAAACAGTTAGCAAATGATAAACCACTAACGTTTTTGTGTCCCTCACTCTCTAATGTAACGACATATGCTTTTGTTAGTGATACTGCCTACCGAATTATGAAACGTCTAATTCCCGGACCGTATACGTTTCTGCTACCAGCTACAAAATTGGTACCGAAACTGGTACAAAATCCCAAACGGAAAACGACTGGAATTAGAGTTCCAAATCACGCTGTCTGCTTGGCACTGCTAGCAGGGTTGGAAAATCCAATTATTTCAACTTCAGCACACGTGCCTCCAGATGATGTAGGGAATGGGTTGCGAGGAGTTGGAACAGAACCGTTATTATCCCAGGTAGAACTGTTTGACCGTTTGGACAGATTGGTAGATGTCATTGTGGATACTGGCGAGGAACCCACTTACGAAGTATCAACCATTTTGGACTTGACAGGAGAACAACCAATTATGACAAGGCAAGGTTTAGGTTGGGAGACAGCAGCAACGTTAGTATAAGATTTATACATCACTTGTTCATCTGTCAATTTCGTATTTCAAAGAGTTCAGCACTCCAGTTTCAAGATTGTCATATTTATGAAGCTGGGAGCGAACGCAACTCGCACACAGAAAAAGCCAGATCTAGTGAGGGTTTGAGGCATTTTTAGGTTGTGACAGCTAGCCATGTGCCACCTACTGTCTAGTGGCTTATGAAAAAAGCGACACAATGCAACCCCCGTTATTTTTCCGGATTATTTACAGTTATATATGTAAGCAGTGCTGATGGCGACTCTTAATGTATGAAGACTATGTAGGAGATCCGCCAGTTGAGGCTTGCCGCTTCAGTGCTGTCTGTTGCTTTGTCCTTAAGGTGCAGTACCATTCCCAGAAAAATCATGAAAGCTAACCTCGCCAATCTACCCACCCCAACACCAGGTTTTGATAACGAAGCTTCTACCGAACAATTGCAAGCCATCAACACAGATGCTTTAGTGCAGATGCTGTCCAAGGAACTGCAAGCTCAAGTGAAAACATCACTTGAATCTATGGAAGCTGTTGCGAAGCGCATAGCCCGAGAAGTAGAACGTATTTGTGATAAAAGTTCTCGCATTAAAACATCTGGGCAAATCAAGTCTTGGTTAGAGACCTTGGCTAGACATCGCCTTCAAAAATGCCTGCACTACTACCATTTAGGTTCAAAAAAGGGTCGCGTGGAATTGCACAGCCAATTAGGAGCTATGGTTTATCGTCATGTTGCCGCACCTGGTTCTGATTTGGGGTTTGATGCTCGTTACAATTTGATTGAAGATTTCCTGCAAGCTTTCTATTTGGAAGCTATTAAGGCTTTCAGGCGGGAAAATGAATTACCAGAAGATTACACTCCCCGGACTCAGTTGGAACTGGCAGAATACATGGCTTTTACAGAGCAGTATGCCAAGCGCCGCATTAATCTACCAGGTGGGGCCAATCAGCAGCTTGTTATCTTGCGTGCTCAAGGTTTTGCTCGCCGATTACCCCAGGAAACAACTGTCGATATTGAAAGGGCGGTTGAGTCTTCCAAGACGGAAGATGCAGAATCTTTCCAACGTAACTCGGCAGTTCAACAGGTGCGCTCTCAAATGATCGCACAACCTAACTTCGATCCGGCTGAGGAATCCGAACGCGATCGCGTCATCTCGGAACTCGTAAAATACTTAGAATCCCAAGGTCAATCTGACTGTGTGGACTACTTAACTTTAAAACTACAGGATTTTTCAGCACCGGAAATCGACCAAATCCTCGGTCTAACTAGCCGCCAGCGGGACTATTTACAACAGAGGTTTAAATATCATGTGGAAAAATTCGCCAAACAACATCACTGGCAGTTGGTACACCAATGGCTCGGTGCTGGGTTGGAGCAAAAGTTGGGTTTATCCTCCCAACAGTGGGAAACCTTTGTCAACCAACTGACCGAACAGCAACGACAAATACTACAACTCAAAGCTG
Organism: Scytonema sp. NUACC21; assembly: GCF_054684315.1. Classification (NCBI taxonomy): domain Bacteria; kingdom Bacillati; phylum Cyanobacteriota; class Cyanophyceae; order Nostocales; family Scytonemataceae; genus Scytonema; species Scytonema sp. NUACC21. The sequence continues at coordinate 25,025 of NZ_BAAFZH010000058.1, read as the reverse complement.
AAAAACAAAGTGACCAAGCGATCGCCAAAGCCGTCAAATGCACTCCCAAACAGCTACAAAAGCGCTGGACCCAACTGCTAGAACTTGCATGGGACATCCGTAACGGAAACGCTGAAAGTCATCCAGGTTAAAGTCGTGGTTACTTGCATCTACAATAACGCAATATTAACCGACTTTTTCCTTGACTTTATCCCGTTTGTTTAAATGGTTATTATATATTACATCTCTCTATTTTCAACTCAAATATCTTTCCTATTTTCCCCGCAATCCACTTTTCCTTTCTATTCATAGAAGTTATCAGGGGTAAGCGGGGGGATACAGGGAAGTTACCAACTTCATAATTATTAAATAGGTCTGTAGAAGGTAAATTGGTATGAAAAAATGTACCTGGAGAAGGTCGTCCTCAGTCATTTGTTATTAGTTATTGGTAAGTCTTTGCAATAAAATTGATATTTTGTAATATAGTTCTGTTGCCTGCCGCCCATCTACTTAAAATATATACGATCGCACACGGGAAACTTCTAGAACAAGAATCTTCAGAATCCAAGTTCTAAAAGAAAAATAAATAACTAAATTCTTTGCTTGTCAGACTATACTCGATATTAATTCATTAACTCTCTATAGATAGATTACAATTAAAATAAAATCAAAGCAGAGCCAACAGACAGTTTATAACAAGGTAGTCTACATTCAAATGTTTAAAGGATTTTGGGAAAACGTCTTTCGGTATCCCCGTTACTTCATCAGCATTCTCTTAGGCTTATTCTTAAACGCGTTCGGCTCGGTGGTACCACTGTTAAAACGCCCAGTTACCTTAATCGCCGTTCTAGGACTATTTGGAGGCGCGATCGTCTTCGTCACTCTTACCTTGCGAGCAATGCTTGGCTTGAGTACAATCTAGCTCAACGTTATTGGCATAATCAGGATTGGGTGAGTTTCGGTTGTAAGACCATAGCCTGAGGTAAGTGCCTAAGGCTAAAGGTTAATCTCTAAAGAGGAGTTTAGTCCAATTACCCATAACCCATAAGGTTTGGAAACAATCCATCATTACAACCTCTTGTGAGGAGACTGATTTTTATGGCTACAAATCGCCGTGTTTCCCGAGTTGCTGAATTGATAAAACGGGAAGTAAGCCAGATGCTGCTGAACGGTATTAAAGATGACCGTGTAGGCACGGGAATGGTAAGTGTCACCGACGTTGATATTTCTGGCGACCTGCAACACGCCAAAATTTACGTCAGCATCTATGGTACCGAGGAAGCCAAAGCAGAGACAATGGCGGGCTTAAAATCTGCGACAGGTTATGTACGCAGCGAACTTGGGTCGCGGATTCGTCTCCGTCGTACACCAGAGGTGGTCTTTATTGAAGATCGTTCCATAGAACGCGGTAGTAAGGTGCTGTCACTGTTGAATCGATTGAAGGAAGAACGAAAACCAGACAGTCAAGTGCAAGACAATGAAGATAATTCTGATGAAGATTAAGTAACGTAAAGAACAATTAAATCAGGTATATCAGCCAAGAATTTTACAGACGCGACTCCATCGCGTCTGTTTAAATATTGCTATATTACGAATATGAAAAGCGCGGAAATGAAATACGTAATCTTAAGCTAAAACACATTCCATTTACACCAGTCTCCCCTGTTTAGATGACGTAACTTAAATGTGGAACAGCTTGTTCTTGTTATCTACTTGTGCCGAGCGCGATGATGCATTCTATTGTTTCTGTTACGGTTGTAGAAACAAGGTTGGATATTTTATAAGTTGATAATATTTATGGCTTTTTATCCAAAGGACAAACAACCTATAAAGGTTATATAGTTTTATAGCTATATAGCCAATCACTGAGACAGTTTTAGAGAGAGTTATGACGTTTTATTAAGTTTCTTTCTGAAAAAATTGTCTTTCAATGGCAGCTTTAACTCCAATGGGATAAAAAATTTCAATTCTCAACTGTTACACTCAAGCCATCACTACTTCAGGAAAAAACATTCCCAATGAGTACAGATGCTTATCCCTGACAATCTGTTCCTAAACCGCCTAATGCTTACTCCAGTTGCAACTTTCTTTGCTTAAGAAAAGGTTAATAACTAATGACTAACAAGCCTTTGTGTTGTACGGTAGCGCTTATGTTTTGCAGCAGTTTATACTTTCTCCCCTGACAACTGTTTCAGGTATATTTCTACTGAAAGATGTGAAAAGCTTAAGATAGCGTTTTGGCGCTTGTACGGCTTGTAGCAAATCTGTTCTATGAGAACTTCCTGCTTGGGAGGTAGACGGTTGATTCAGAACTGTCAGCGAGAAATGAGGAGCATCCACGTTTCTTAACAACAGTAGCAAGATAAATCTACTACCATACTTTTCTTATATGTAGGACAATAAAAGCAAATGTCAGAAAATATTGACAAATTTAATATTTCTTCACATAATTTGAGGATATGTAGCGTCAAAATGAAAATAGTTCCGTATAGAAAACTACAAAACTGTAGCAACTAGTCTTCTTTTTCAGGTCATGTTTGTTCCCATTCCATTTTGGGAACACTACTTAAGTGTTAATCTGTGAGCAAAAAATCATGAGTGTGAATACGGTGCCTTCTATCAGTTACTATTCTCTGGACGTGATACAAGAGGAAGCACGGCGATTGGTTCAAAGGGGGCTGGTTAGCAGACAGCAGCCAATTTACACCCTGTGCCAATACATCCCAGCTAGAGAATGGGTCTGCATTGAGTGCGAGTTGGAAAAGTGTGATTTTTTACTGCGCGATCGCATTGCCGATTTGATTGGTCGTGAAGAATGGGAAAACGACTAATCTGTTCTTGATTTGATTTTGGATTGGGAAATGGTTTCGGGGGGCAAAATTTGAGAGGAACAGAGGAGTGCTTGTGTTTAAGCCTATTCTTTAACTACTTATCAAATTTTCAAATTCCGGATTTTTTGATGCCCCAAATCCAATTAATAGTTAATTACTAAATCGTTTTGCTATAAATTTGCTAAAATACACCCGTTCTGCAGGCATTTGTAACGCTCTTGTTGAAAGCTAGGCTGCATACCGGGTGTAATTACTTATATAAACCTTTTTTAACCAACTTGCTCCAAATACTGGTTAACGTCCTCAATCACTCGCGTCAGTTCAGCTTCTGTCGTTAAGCGAATATTGAGGTCACGGATAGTTAAGAGAACTTTAGCAGCGAAGGGAGTGGGCCAGATATTAGGATTACAGAAAATTTCTAGAAACACTTCTTGTGTATAGCGATACTCCATTGGAGATTGAGGAGTAGGTTTACCACCACTCGAAGAAGCTTTAGCGGAGACTGCTTTCAGGCTTTGCATCAATTTATCAAGGGCTGCTTTTAATTCCCGTGCTGCTTCGGGTGAAAAACTAAAAGAAACAGAACCTTCAACTAAATTTAGTGTCAAGTGATTCCCGGACATGAGCTATATGTTAAAACGTCTGAATAATTCATGTTACCGGAATAAGTAGGTGAGCAGAGTTAAATCCTAAAGGCAGGTGTAATTTTTACAAAGTAAGAGTTTGCAACGTTTTTTTATGTTGTAACTTTTAAGATGTAAATTATGTAACATAAGATTTTAAAGATTGTATGAATTACGATAATAGGGGTGCAGTCCAAAGGGTTCTCACGATCACCCTGCTGCTAAACATATTTGTCATGGTATTGAAAGCTGTGGTAGGAAATCTGACAGGTTCTCTGAGCTTGCAAGCAGATGCCCTACACAGTGTGACAGATAGCGCAAATAATATTTTAGGATTGATTGCCAGTCGATTTTCTTCCCCACGCCCGGATCGCGAACATCCCTACGGGCACCTAAAATTTGAAGCAGTGGGAGCGTTAGGAATTTCTGCTTTTTTAGGCATAGCCTGCTTTGAAATTCTCCAAGGAGGAATTGAACGAATCATCAACGGCGGTCAACCTGTGAGAATATCGCCACCAGAATTATGGTTATTGTTGATAGTTCTGGGAATTAATATTTTCGTAGCGTTTTACGAACGTGGTGTAGGGCAGCGAGTGGGTAGCCCAATTTTGATAGCTGATGCCAAACACACAATGAGTGATATCTGGGTGACAATCAGCGTTATGGGTGGATTGATAGGTGTGTGGCTGGGTGTTCAATGGCTGGATATATTCTTGGCTTTCCCTGTAGCTTTATTAGTCTTTTGGAGTGGCTGGACAGTTTTAAAAGAGAATTTACCTTGGCTTGTGGATCGAATGGCAATTGCACCAGAAGCAATTCACGCGATCGCAGTTTCTGTTCCTGGTGTAGTCAACTGTCACGATATTGCGTCTCGCGGAGTTTTGGGTCGCCAAGTTTTCATTGAAATGCATTTAGTCGTGGATGCATCAGACGTAGAAACCGCCCATCGCGTTACGGAAGAAGTAGAAAGGCGACTGGAAGAACGCTTCCATCCCGCACGAATTTTAATCCATGTTGAACCACCTGCATACCAATCCAGTCATATTAGTTTTTAGGTGTTAGTGGTTAGTGGTTAGTGGATAGCGGTAAAACTACTAACTACCAACTACTAACCATTAACTAATAGGTTATTCCCACTCTATAGTTCCAGGTGGCTTGGAAGTGATATCGTAATGGTTATCAACGTACTGGTTGAGTTCCTGCTTGTTGGTAATGTTGCTGATAATTAATTCAGCGTGGTTGCGTACATTCTGCTCGAAGTTTCCGTTGATTTGCTGGCTGACATACTGATTAAGCTCAGTATTATTATCGACGAGACTTTGAGTAATTACGTTGATGTTGTTGCGTACCTTTTGTTCAAAGGTTTGGTTGATTTGGTTATCAACGTACTGGTTGAGTTCCTGCTTGTTGGTAATGTTGCTGATAATTAATTCAGCGTGGTTGCGTACATTTTGCTCGAAGTTTCCGTTGATTTGCTGGCTGACGTACTGATTAAGCTCAGTATTATTATCAACGAGACTTTGAGTAATTACGTTGATGTTGTTGCGTACCTTTTGTTCAAAGGTTTGGTCGATTTGGTTATCAACGTGCTGGTTGAATTGCTGCTTGTTGACAATGTTGCTGATAATTAATTCAGCGTGGTTGCGTACATTTTGCTCGAAGTTTTCGTTGATTTGCTGGCTGACGTACTGATTAAGCTCAGTATTGTTATTTAGGATATTCTGGGTAATTAAGCTAACGTTGTTACGCACCTTTTGCTCAAAGGTTTGGTCGATTTGGCCATCGATGTGCTGGTTGAGTTCTCGTCTGTTAACAAGGTTGTTGACAATTAACTCAATGTTGTTACGTACCTTTTGCTCGAAGGTTTGGTCGATTTGGCCATCGACGTGCTGGTTGAGTTCTTGTCTGTTGATAATGTTGTTGACGATTAACTCAACATTGTTACGTACCTTTTGCTCGAAGGTTTGGTCGATTTGGCGATCGACGTGTCGGTCTATGTACTGGTTGATTTCTTGTCTATTGACAATGTTGTTGACAATTAATCCAACATTGTTACGCACCTTTTGGTCGAAGATTTGGTCGATTTGGCGATCGACGTGTCGGTCTATGTACTGATTGAGTTCCTGCTTGTTGACGATGTTATTGATGATTAATCCGACGTTGTTACGTATTTTTTGCTCAAAGGTTTGGTCGAAATACTGGTTAATCTGCTGGTTAATTCTCCTGGATATTTCAACGTTGATTCTTTGTTGAACCAGGGTGTCTAAGTAAGTAGACAAACTTTGTAAATGCTGGTTCAGGCTGAACTCTATCTGTTGGATGTAGGTGTCCATGGAGAACTTGACCTTCGCCACTTCTACAGTTAAGTTTTTGAAGTGCTTCTCATAGTTCTTCAGGAGCCACTGTTCAAGCTGATCCCAGTACTTAGCTTCTAGGGTTACATCCTCTTCATCTATCACCTTGATAGAGGAACTAATCTGCTGTAACTGCTCCTCCCATTTTTTCTTGAACTCCTCGTCGTTAAAGCGGAAGGAAAACTGCATCGAAGTGTTTGCGCCTACTTCTTCACGAGTTTCAGATACAGTTGTGCCGCCAATGGTGACAGTCTCGATAGTAGTTGTAATCGTCTGTTCTTGCTGTTTATAGCCGTCAGATATGTCAGTGGCACTCACTGACTCTATTGCCAGAATAATTTGCCCTTCGTTGTCTTCTTTGTAGGTATCAAAAAAGAAACCTGATAGTGTAGTTTTTTCTTTGACCTCTAAAACGACTTCGTCGGTTAGACCATTTAAAGAACACCAGGTTTCTTCAACTTCAATGCCAGTCAGCTTAGTGATAAATTTTCCACCTTGAACCCATAGTAAAGCCCAAGGTTCTATATTGAACTTCTTGTTGTCCGACCAATAGCTGGCATTCCCTTCGCGAATTTTGATTTTGTAATTGCCAGGATTTAATTCAACAGAATTCGTACCTGCTTGTTTCAGTCCAGACAGGTGATTCTCATCTAGTACGTAACAGTTACTTTTGCTGTCTACCGTTAAGTTTTGAGGATTGAAAAATGGCTTGTTACTGGTAATTAAAAGATTAATTGAGCCGCTGTTATCAGCATTGTTGACATCAAAGAACAAGGCACAAAGCACTGCTTTTTCTTGGACTTCTAACTGCAACTTGTCATTGTATCCATTTAAGGTTGTCCAAGTTGCACCTACTTCATGACCTGTGGTTTTGTTAATAAATTTGTTACCATTAACTCCGTATATCCAGAGTAAGACGAAAGGTTCTCCTTCTGTTTTAGATTTAGCGTAGCTGTAGCGACCGCCGGTAATTTTGATATCAAAAGTACCTTTTTCTAAAGAAAAAGAACTTGCAACATTTTGTTGCAAGATATTCATTTGTTCGGGGTTGATTACGTAACAATTATTTTTGGTATCGATGGTTAAAATGCTCATAACTTTCTCGCTGATAGTTTGACTTCCTTGAGAAACTGTTATTTTTTCCGATTTTCCGTTTGAGGTGACTTCAGAAGTAACTTTCGTTGTGACTGCTGAAGTTTGTTCATAACTAGTTTTACTTTCTTGAGAAACTGCGCTCTTTTCCGACTTTTCCTTAGGCGTAACTTCTGAAGTAATTGTCGTTACGGCTGCCGTAGTTGGTTCATAAATAGTAATGCCTGCCCAACGACCTATAGGATCGGTCATGGCAACTAAAGTTCCTTGACCGGTCGTGGTATCAATACGGATTAACTGACCGTCTTTACCTAAGTTAAAGAAATTGCCCGTCACGCCATAGAGAGCATTACCAACAAATTCCATGCTGGCAAGATCGGCAAAGCCAATATCACCGATATTGTTGACTTTCCCTGTCTCAAGGTTGCAGGTTGCTAATATCTTCTTCTTGTCGTAACCGATTAAGGTGATGTAAGCTTTGCCATCTGCATCAAAGGCAACTTCGCCACAGTTGTAATCTTTACCTGCTACTGTGGCTACTGGTTTACCTTTACCTGTTTTGATATTAATGGCAATCAGCTGTTTAGCTGTTGTGGCGTATAAAGTTTGACGCTTGTAACTATAAGTTAAGCCAGCTGCAGCAAAACCAATATCACCAATTACGGTTGCATCACCTGAGTTCAGGTCAATTTGAATGAGTTGAGTCTTGTCACCTTCTCGATCGAGCCCGTACAACTGGGAACCGACAAAAGCAATATCAGAAACCTCTGTAACTATCTCGCCAATAAAAGTAGCTTTACCTGTGACTAAATCCAGGGTATAAAGTTTGCTGAATTCATTGGAAACACAGTCTTGGATGTAAACTGCTCCTGGTGTCAGCTTGACGATTTTCGCTGTGCGACTACCACAGATAACTTTTTCTAAGACTGCACTAAAACCACCAATGGCATCTTTATCTGTAAAAGCTTGTCCACCTGTTGAGGTTGCGAGTCTAGCGTATTCAGCTTTGATCCCTTCTCTATGCTTGCTCTTAGAAGTTCCAAAATAGGTATGAACGGTAACTCCTAAAGTCTGGGCTTTTTGGATAGCTAAATCGGCAGCCTTGATATCCTCTCGCTCTGTTTTATCTCCACCCCCTTCGAGGGCTTCATCGCCGAGATAAAAGATAGACCTTGCTGCGCCTTTGCGCCAATCAAAATATTCTGAGATATCTTCAATAGCGCGAGCAGCGTCTTCTTGGGCTCCTGCCTCTGCTAGTTCTCCTCTCTTCCTACCCCGGAGTTTAGATTCAGGAACCTTCAACTTTTGAGTCAGATAGGCTCTAATAGTTTGGTCGAAATTTGTACCTTTCCAAGTACCTTCTATACCCAACCAAACGACTCTTAAGTCTGAAGGACAACTCGATTTAGCTTTAGCGATCGCACTTGCTGCAGCATCACTTAACGCCTGTGCTTCATCTTTCATCGAAGGACTGGTATCGATGACGATCGCTAAATCAACAGGAGGTATAGAGATGGCTTGCTTACTCACGCTTTTTTCCTTTTTTTTCTTTTTGTTGAACCCGAATAATTTCATGCTTGACTTTTTTATTTGCTCCTAGTTCTAAATCCCGTGCAATCAATTTCTCCAGACTTACTAAATAGAGAGATGGGATTGATAATTAAAACACTAAATTTATCATCGAATCTAGTACCTTAATGTATCCTCTAACTTGCGATATATTTGGTATGGTAATACCGTAGGCAAGTATTTTCATTTTCATGTTCTACTTTCTTATATCTGTTACTTTTGTAGGGGAGAAATCACAATAACGTTGGACGACAGCCATACTCCATTATCTAAAGTAAAGGCAGTCAGAGGACTACCGTAGTAACATCCACAGCGCAATTTACAAAGTATTGAGGCAGCCCCCCGCCCCATTAAAAGATGAGGTACCATTCATATACCTGGTGACTGATAGATAGAAAAAAATAACTTTCCAAAACTTTCCTTTTGTCTGGCTTAACTCGTTTCTTTCTTAAGGTATAGGTGCATGGGTATATCTTCAGCTTTTCAATAGCTTTAGTTTTTTATTTAAACCTCATATATCAGTTTATTAGCAATTATTAAAAATGTAAAGTATGAATAGTATGCTTATACACTCACGACAATTTTAAATAATTTAACAAATTTCATATAAAGTATGAAAAGTAAGTTCTTACGTAATATCTAAAACTCAAGAAAAGCTTAAAAAAGTAGGAAAAGTAGTACGAACAAATAAAATTAAGAGCAAAACTCCGCTCGTCATCATCCATTGGTAAGGCTTACAATCATTTTTGTATTGTTTGTGATTTGAGGGTTTCGGGAGAAACATTTGCACTATTTGCGAATCTCCAACCCACGGTATTTCAATGTTTATTTTACAAATAATCTTTAAATAAAGGGTAATCTACTTTTCCTACTTTTCTTGCTTTCGCTCTACAGAGAAATGATGAAGGAATCGAATTTGAGTATTGCTGCTATCAGGCAAATCACTTATCATGGATGTAATTTCCTGGGATAATAAGCGAGCATTAGAAAAATGCAACTAATTACAGAATTTTTAGAAAAAGACGATCTCAAATATTACTATATATTGGGTGGTAAAGCTTAGAAAAATCAAGAGGTTACGAAGTATATACAGTTTATTCCACCATTGCTGAGTTCCCTCCCAAAAAACGAGGAGTCAAATACCAGGAAAAAAATGTCTGACTTTTGTGATGACTTATAAACTATAAAAACTCTTTCTAAACCTATTTTAATCTGCTCGGCTGCTGGATAGAAAATTACTTTGCGTGGGTCAAAAATAGTACTTATGGCAAAAAAAAGATATTCATACGTTGGGGTAACAGTTTTATTGAGTCTCCTGATCCCAACCCCCGTTTTGTCTGATGCACCACCTGAAATAATAGACCGACAAAGGAGTCTGCAAGGTGAAACATACTCAACAGATGGAACAGACTCCACAGAGAGAATCGGAGGACAACCTCAGGTATCCTCTCAAGAGAAACCTGCTCAAGGGCAGAGGTTGGAGGGTTCTTCTAGAAAAAGTAGTATTCAATATGGAGGGGTGCAAGGAGGGACAAAACCAGGAGGAAACACTTCTGTTGAAGAACAAAGAGAGTATCCGGGAACAAACACCCCATCTTTGAGAGTTGAGACTAACGACCCCGGACAAGGTGGTTCTTCGAGAGTATTGACGAATGACCCCGGACAAGGTGGTTCTTCGAGAGTTGAGACTAACGACCCCGGACAAGGTGGTTCTTCGAGAGTTGAGACTAACGACCCCGGACAAGATTTAACGAATAAAAATTTTGGAGGCTCGTATGGGACAGGAGAGAAAGGTACACCCTCGCGTGGAACGGGAACAGAAGATAACCAAATTGGGAGTTCCAATCTAAATCCAGACAGCCGGAAAAATATTGTTGGTTTAGTTAACAGTGACGGAGACTCAAATATCTTAGACTCCTTTTCTAGGAATCCATTTTTATTTTTGCTGTTGTGGTGGCTACCTGCAGCGCTGTTAGGTTTGCTTTTATGGTTGTGGATGCGTCGTCGGTCATCATCTGCGAAACGGGAACTAGAAGAGAGAATCCAATTGGAGCTATGGAAGAGACTAGACCAGCACGTCAACCAGTATGTGGATCAAATCTTTGAGCAAAAGATCCAAAATTACATGCAATTAATTACTGCCAACATTGTAAATAATAATGAAGAAGTAAACCAGTACTTCGATCGCCGCTTACAGCAAAATGTTACAAGGAACCCTACAATTAGCAACCAAATTATAACTTTTGTTGCTAACAGTAATGAAATTAATAACAAGATTAATAAAGTTTACAGAGATATTGACATCACGGTAGAAGGCATCCGTAATGAGTGGAATCAGAGATTTATAGTTCTACTCAGACAGTACGTTGATGAACTGATCGATATGATAGGTCGCAAAGAGACATTTAACATCTTGATTGCAAGTTTAATTAGTGGCAAAATAGATGAGCTTCTGAATGAAATCACGAGAGCTAAGAACGAATTGACTGTAATCATGAACAATGGAGACAGACATCTGTATGAGTGGACTTTGGGAGAACTCATAGCAATCAAAGGTTGTTTAACCGATCGCCAGGCTCTTGTCGAACAGTTAGCGTCCTTCAGTGCTGAACTCACAACCAAACTGGAATGTACGCCCTGTGTGGACATTCATGCATTGAAGCCCTTCAAACCCATCTACGTAAATTCCACACAATTGTCACAGATGCGATCGCAGCAATTGCCCGGAAGCTAATTTTGATGATAGAAAAATAAAATCCATTATTAAATCAACTAAAAAAAATGAACCTATTTACAGAATATCCAGAAAAAGACGAATTCAAATATTGCGAGCTAATGAGTAGTCTAGCCAAAAAGCGGATGGACAATCTTTACGGGGATGAGAAGAAAGAACCTGCAAAGAGAGATACTCATGCTAAAACCCACGCGGCTGTTCAAGGAACCCTAGAAATCTTTGACTTTGATGAAGCAGCAATTAAGCGCGAATTGTGCCATTCATGTCGTTCACCTTTGATTTCAATGTGGAGAGGTTTTGTTTGACCCCCCTTGATGTTTCTATCGTAACGAAATGTTAAGCGTTTCTCATCTTCCGATCTGTCGTGGTGTCCGTCGATAAAGGTGCGGTTATTAACCCAAGTACCTTAGTAAGGGAGGACTTGCACCCCTGCAATTGGGTATACTGAACTATACTGGGCTAACTAGAAGCTAAAAATTTGACCAGTTTATACAAGGAGTGATGGGTGTAGACACTATTTCCGATTGTCGTTCGCCAATAAACTCGTTCCTCTTGTGCGATCGCTTCTATTAAAATTTCCGCGTCTTGAGACACTTGGAATCCGATTCTTTGTAAAGCGCGAGTTGTCCAGAAAACTGCAATACCCTCACCCACCAAATGAACTTTTCTTTTATAAGGTATGTTGAGCAGAAATTCACCAGAAGCAACGTCAAACTCCACACCTTCACTGTGAAAAGTTTCAGCAAAAGCTCCACTCAACACCAAATCCTCTGGCGCACCAACATGCAAAGTTCCATTGCTTGCTAACAACCAAACTTTATCAGCTAAACGTAAAGCTAGATTGAGATCGTGGGTGGAAAGGAGAATGGCTTGATTACTCTCCCAGGCAATTTGGCGCAGTAATTGCATAATCTCCACTCGCCGTGGTAAATCTAGAAATGCTGTTGGCTCATCAAGTAGCATGGCAATTGGTGACTGTGCTAATGCACGAGCGATCGCAATTTTTTGCCGTTCACCATCACTCAGTTCGCTCACATTTCGTTGTGCTAAGTGTGCAGCATCTACAGATTTTAGAGCCCAAGCAACTGTGGTTTCATCTTGGGGTGTTAACTTTCCCCACCAGTTGGTATAAGGATAGCGTCCTAGCGCCACCAAGGAATAAGCTGAAAGTATGCCTACATCTAATTTCTCGGTGAGTACCAAGCTAAGACGTTTCGCTAATTCTTGTGGGGGTAATTTGTAGACATCGTCTCCTAAAAGCCGCACTTCACCCTGGATGGGGCTTTGCATTCCAGCTAGTGTCCGCAATAAAGTTGATTTACCCGCACCATTAGGACCAAGCAAACAAACCAATTCCCCTGGTTTTAGAGATACAGATATATTAGACGCAACACTCCGGAAAGTTTTTCGAGAGGTTTTGTAGCCAATAGTTAGATTGTGAGTTGTTAGAATCGCGTCACTCATGAGGGAAAAGAGTTTTGAGAATTACGCCGCAAAATCACCCAAGTGACTACGGGAGTTCCTATCAAAGCAGTCACAGCATTTAATGGTAAAACAATGTCGTTTCCTGGAAGTTGGGAAATCAAATCTGCAAACAATGCGAGGATTGCACCCATTATCATCACTGCGGGAATGAGAACCCGATGATCTGAGGTGTGAAACAGACTGCGACAGAGGTGGGGAATAGCGACACCCAGAAAAGCGATAGGACCGCAAAAAGCAGTCATTGCACCCGCCAAAACAGAAGCACTGGTGATAATGAAAAATCTAGCTTTTTGAACTGTTAACCCCAAACTGCGTGCATAAGATTCCCCCAGTAAAAGTGCATTGAGTGGTTTTGATAGCAACAGCGCCACCAATAACCCCGAAAGTACAACTGGGGCTAGAACAACCATTTGTTTCCACGTGACACCTGCAAAACTACCAAAAGTCCACGTCAGGTAACTTTGAATGCGCTCTTGCGAACTAAAATGCAGCAGAATACTCACAATTGCACTCGTCGCATAACCAAACAGTAAACCTAAAATGAGGAGTGTCATTGTGTCTTGAATCCGGCGAGAAACAATTAGCGTTATCCCAAGAACTGAAGCTGCGCCGAGACTGGCTGCTATAACTAAACCAAAATCCCCAATTATTCCTAAATCTTGGAATAATGCAGGCGCACCTGTTGCGGTTGCGGTGAGTACAACTAATGCAACCCCTAAACTTGCACCGGAACTGATTCCCAAGACAAAGGGTCCGGCTAAAGGGTTTCTAAATAAGGTTTGCATTTGCAACCCACTTACGCCTAATGCAGCACCAGCAAGACTGGCGGTTAAGGCTTTGGGTAAGCGAAATTTAAGAACAATATTAGTCCAAGTGATTTTTTCTGGTTGTTGTCCTAGTAGGATTGTGATGACTTGATTTAGGGGTATTTGAGCTGAACCTAGGGCTATGTCGAGTAAGAAAGCAATTAGGAGCGTTATAAGTAGTATGGGGAAGATAAGTGTTGATAAGGGAAGATTTTGAGAGTTTTTTAAAATGGGCTTTAATTTGTGTTTGAGTGATGACATTTTTATTATACGAACCGTACTAAGCGCAGAGAACCCCGAGTCAAGAGGATAGCAAAGATTAGGAGAGTTTGCGGTAGTATTTTAGCGTGCGATCGCTTAGAACTTCTGGATGTAGAATTTGGATGAGGTCGGATAGAACAACATGGGGGTTGCTGATTCCGCTTTCCCAGTAGTCGTTCCCGTCACTGGAGTTGAGACGGGCGTTGTTATTGTAGATTTGACCGTTTTTTACTGCTTTAAAGTCGGCATAGCGACTATCTTCAGCAAGTAAATCTTTTTTTGTTTTCCATGATTGGCTACCGTTTAACCAGTAGTCAGCATTGGCAGCACGCTCAAAAACTTTTTCAAAGGATAATGGTATGGTGCCAGATAATTCGTTATCTTTCCACAGGTAATTCGCACCTGCATCAGCTAAATATTGTGCTACATAACTTTTACCCCCAGGCATATACCACGTACCTTTGAAGTTGAATCCCACAAAGACTGTTGGGCGTTTCTTAACCGCTTTGGCTTGAGTTGAAATTGCTTCATATTGTTGGGCAATTTCGCCAAACAGTTTTTCTGCTTTTGCCTCACGGTTGAAAAACAAAGATGTAAACTTTAGCCATTCTGCTTGTCCTAATGGAGATGATTCCATATATTCAGCGTTGATGGCGACTTTTAAGCCGAGTTCTAGCAATTTGGGATAGCTATCAATGGTGGAATTGCCCGAACCGTAAGTTGTCACTAAGTCAGGATTTAATTCTAAGATTTTTTCTAGATTTACATTGGTGCTATTCCCCAGCTTTGCTACTTTACCTTCCTTGATTTCTTGGGCAATACGATCGGTGTTAATCCTTTCTGCATCGCTAACTCCCAAAAGTTTATCTACGACTCCTAACATATCTAAATGAGGTAAGTGAGTTGTAGAAAGAGAAACTATTGTATTGATGGGAACTTGGATTATTTGCGATTCTCGAAAACCTTTAGGTACGGGTGTGCCACATTGAACGAGAACATATTGAAATGTGGTGTCAGCATTTCTCCAGGGATTTTTGACTGTGACAATTTTATAATTTTTGTGGTATTCTACTATAAATCCTTTAGCGTAATTGACACTGACTTTTTCAGGGAAGTAATCAATTTCTGGATTATAAGTTTCAATACATCCTTGAGGAACATTAGTGTTAGAGAATGGAGTTGTGCTAGCGCTCGGTATACTAACATCATTGGTCTTGGTTATGCCATGACACGCGATAACCAAAACAGCTACTAAGACTATCTGACACAAAAAAATTAAGGTTTTAGATTGCAAAAAGCTGCACCAATTTTAACTTATACAATTGTATGATATGTTTTATGCCCTTGTTGGGGAAGTACTGCGAACGCTAGTTGGCTGAATTCGGGTCGCTAAATGCAGGATTATTGATGAAGGTCTCATCAGTTAAGCTTTGCAAAAAAGCCAACAAGTCTTGCTTTTCAGCTTGAGTCAGCTTAAAGCCTTTGATAAAAGTACTTTTGAGTGGGTTTTTGCTGCCAACACCTGCATACTGCCCGGTAGAAATTGTTCTGCCACCAGCAGCGTAATGCGCGATCGCTTCTTCTAAAGTGGCAATGCTGCCATCGTGCATATAAGGAGCTGTTAGGGCAATATTCCGCAAGGTGGGAGCTTTAAACCGTCCCATATCTGAGGATGTCTTGGTAATTTCATAGACTCCTGTATTATTCGGTGGATATGCCCCTTTGCCATCAATGTTGTATAACCCAGTATTGTGGAATGCAATTTCCTGAAACGCCAGCCTTTCATGCTTTAAGGAGTCAGAGAAATTTATGCCGCCGTGACAGTGGAAGCATTCCAAACGTTCGCTGTTAAATAATATTTCCCCTCTTTTTGCAGCAGCAGAAATTGCATTTGCCTCCCCACCATAACGATAGCGATCGTAAGGTGAATTGACAGAAATCAGAGTGCGTTCAAAAGCAGCGATCGCCTTGGCGAGGTTTGCAATACTGATATAATCGTCCTGAGCACCAAACGCAGCAGCAAAGAACTGCCGATACATAGCATCTCCTCGTAGCATTGTCAAGATTTCCTCTTCCCGTCCAGCCATCCCCATCTCAACTGGATGTTCCCCAAACAGAGGCACCAATAACTGAGTTTCCAGGTCTTTCATAATGGGGTTAGCCCAAGTTAGCACTGAATTATAAGCTATATTGGTCAGACTCATGGAATTACGGGGGTGCTTTTCTCCAGTCGCACCGACTGCCACTGGTTTAGCATCTGCGAAAGCCTTTGCCTGAATATGGCAAGAACCACAGGAGAATTCTCCCGTAATTGACAGACGCTTCTCATAAAAAAGGTGCCTTCCCAACTCCACTTTTGCTGCACTCATGGGGTTATTTGCTGGCACCACTGGCTTTGGCATCCAGGCAGGAATGTTCCAGTTATATGCTGATGGGGTAGCGTCACTGGGTGGTGAAATGAAAGCGTTCAGACACAGCGACAGGCAACAGGACAAAATGCAAGCAATAACAAAGGTTGACCAACGTCTCCAATTCATTCAGCTAGTTTGTATCATTTAACTTGGAAGAAGGTTTGCTTTGAAGGATTGCCATTAAAAGGTATACCAAAATTCGCCATAATGCCAGCACAGTTTTTATCCGTAGAATCTGACATACAACCGACACCAGTGTTAGCTTGATTAGTTTCCAAGTTAGTACTTGCTAACAATGCCTTTAAATCAGCAACGACAACATTTCGATTGGGGTCAAAGTTGGCAAAGCTGATAGTTGAAGTGTTGGGATTGCTACAACTTGTTGGTTTCTGGCTATTGTTCGCTGCTTGACAACCCGTGCTGCCAATATGGATAGCAAATCCTTGACCGCCATGTCTGTCTTGTTTTACGTTGGTATTGTGGGCAGACATTGGCTTCCTCAGGTCGATCCGCACAAACTTGTAACCCCCGTTCCAGCTCCACCATAGAGAAGTGAGGTTCAGGGGAGAAGAAGCAAGTGTGGCATCTTCGTGATTTAACTGAAAAGGAACACCCAAGGTAAATTTTAAACCCTTATAATTGCCTTTTGGTATAGTACCAGTGATGCGATCTCTGACCTCAGAAGTCCCATTGGCACAAGCACCAGATTTATTCTCAAAATCCAGTAAAGCCACATTTTGGTATTGCCACTTACCATCCTGCGTTAGCTTTAACGGTACCACCTTACCACTGTCATCAATCAGGGCAACATCCGATACATAAAAACGGAAGTCTGTAGCGGTTACAGTAGTTGGTGGTTGACCGACTTGTGCATAATTTTCACCACAACTAAACGGCTTATCGCCGACCATCCCACGAAATTGGATTGTCACTTCTTGGGAACCATTAGCTTGGGCATGAGTTTCGGTTATTCCCCAGAAACTACTGAGAAACCCAAGTGCTACAAAAGTGGTAGATACTAGGAAGAATTTCCGTTGCACGGTAGTTTTTATCAATAGTTTAATTAGAGTAACAGTTGAAAGTTACAACATTATTGTATACTTTTCACCAAGCTTTAAAATTATGTGTGCAAGTAGAAGATGTACTGGATTTCTTTAATTTTGGACAATCCTTTCCTCTTGCAGATATGTGTCTGTTAATACACGTGATGTAAGTGCAATGCGAACGAAAATAGAATTAATTCGCGGTCAAGATAACATGACCGTAGAAGCATATTTAGTAGAATTGGCACAAAAACACGTTAAGGATTATGTTTTGTTTTGGAAAGAACAATTAAGATTGTACGGACAAGAAGATAAGTTTTGGGACTGGGAGTTCAAACTGCGGTTCATCATTACCAGACAAGAGAACCGCGAAGGCTATGCAATTGAGTATGAAGGCGAAACGCAGGGTTTAATGTTGATCGAAACTCAGTTGCACGGTTCGCGGTTTACAGAGGGGAAAAGGCTGATATATGTTGAAGGTATTGCCTCCGCTCCTTGGAACAGACAATTTATTCAACGTCCGCCAAAATTAAAAGGCGTTGGTACTGCGCTTTTGGCGTTTGCAAGAAATCGCAGTATAGAACTAGGTTATGAAGGTAGAATAGGGTTACATTCTTTACCAGGAGCCGAAGAATTTTATGAAAATCAAGGTATGATTAATTTGGGGGAAGATGAAGATTATGACGACCTAATTTATTTTGAATATGGAGTTCGTCGTGTTCCTGAGTAATGTAGCGAGAGTACATAATAAGTTACTCACTAATCCCATACAACTAATCCACTTGTCTTTATCATAATGAAAATATGATACAAATAATAGATGTAAGTGATGAGCCAGCAACAACCACCAAACAATCAATCTACCTCTAACCAAGACAAAGCAGTAAATCCGATGGATTTGTTGAAAGATGAAGAATGGTTCAGAAAAGCGATCGAGGCTGAGGACAAAGTAGGTGGTAACATAGGCGCAGGATTAGATTGGGGTAGTGCATTTGGCGAATTGATGCTCAACCTTGAACTTTTGGGACGTTTAAAAACATTACGTATTTCTTTAAATAGAGAATAGTTTGGGTGGGGCGCATTGCCAAGAATTTCTGTCACAATTTCCCAAGCTTGTGCTATCCAAAGAGCTTTTTCTTTATCAGTATTTGTCCCTTTTGTGATAATAATATTTAATTCAAAAATTGCCCGGTCGTCACTTTTAATAGCACCGCCTATATACCATTGCGATCGCCCATAAATGGTTTCAAAACGAACAACAATTAATTCCTTCTTTTTGCGAAGGGTTTTTTCGGTTATTAGAGATAAAGCTTCAGCAAGCCTATCTGCAATATTCTTAAGAAAACCCTTATTAGTCTTTAGTATTATGAGTGGCATTACTGACATTTCCTGTGATTGTTGGTACTGCCACCAGTCTTCAAACTGTAAAGGCACCAACATTTTTAGATAAATGAAGTATGGAGGTAAGGGCGCAATACGTTGCACCCTTATTTTATGCATTTCAAACAGCATCTGAGGCTGTTAAGCAGCTTCAAGCCTTTTGTCTGTTTCGTTACGGCGTAACAAAATACCCTTAAGAATACCGTCATAAACTCCAGCTCTAGCTTCAAGCATCCGCATCGCACTAGAGAACACTTTTTCCAAGTCACCAAAGGTATGCATATAGGGTATTCCTGCAGCAAACCATCCTTCACCGTGTTCTTCATCTAACTCACAGTGAACGACAAAAAATTTCACTAACTCTTCACTCAAACCCCGACGGCGTAGATGTGCCAAAACTCGCTTCTGTTGTAGGGGGATTGCTAATTCTAAAGCTCCCATCCCACCAATACCATATTGAAGACCATCCGCAAACCAGCAGAGGTTTATTTTGGTATTGAGCAGATGACAAGTTTCTGCGTTAATATCCTCCGAACGCGCTCCTCCAAAGTAGTCCATGAGAGGCTCAAATAAATTGGGGTGAGCTTGGGTAAAATCCCCTTGACCAAACTCGTCATGGAGATTGTGATAAAGTTCTTCGCGCATTTCAAAAGGCACAATCAGGCTGAAGGCAGCAACGTGTAAGTGAAAACGTTGCATATTAACTCGGTAATTAGCAAGGAAGTAACGAATTTCTTCATCGCTCAACCCATCATTATCGAATAGTTCAAATAATGGATGATGGTTGACACGATGTTGACTAATCCGTTCTTTCAGCCAAGGCATGAACTCCTCAACTCTGGTGATTTCAGAAGGAATTTGCTCTTGAGGTAGGTATTGCTGCTCAATCTGCTCAATTAAATGGCGAATTTCCCATTCTTTCATGAAACGGTCAGTTCCTAACCCAAATCCTTCTCGCATTAATTGCAAGTTCATTTCAAATAGAAGGAATTGAATTTTTTTCCAAGCAGAACCTCCTTTATTTTGGAAAGCTTCAATTGCCAAATTTTCAATTTCCTCAACCGGGGAGACATACTGCTTAAAATACTGCTTGAGTATTTTCCAGGGATTATTCTGTGCTTCTAATTTGGATGATAGGATTTCTGTGTTGTTCAGTTGCAACATTGTCTGCACTCCTAGTGATGAGAGTTTTATGTTTGTATACTTATTCCTCACAGGATGTTTGGGGATTTACAGAAATCATCGAAGAGCACAGACTTTATATGACTTTATATGACTTTATAGCAGTTTTTATATGCGGTGAGGTACACTACATTGTCAGGATACAAGCCATTGAGCCTCTACTATATGCAAAACTCTTATGGTTCAAATTTGACTTCCTAAAATTACAAAAAAAAATATTTAGTTGCAGCAGTCGAGCATCATTATTATGCACAAAACAAGTTTTCTTATATCTTGTACCTGTAGGGGTTGACTGCAAATCAGCAAATCAAGAGGCAAAAGTGTAACAAGGAGAAATGAAATCCGCTTAAGTATTATTTAGTTATTAAATTGTCTCAAAGTGTTGGTGTTATTGCTGATAAATGCTTAGAGAACTCTCGATTAAGTCCTCTCACTTAAAATGATAATCATAGAGAGGGGTGGAGGTGGCTCGCGACGGCGATCGCTTCCCCTCTTCAAAGATGATCGTTCTTTTTAAACGTACTTTACCAATAACCAATGACAAAGGACGATTCTCATGAGTTAACTTTATTTGTATTATTCTACCTAATGACAGATGACAAAGGCGATATATAATTACCTACTTAAAGCCAAAAATCTATAAATAGTGCAGCAAAAACAATATGATGGTATACTGTGATATACGCTAATCTTATCAAAAACCCGTAGATTAGTTACTGAGGTGCAAGCACAGTGGGCATAGTAGTTGAGAACGTATCTAAAGAGTTTGGTAATTTTAAAGCAGTCGATGAAGTCAGTCTGGAAGTAAAGAGTGGCTCATTAGTAGCACTGCTAGGACCATCTGGTTCCGGAAAATCTACCCTACTGCGATTGATTGCGGGTTTAGAACTGCCAGATAGTGGCAGAATCTTGCTGACGGGCAAAGACGCCACATATCAAAGCGTGCAACAACGGAAAATTGGCTTTGTGTTCCAGCACTATGCTCTATTCAAGCATATGACGGTGAGGCAAAACATTGCCTTTGGTTTAGAAATTCGCAAATCCTCAAAAGCAAAAATCAAAGAAAGGGTCGAACAGTTGCTAGATTTAGTGCAACTGAGCGGTTTGGGTAATCGTTACCCATCACAGCTTTCCGGGGGACAACGTCAAAGAGTCGCACTGGCACGGGCGCTGGCAGTAGAACCGGAAGTACTGCTCTTAGATGAACCGTTTGGCGCACTTGATGCCAAAGTTCGTAAAGACTTAAGAGCTTGGTTGCGCCGCTTACATGACGAAGTCCACGTTACCACCGTATTTGTGACCCACGACCAAGAGGAAGCAATGGAAGTTTCCGATGAAGTCGTGGTGATGAACAAAGGGCGAGTGGAACAGGTAGGCACACCAGCAGAAATATACGACCATCCAGCAACAGCCTTTGTGATGAGTTTTATCGGTCCTGTTAACGTGTTGCCCAGTACTGCTAAGATTTTCCAGAGTAACGGTTTTGATTCTGCCCATCCAGAAGTATTCCTACGTCCCCAAGACGTGATTGTAGAAACATCTCCCAACGGCAGCACAGTACAAGCCAGGGTAACTCGGTTGATACATTTAGGGTGGGAAGTGCAAGCAGAATTGACTTTGGATGATGGGCAGGTAGTCACAGCCCATTTAACACGAGAACGGTATGACGAGTTAAAGCTGGAACCACAACAAAAGGTTTATGTCAAGCCCAAAGATGCAAAGTCTTTTCCGCTTTACTATTCGATTTAAAAGACCACAACTTTACTGTCTTACTCCGCAGTCAGGAAGATGCTGTAATTAGTATTACCTGATTGTGGTTGAATTCGTAAGTAGTAAGTACCAGCACCTAATGACACACTTTGACTCAAATCACCTAGAACACCATTATCAGATGTGATTAGTGCGGTATTCCTAGAACTTAAAACCTGACCTTCACTATCAAGCAATTCCTCAAATACACTGCGAGAAGCACCAGCATTAACTATATTGACAGTGCGAGTTGTATTTAAATCAAATCGGTAGTAGTCTACAGAATCGGATGGACCAACAAATTCAACTGCGTAAACTAAATTTGAACCTACTTTCAACTGGTAGGCATTACTTAGTGTGTTTCCAGCATTGTCACTAGCAGCAGAACGCCCTTCGTAAGAGCCATATGTGTCGTAGTGCTTGACCAAGTCAATGCCTCTGAAGCCTGACAAGTCAGGGTTATTTGTTCTGTAATAACCAGAATCAAAAAAGAGCGAAGCTTTTCGACCTTCATCTAGACCATCAACTTCAAAATGTTGTAACAGTTGTCTGTTGTTGAACACAGCCAAGTCATTGTAGTTAGACCGGTAGTAATTGAAGTCAATATAAGGCGAAAACTGTCGTCCTTCCTCAATACCATAAATTTCAAAATGGTTTAATAATTGAGACCCATTCATATTGGAAAGATCCGAGTTAAGCGCTTGATAGAATTGGAGAGTGAAAATAGGAGAAAAAACGCGGCCCTCTTCAACACCAAAGGTATTCAAATGGTTAAACAGTTGTTCATTGTTAAAACCAGCTAGGTCATTGTTGTAAGCACGGTAAGAACTGAGGTCAACAATTGGAGAGAAACTCCGTCCTTCAGCAACCCCAAACTCTCTAAAGTGGTCGAACAGTTGGCTGTTATCGAAGTTTGCAAGGTCAGAATTACTAGCCCGATAGAAATTCAAATCCACCAGTGGTGAAAACAGCCGACCTTCGTTTAAACCAAATGTTTGGAAGTGGGACAAGGCTTGAGCATCATTGAAAGAAGCCAAGTCAGAATTTGCAGCACGATAAAAATTGGCATTAAATGCGCTTTCAACGGTCAAAGACATACCAAACTCCTGAGTTTAAGTAAAGCGGTGCAAATAAAGTTAACTGGTTAAAGCCGTCCTTTATCATTTGTCATTAGTAAGGGTTTCAGGTAAATTTCTGTTTTTTAACAGAGTTCTATTTATTTCTACCTACTTACTTCTCAACCTCAGGTTTAGTCGTTTATGTAAAATTGACCATTTCCTTACAGAAATTTACACATTAACTAGGTGTTGTCCTCAGTCCTTCGTCATTTGTCATTGGTAAAGCTGTCCCAAGCAGACGTAGGTGGGCACTGCCCACCATGAATCAATCAGTGCCACAGCCCTACCAACAAAAACCAGCGTAAAGGACGTAATTCTGTTTATTCTCGCCTACTTACTTGTTTTGAAGTGTTAAAAGCTACAAAAATTAGACAACTGTAGGCATACCTTTATAACTATGGCTCTAGAAGCAGGTATAGGTAGGTAACAGCCATTTAGTTATGATTCAAATGTTGGCTATCACAATACTTCTATGCTATGATAGATAGAGCTTAAAAGATGGCTACTAAAACTGCTTAACAATAAGTAGACAAGTGTCCAACTGTAAGCTAGCGACTAGTAACTTAGCCCAGTCTGGCGGCATAGCCAAGTGGTAAGGCAGAGGTCTGCAAAACCTCCATTCCCCAGTTCAAATCTGGGTGCCGCCTTTAGGAAAATCAAGTATTTCAGGGCTTTTAAGCCCTCTTCTGTCACTCTGGGAGAAGAAAAATAAGAGCTAAATTTTAACTCTAGACAGGGTTATTTGGAAAAGAAATTAAAACCAATATTTGGGATAAGTCCTCTCTTTCGCTAGATTATTGAAAACCACAGCACAAAGTACCAAAATTATAGAACCTTCTAGTACAGGAGTTAGCAGAAACTGCCAGGATGGTTTTGTCATCATGACAACTAATGCAACAGCTCCAGAAGGTGGATGCAAAGTTGCACTCAGCTGCATCATTCCAATGGCTGTTGCCACTGCCATTCCCATTGCCCAAGGTTCCGATCCGAAAGTGTGCAGAATAGTCAGGCTAACTAAAGCCGCTACGAGATTACCGCCAATTACATTACGGGGTTGTGCTAACGGGCTATCAGGGACACCAAAAATCAATACGCTGGTCGCACCAAAGGGAGCTATAAGTAGAGGAGTATTGGTTTTCACGGAAAGGTAAGCTGTGGCTGCTATTCCTATAAAACTACCTAGCCAGCTCCAAAAGATATGTGTGTAATGAGGTCTCTCTAGAGCAACTAAACGCCTACTTGCCCGGATTTTGAACCAGTAATTTTTCCATTTTAAATGGACGTTTTTATAATTTAATCTGGATAAGTAGGTGTCATTGCTCCGTTCTTTTGGTAAATAGCTTTTCATAATTCTCCACAGAAACTATAAGAAAAAGCAATTTTTTTGAAAAATTTTCTGCGTATGATTGTCCCTGCAACCCTTGGAATTTATGAATAAACAAGGGAAGCGATAGCTTCGCTACAGCATAGCGGCAGAACGCAAGTTTACTAGAGCCAAAATATCTCTAGTTTGTTAACAGCCTGAATCCACAATCTGGGTTCTAGCCTGCTATTCCATAATTGCAGGCATCCCACGCAACCCAGTTTTCTTGAATTGAGTCAAGGAAACCTCGGTTTTTACAGACAAAGAAATTAGTTTTTTCCCAATGGATGACTAATGAATCGGCACTTTAGGGCTCGGCAATTCCCATACATTTATAGATGACAAATTTCAAAAATTTTTCCACTTTATTATTGTTATAGTTTCATGACATTTGTCTTCATAATATCCTCTTAAGGATCTCAATAGAACTTAAAAAATATATAAATAAGTAATTTTAACTATAAGCTGGTTTTATATATAAGCAATGCCGATAAGGTTTTCGTCCCGTTTTGATGACTACTGGGAAAGTGAAGTGGAAATTGTGCAGCAGTGATTGTGTTGGGTTTGGTTCCTCAAACGCCACTTGCTTCAATGGGGGGAACCCCCACAACGCAGTGGCTCCCCAACCTACGTTCATCCTTTATCCTTCATACTTCATACTTGAAATGTTGGGTTTCGTGCCTCAACCCAACCTACGCTGGGTGATGTTGCACAACTGAGGCGATCGCTGTCTAACGGGAATGGTAATAATAAACTCTGCTCCCTTCCCTGGTGCTGAAATACATTGCATTTGTCCTCCGTGTTTAGCAACAATAATTTGATAGCTAATGCTCAAGCCCAAACCTGTCCCTTTGCCAATAGGTTTGGTAGTAAAAAAGGGGTCAAAAAGGTGTCGTTGCACATCTTCAGTCATTCCCAGTCCATTGTCTATAATATGAATCGCAACAAAATCATTATTAATAGCTGTGGTACGAATCCGAATCTGAGGATCGCTCGCGACTTCGGACTGTTCGATTGTTGAGTGTTGACAGTTAACCATTAACTC
>NZ_BAAFZH010000057.1:0-66613 GCF_054684315.1 Scytonema sp. NUACC21 | reverse complement strand
CTATTTTTCCTTGAAGAAGCACGTCACCAGCTTAAAGATAAGGCTGAAAAAGATTCTGTTGAACCAAGCACATCTATTTAATTAGGAGGGTATCATGTCAATTCAAAAACTTTCTTCAGTTCTTGCTCAAAGCTACGAAAACTTTCCTAAAGGACGGTTTATTACTTTAGCTGTTCTCAGGACAACTCAATCTGAAACTATTCTCCGCACAGAAGGTTCTGGTGAACCCATGTGTAGCGAATTTGTACAAGCAGGCATCAATGATGAAAACATTATCCAACGCCTAGTAATGACTAAGCGCAAGCAAGTTGCACCAGAAAGACGTTACGGACGAGAGCATTTAAGAGCGCACGAGCTGTTATATACCAGTAAAGATGGTTCTCTTTGTTCATTGAACACAAATGCTCCTTGTGAAATGTGCGTGGACTGTTTTCTCTATGGTTTTGCTGCTGGAGGTGGCGGCGCACAGAAAAGCCGAATTTGGACGGAGGATGCTTTTAGTGTTTTACCCGCTACTGAAGTTTTAGGAGAAAGGACTATTAACGCCACTTACGAGAATGGCACAATGCGAGACCAAAATGGTAACGCCTCAACAGCTTTAAATACCAGCGAATATATCAAACCTGGCGTCCATTTTCTTGATGTAGTTACTCTCAAAGACATCACTGCTAATGAATTAAGATACGTTATTGGTAACATTCTTTACACCAGCCGTTATGGTGCTGTTTCCAGTCGTGTCGGACGGATGGAAAATACGATTTTAGGTATCTTTGGTAGTATTGCTGAACTCCCCAGTTCTTTGGAATTTGTACAAGCTGTTTATGATGCCTTGGACAAACCTTTAGAACATCCGATGAATACCAAGCGGTTAACGGAAAAAGCTAAAGAAGTACTTTCAACTTGGAAGAATAAGCGAGGTGTTTCTGTGTATTTGTCTGACGAAGAATTAGCAAGCGTAATTACTGATGCCGATAATCATTGGTCGGAAGAGAAACGAGATAATTTCTTAAAGCAGTTAAGCCAATCTTATGAACCTTTCCGCCAAGTTCCTGCTGAGTCTAAAAAAGGCAAGGGCAAAGGTAAAAAAGCTACAGTTGAAGTAGAGAGTTAGGTTATGCCAACAATTCCTTTTCAGCAGGCAAAGCTTGTGGAATTAGTCTGTTTAGAACCCGTCTTTTTTGCCTCTAGGGAGTTGTCTGATACCTACTATACTGAGGGGACGATTGGGAATTATGCTCTAACCTATGCTTTGGGTTTGGTTTATTCGCCCTATCGTCTCCAAGGACAGGCTACAGGACGACCTACTTACAAAGAAGATTTTGAAGCGATCGCACAAGAATTTTACATATTACCTGCTTCACCTACTAATGGTCGAGTGACTTTCCGATTTGAGCGTTTTAATGCGCTGTCTGATGCTTATTGGTACGCAATGACTAATAACCGAGTCGCTACTGCACGAGAGGATTTGCCATTGCAACGTCAAGGAAAAAAACCCAATTCCTTTAGACCGAGTAATTTTCCTCAAACAGGACGGCTGAGGATGATTGAACGGGGTAATAAATTTCAAACAGTAGTCTTTGGCGATCGCGAATTACCAGACTACATTCGTATTGGTAAGTTTGCCAGCAAAGTAAAAGTTAATGTTCTAGAGCAATTTAATGTCATTCCATTACCACATGGACAGTATCAAACTAGAGCTTACTTGAATGTTGCAGATTTGGCACCACAAATAGAAATTTTGTCTTTTGATTTAATTTCTATGCCTCCAGCACCAATACTTAAAAACCTTCATTTTCGCGGTGCTGCTTGGCAGGTAGGAGAAATAATTGTTCCATCAGGTTTACAATTTTGTTGTGGAGCTATAAGTAATGACTAATCAAAGATTGGTTACTAAGCTTGAACCTCGCAGTATTTTCGCTTGTGCATCACCACCTGAAGAGATTTCATTTATCAAGAATGCACTTCAACATCAAGTTGATGTTTTTGAAAAATCTCTCAATGCTGATATAGTTCTCGATTTAGCACCCACAGGTACAGGTAAAACCAAAGCGGGTTTCACAGTTTTATTACACAATTCGACAAAAAGTGCTGTCTATATTGCCCCAACTAATGCCTTGATAAAGCAGCAACGTGAAGCTGCTGAAAAGTTTGTTAAAGACGCTAATTTACCTCATGTAGTAAAATCTGCTTCGGCAAAAGAAATTAGAGCGTGGTCAGATGATAAAGTCGGTAAGCGACCTGGAGAAAAGCTGTATAACGTTTTGCGAAATCCAGCAACTATATTTCCAGAGGTTGGTGCAAATAGACCAATTATATTGGTGACAAATCCTGATATTTTTTACTATGCCACCTTCTTCGCTTACAATTCACATGACAGAGGTAATATCGCTAGCAGTTTTTACACTAAGTTTAGCACGGTCATTTTTGATGAATTTCATCTTTATGATGCCAAGCAACTAGTAGGATTACTGTTTTATCTCGCCTATTCCCATATCTTTAATTTTTTCAAGGATGGAAGACGAATTGTCTTACTTACTGCTACACCCGAACCAGCGTGTGAATTAGCTCTACAAAGTTTGGAAAAGCAGGGTGTGAAGATAGCCAGAGTGGACGAAAAAACTGGTAACGGTAATCTGTTACCATCGCAAACAGCAGTTAATCTAGAATTAAGACCGCAACCCGATAGAGATGAGTGGTTAGCTGAGTTAGCATCTGAAGTCGTTCAACGTTTTCGAGAAAAACCAAAGGAAAACGGTGCAGTTATTCTTGACTCTCTAGAGAACATTAATCGTCTGAAAGAGTTATTAGATAAGCACGGACTGACCGATTGCATTGGACGTATCACTGGTCCTGCACCTTTAAAAGATAGACAACGGGCAATGCAGTGCCAAATTATTTTAGCCACTAGCACTGTAGATGTAGGGTTTAACTTTGAAAGAAACCCTGCACCAACACGTCAAAATCTAGATTGGCTAATTTTTTCAGCAAAGAACTGTGCTGCATTTTGGCAAAGAATTGGTAGAGTTGGACGTGTTTTAGGTAAGTCTGAGACTGATATTGATTCTGAAGCCATAGCTTATTTACCTGCTATAGCTTGGGAACAGGGTTTACCCTCGCTTGATATATCTGGAGGACGGAATGCACTCGAACAAACACTTAAGAATCTTCCTTGTCTGGAAAAGCCTTTTCTACTAGTATACTGGCGTTCTGAAGCATTTTTAGAAATTGCTCGTCCACTGTTAGAACTTGAAGAAGCATTACAAGGGATAGCAGGTGCAGAATTAATTCCACAACTTTTTGAAACAATAAAATCAACTTTAGGAGGAAATCGTACTTGGGATGATTGTCGTTTTAGAATGAAAGTTTTACGAGGTGCCGAGAACATTAGTAAAGCTTCGCTTAAAGATGTCCAAAACAAATGGAGGTATACTCCTGGTGGTCAAGCTTTTGTAAGAAATTACATTAAAGCTAAGTACCCTGAAGATTGGGATGACCTACAAGCAGGTCGCGTGACTTTAGATAACTATGAATCGCTCTTCAAGCAAGATGAGGAAGCTGCAAAAGATTTAAAAGAGTTTGCTGAAATCTTCAGTACCAGCTATGCACCATTATTCTCTTTCAGAAATAGTTTGTTTGAAAGTCTTCCCATTCGCGATCCACACGGTTATCTTTTAGATGAATCTGAAGAAACAGTCCTTGACCCTATCCATCTTTTACGTCACTATGAATTTGTTTTGAATGAAGAATTTATAGAAGTGACCGATCGTGCAAAGGATAAATATGACTTAGTTTTTCGTTTGAGTTATCCTGATACTTGGCAAGAATTTGTCAATACAGAACTTAATAAACTGACTGCTTTCAAAAATTGTCGTATTGAACGACGCATAGGAGTGGGAGGAGCAATACGACCTACACCTTTGATTAAAGCACTGGAAAAATATTTGATACCAGGAGTGATTGTCTCTGAAAAAGAGAATCAGTATATTATTATCCAAATGCAAAGAGAAGGAATTGTTTCATATCCGATTGTCATTCAGTGTAGCAATGCCCAAAAAGAATACAAATTTTTGCCAGGAATTGCAGGAATCTTAACAATGGCAATGAGAGGTAAACAATTGCGTCTTCCAGATGACGAACCCTTTATTGCTTAATAACTCTCAATTATGCCCCACAATCTTGTTCATAACCTTATCTCCCAGTGCCCATCTACCCGAAATCGCTGATTGGGAAACACTACCACGCTCTATTCCTGACTCTTATCAGTTCTGTCGATCGCAATTTAGGAGTTTACCTACACACATCTAACGCGGACAAAGCCTTCACTTTGTCGGCGTTACAAGTATAATACGATACATTTTTTACTCAATCTTGTGTTACTCAATACTTCCTTAAACTGCAATGAATACACCAACAATTGAAGAACTTAGGGAACTTGCCCAACAAATTCCTGAAAGAATTCCTTATCTCAAAATGTTAGTTTTGTTTGGTTCTAGAGCTACTGGTAAAATCCATGCTCAAAGTGACTGGGATTTTGCTGCACTTTACAATGAAGAGGAGCGAGAGACACATATTCAAGATAATAACTGGGGGTGGTTTGGAGTTCCTCTCATTCTTGGGGAAAGTTTTGGAATAAATCCCGATAAAATTGATGTATTAGAGCTTAATAATTGCTCCTGGTTAATCGCCCATTTTGCTGCTCGTGACGGTATTCTTCTTTATGAGAAAGAGCCAGGTGGGTTTGAATATTTTCGACTCACTTCATTAAGACCAGAGTCAGAAATGAAGAAATTTCGCCAACAGCAACGACAACTTATCGAAATGGCATTGCAAAAGTGGGGGTTATGAGTAACATTGACTGGGAAATCGTTTTAGTCAAACTTCTGTTAATTGTAAAATACTGCAACAATTTAGAAGGGTTTAAAGCGATTAGCCTTGAGGAGTATTTGGGTGATTTTAACCAGCAATTAATTGTTGAAAGACTCATACAACTTATGGTAGAAGCAGCAACAGATATTAATAAGTATTTGTTACTGCATTTATATCAGATTAGTCCGATCGCAAACTTTGATTCTTTTAGTGAAGCTGGGAAAAAAGGCATCATCACTCAAAATTTGGCAGATGAACTGGCACAATCAGTTGGAATGCGGAACATTTTAGTTCATCGGTACAAAGACATAAACAGCAGAATAGTATTTTTGGCTATTCCAAAGGCTTTGGAACAGTATCGACTCTATGTACAGCAAATTACAGCTTATAGTGATTCGTTAGAGGTATGAAGATAGCCATCCCGCAAGAATGCAGTATCACTTTAAAGGTTGAAGCATAATGGTGGGCAATGCCCACCCTACAATCTAAAATCCAAATTGGTTGATGTCTCACATTTAAAGGTTGAAGCATAATGGTGGGCAATGTCCACCCAACAATTTCAAATCCAAATTGGTTTATGCCCCACAGTCTTGTCCTCAACATTGTCCCCCAGTCTCCCATCTACCCTGAATTCCTAACTGGGAGACACTACCACGCCCTATTCCTGACTCTTATCAGTTCTGTCGATCGCGATTTAGGAGATTACCTACACTCAGCCAACGCAGACAAAGCCTTCACTCTTTCTCCCTTGCAAGTACAATACGATCGCCTCCAGACGGGTGAGAAGAACCATCGTCCAGGATACCCAATTCTGAAGAAAAGCGATCGCAAAATCCACCAAGACAAACACCACACTTTACTTTTTTCCCACGAACGTCCAATTCCTCCAGGTACGCCGTGTTGGTGGCGGATTTCTCTCCTAGACGATACACTCTTTGGGAAACTCACCCCACTTTGGCTCAATCTCAATCCCAAACACCCCTGGCATTTGGGGTCTGCTGATTTGCACATTACCAGTATATTGGGAACTCCCCAACCAACACAGCCTTGGGCAAATGTTTGTACATATGCTCAATTGTACGAGCAAGCCAGCGATCGCGATCGCACCATCTGTTTCAGTTTTGCTACACCTGTAGCCTTCCGCCAAGGTGCATACGATGCGGTTTTGCCCGTGAGAGAATGTGTCTTCAACAGTCTTCTCAGTCGCTGGAACAAATACAGTGGAATAGAGTTTAAGCAAGCCGCCATTGAGTCAATCTATCCCAGCTTTGTCAACATTAACACCGAAATTGTGAACAACTATGACAGCAAGTTCATTGGTTGCATTGGCGAAATTAACTATCGGATTCTAGGAGAAGTTGAACCCATTGCCATCAAACAAATGAACGCCCTTGCTGACTTTGCCCTATATGCAGGGCTGGGAAGAAAAACAACAATGGGAATGGGGATGACACGGCGATTAAAAATTGCTAACGGCTAATAGCTAATGGCTGATAGCTCATCACTATTAGCCATTAACCATTAACAATTAGCAAAAACTATGAATGAAACAGAAGAATACGTTCCGATTGCAGCATTAAACCAATATAGCTACTGTCCGCATCGTTGCTGGAGGATGTTTTGTGCAAGTGAATTCATTGATAACCAGTACACTATTGAAGGCACTAGTTTGCACGAACGGGTTCACACACTGGGGGAAGGGCAACGTGAAGAAACTTGGCAAGTTCGGGCAATCTGGCTGAAATCGGAAAGGTACAAACTTATCGGTAAAGCCGATTTAATCGAATCAGAAAACGGTGAATGGTATCCAGTGGAGTACAAACGCGGGCAAAAAGGTGAATGGGATAACGATGAGTTGCAAGTCTGCGCCCAAGCTTTGTGTTTGGAGGGGAGAGGGGGAGATGGGGAGAGGGTTTTCCGGTTTTTGCGATTATTGTTTAATAATAACTAATTAACCGGACTTACTATTACAGCCATATGTAGCAAATTTACCTAATTTTTATTAATTTTTACAATTTTCTTAAAAGTTGACAATATTGCGTAGCAAGTTGTGTTATCCTTAATTCACAGGATTTATATTCGGTTTTGCAGTTTGTTTCTCATGATATGTACAAGCGTATCTCCGAATCTAATCTCACTACGCCAATTGATTCAGGAGATGTTTTATGTCAATTTACGTTGGTAACCTATCCTACGAAGTTCAGGAGAACGATATTAGACACGTTTTTTCAGAGTATGGAACAGTTAAGAGAGTCCAATTGCCCGTAGATCGGGAAACAGGCCGTGTAAGAGGCTTTGCCTTTGTAGATATGGGAACAGACGCAGAAGAAACAGCAGCGATTGAATCCCTAGATGGGGCTGAGTGGATGGGTCGTAGTTTGAAGGTTAACAAGGCTAAGCCACGGGAAGACAGAGGTTCTTCCTACGGTGGTGGTGGTAGACGTGGAAACAATAGTGGTGGTGGTTACTCTAGACGCTACTAAACTGTAAGAAAAAGAATTAAATTCTAAAATTTCTCTTGGGCAGCCTAGAAGTCTGCCCTTTTTTGGCTCAATTCTGAGTCTTTAGGCTTGAAGCTGAGAAGTTGTAGTCAAGCGTCTTTGGAAGAGAAGAGACCCTATATTAGCTACTAAACAAGTAAGTGCTAGCAATAACAAGATATAGGTGGGTGCCATGACTACGCCAACAGCAAACCAGGTATATACATGCAGTACCATAGTGAAGGCGAAAAAGCTGGCAATTCCAGCAGTTTGATATATTTGATGAGATGGGCGATGAAGAGCAGTGAAGATCATCGTTAGAATTGTGGTCACTAAATTCGCCGGCACTAAAAATGCACAAATACTTACGCAGTTGGTACGGGAAAATTCAGCTAAGCTGTTTAAATCAAGCATCAATTTCCTGGGATAATGTTAGCCTGGATATTAGGATCTTTAACATATTTATAAAATAAGCGAGTAGAGACTAGCGCATAAGTTTAACAAAATAACGATTTAGTTAACATAAGTTAACAATAAGAACTTTACCCCCCTTCATCCACGCCACTGGCTACAAGTCACCGAAACCCGCGTTCTTCGCAGTGGTTCCCCCTTATCAAGGGGGAAGTCTGCAGATCCAATTCCCGAACCTTTATCAGGAGGGCTGGGGTGGGGTATTGTTTGTAAGTGATTACCCGGACATGATATAATCATACATAAACCCAAAACGGGTATGTTAAAAACTCTTGGTGCAGGTTAAATAGTCTGAATTCACCCACCCCCGCACTCCCTTGACTCCAGGATTTGAGCCCTGCTCTACTTCCACATACATCCAATTGTTCTGTTTCTGGATGGCACGAACGGTGTTTCCGTTATTTAAGCCTGCCTTTGATTTGCCTCTAGGGGAAAAGCGTACTGGAAGTTGTCCTGTATAGATGCCCGTGACATTACAGGAAATCACTCTCTTCAATTCAGCTACAGGGATAAGTTCGCTAGTGTAAATGCGGCGATCGCCTTTAAGAATATTCAAACGCATATTGTCCCCTTTACCCTCGCGCCAGAACACCGCGTAAGTGTATTCACCATTCTTCCACTGCTTTTTGTTGTATCTTCTATCACTCATAGATTGCGAACCATAAAGTGTGAAGCAGTAATTTTGACTGTCACATTCTTCATAGGAGTCATCGCTACCTAGAGTAATCATCAATTCTCCTGCTTTGTACTGAGAGGTCTTAAGTTGTTGAGCGACGGCTGGTTCGGCTAAAGGTACAGCAGCAAGAGCAAGAACGCTAATTGCAGTTAGTTTCAAATTCATGGTCAAAGTTTGGGATTGTATAAATTTATCATTCCCAAACTTTTATCAATGATATCTGGTAAAACTCTGTTTTTTGGAAGCCAAGTAGAGCAACTGGCGTCTGCGGGCTAAAGCCACACGGTTTCCGCGCTTAAGGGAGGCTTTTAGCTCTTCATTAACCCATTAAGATGACAGTATCGATAACGTGAATCACTCCATTATCGGCTTCAATATCAGCAGCCAATACTGTAGCATTTTTAACTTCAAATCCATCAGAACAATTAATGGGAATGACTGAACCCTCAACAGATGTCACAGTACCCAATTTTGCCAAATCAGCCTTCATCAGTTTTCCAGAAACAACATGGTATTTCAAAATTCGTGCTAGCTGAGGGGTATTCTGCACGAGGGTTTGTATGGTTCCTGGTGGTAATTTACTGAAAGCATCGTCATTTGGTGCAAAAACAGTGAAAGGACCAGGACTTTTTAACGTTTCTACTAACCCCGCAACTTGTACGGCGGTTACGAGAGTTTTGAAAGAATCCGCACTAACTGCAATATCAACAATATCAGGCATTTCTTTTTCCATTACCCCAACAGATAAAGATTTTAAACTAAGTGGATAGTGGTTATAAAATTATTGCAGCAAACATCCTTACTGAACTTCATGTCCGAGCTTACATACGCCATTCTAGGAACTGGCGCATTAGGGGGCTTTTACGGAGCCAAACTTCAAAAATCAGGTCAAAACGTCCACTTTTTGTTGAAAAGCGACTGCGAACATGTCAAAAAACATGGTTTAGTCATAGAATCTATAGATGGGAACTTCACCCTACCCCAAGTCAACGCGTATAATGATGTCGAAAAGATACCGCCTTGTGATGTCGTGATTGTTTCACTCAAGACAACGCAAAACCATTTACTACCAAAGTTGTTACCACCTGTTATAAAAGATAATGGCGTTGTGCTGGTGTTACAGAATGGGCTGGGTGTGGAAGAAGAAGTTGCCCAAATTGTTGGCAGCGATCGCGCTATGGGTGGACTGTGCTTTCTGTGTTCAAATAAAGTAGGACCGGGACATATCCATCACTTGGATTACGGGCAAATAACCCTAGGCGAGTATGCTTCTGGCTATCAACCAACTGGGATCACACAACGGATGCGGCAAATTGGTGAGGATTTTGAAACTGCTGGTATCCGGATTGAATTTGCTGAAGATTTGCTGCAAGCGCGTTGGAAAAAACTAGTATGGAATATCCCATACAATGGGCTTTCTGTTATTCTTAACGCCACAACAGCAGAATTAATGGCAAACCTTCACACCCGTAAGTTAGTAGAACAGTTGATGTATGAAGTGCTAGAGGGGGCTAGAAGTTGCGGGCGAGTTATTCTCGATAGCTTTGTTCAAACAATGCTTGACTATACGGTAAAGATGACACCTTATCGCACGAGTATGAAAATCGACTATGATGAATGCCGTCCACTGGAAGTCGAGGCAATTTTGGGCAATCCTTTACGCATGGCACAAGCTGCAGGCGTGAATTTACCGCAGATAGATTGTTTATACTACCAGCTTAAGTTTTTAGATGCCAGGAACATTGGGGGCTAAGCCCGGTTGTCTTTTTGGGTTTTTTACCTGAGAAAATTCCTCCATCAGTAGGGTTATACCAATTGTTCGCTGTACTACAGTTGCAATTGTTGTCAGATACACAACTGCATTGGAGGGTGAATGCCGCAATACTTTGGAAAGCTTCCCACAACTGACCAACCTTGGACTACTATTGGCACGGTGCAAACTGTACAAAACAGCGATCGCGAAATTCACCTTAAGTGCGGTGGCACCCGTGTTAATATTAGTATACTGGCATCCAACTTAATTCGCGTGAGAATGTCACCAAACGGTGAATTTATGCCTCGCCGTCCTTGGGCAGTGACACAGGACGATACAGAATGGGAAGTCACACCCTTCCAGGTACGGGAAACCGACACAACAGTAGAAATTGAAACAGAGCAAATACGTGTGAGCATACACCGGCAAAACTGCCACATCACCTGCTTTGATAAAGCGGGTCGTCCCTTTGCCCAAGATGCACAACAAAACATGGGCTGGCGTTTGGGTGCAGTCGCCGCGTGGAAACAGATAGAAGCCGACGAGCATTTCTACGGCTTTGGGGAACGTACAGGCTTACTTGACAAATTGAGCGAAGTCAAAACCAACTGGACGGTGGATGCCCTAGATTACAGTACCCAAACCGATGAAATGTACCAGGCAATCCCGTTTTTCATTGCCTTGCGTCCCGAAGTTGGCTATGGTATTTTCTTCAACACAACTTTTTGGAGCCAGTTCGACATCGGCGCAGAGCAACCGGGTGTCTGGAAAATGGAAACTCGTGGCGGCGAATTGGACTACTATATTATATATGGTCCGGAACCCGCAGAAATTCTTCGCACCTATACCCAGTTAACAGGTAGAATGCCACTCCCGCCAAAATGGTCGCTTGGCTATCACCAATGTCGTTGGAGTTACGAGTCAGAAACTGTAGTGCGCGAACTAGCCAGAGAATTTCGATCGCGTCAAATTCCCTGCGATGTCATCCACCTTGATATTGATTATATGCGGGGTTATCGCGTGTTTACCTGGAGCCCGAAACGTTTTCCCGACCCTGGCAAACTGATTGGTGACCTAGCAGATGCTGGCTTTAAAACAGTAACAATCGTAGACCCAGGAGTTAAATACGAACCAGAAGCCAATTATCATGTTTTTGACCAAGGCATAGAACATGACTATTTTGTACGTCAAGCTAATGGTCGATTATTCCACGGCTATGTCTGGCCTGAAAAATCCGTGTTTCCTGACTTTTTACGTTCTAACGTCCGTCAGTGGTGGGGAGACTTACACAAAAGCTTAACTGATGTGGGCGTAGCAGGAATATGGAATGATATGAATGAACCTGCCATAGACGATCGCCCCTTTGGCGATGGGGGAAATAAAATTTGGTTTCCTCTAGATGCACCCCAGGGTGGAGACGGGGAAGAAATGACGTCCTTGTCCCCAAATAAGGCGACTCATAGCGAATTGCATAACCTGTACGGTTTGTCAATGGCAAAAGCGAGTGCAGAGGGTTTGCAAAGGTTACGTCCCAACGAACGGTCTTTTGTGCTGACTCGCTCTGGTTTTGCAGGGGTGCAAAGATGGTCATCGGTGTGGATGGGCGATAATCAATCGCTGTGGGATCACTTGGAAATGTCCCTACCAATGCTGTGCAATATGGGGCTTTCTGGCGTAGCCTTTGTAGGTTGTGATATTGGTGGGTTTGCTGGTAATGCGACATCAGAATTGTTTGCTCGGTGGATGCAGGTAGGGATGCTCTACCCTCTGATGCGCGGTCACTCCGCTATGAGTACAGCACGTCATGAACCGTGGGTGTTTGGAGAGCGTACAGAGAAAATCTGTAAGGAATACATAAATCTGCGTTACCAGTTACTCCCATATTTTTATACCCTCTTTTGGGAAGCCGCAACCACAGGTGCTCCCATTTTAAGACCCTTGCTTTACCATTACCCCAACGATCCCAAAACTTACACAATCCACGACCAAGTTTTCCTTGGTCCAAACCTCATGGCTGCACCCATTTACCGTCCTGGAATCGAGCATCGAGCTGTTTATTTACCGGAAGGAACTTGGTATGACTGGTGGACGGGAGAAAGCCACTCGGGTCCGGTTCACGTCCTTGCTCATGCACCACTCGAAAGAATGCCCCTTTATGTTCGTGCTGGAACAATTATACCCATGCAACCTGTGATGCAATACGTAGACGAACATCCCCTAAATCAATTGCGGTTGCGTATTTGGCATGGAGCTGGTGAATTTACTCTTTACGAAGACGACGGACATACATTTGAGTTTCAGAAGGGGGCTTTTGCAACAACGACTTACCGTGTACTTGCGAATGCAGAATACACAATCGTAGAAGTTGGAGAGCGACAGGGAGAATGGGTACCACCATCCCGTGAAGTTGTTGTCGAACTTGTTGGTGTGGGTGAGCAGCAATTTCAAGATGATGGTCAATCACGAACTTTGAAGTTTTAATTTACCCCCTTAGTCTCCCCTTATAAAACAATACGGTTCAGATAACACCAAAATCCCCATCGGCAACACAATGTAGAGACGCACAACCTAGAGACGCACAACCTAGAGACGCACAACCTAGAGACGCACAACCTAGAGACGCACAACCTAGAGACGCGCCATGGCGCGTCTCTACATAAGGTCTGTAGTGCAAATGAGAGGGTAACCCCCTATTCGCCACCTGTATCTTTATAAGAGGAGGGCTAGGGAGGGGTTAACAATACAATTCAGTTAAGGTTAATGTGTAAAAAATTACGTTGGTAAAGACGCGCCGTAGCGCGTCTCTACATTTTGTATGGGGGTGCGCCAGTGGATATAGGGCAGTTTCGCTGCTGTTGCTCGAACTTTGTCACTATTAGCCACTAACTGACCGCAAGCATCCCAAGTACCGGAAAGAAACATATTTCTGGTACTTTCACTCATTGAAATAGAAGCAGAATAGTCACCGCACTGAACCTGCAAAGTTTCCAAATTCAACCATAGAGGTGCTTGAGAATTGGCAGCAAGCAAATCTTGCAGTTGTTTGGCGATCGCAGTATCAACGGTGACACAGGGAATTCCTATGGCAACGCAGTTACCAAAAAAGATTTCACTAAAGCTTTCACCTACGACTGCTTGAATACCCCATTTGGAAAGCGCTTGTGGTGCGTGTTCCCGTGATGAACCACAGCCAAAGTTGCGGTTAACCACCAAGCCCACCACAACTTAGATTTGGTGGGCAGTGCCCACCCTACAAATACTTAGATTTTTTCAATAATCAAACTGGATTCCTATATATGCGCGATCGCTTCTTAATCAAAATAGTAACCTTTACAAAGGAACCTGCTAATTAATTATTTTTAGGTATTAGCAAAAACTCTTCTAAATTATTTTTAGGTATGTTTCTATTACCTAGAAGAATGTCTTTTGTAGAAAAAGCAAGGTACAGCAGTAAGGGAACGCTTATGCAGAACCCTGTACTTTATTTTGAACCAGTTGACAGCGTTGTGCTTCTCTCCAAGCATGGGGGGTAGTGCTATGGTAATTGCGAAACTGACAGTAGAAATGATTGAGATTTTGATAGCCCACTTGTAAAGCAATCTGATTAACAGAGTTGTTAGTTGACAATAGTAACTTGCACGCTTGGGCTATTCGACGCTCAATAATCCAATCATTGACGGGTTTTCCAGTAAGACGTCGTACTAAATCTGTTAAGTAAGCTGAGGAATAACCAACTGCTTGAGCTACTTCTTTTAAACTAATAGGTTGATGATAATTCAATTCAATAAACTCGAAAACCTCACGCAGTCGAGGAATAGAAGGAAATATGGACGTTCCTAGAGTATTTGATTTTTTAGTTTTTTCAGCGATTGGCTGTTTCTGCTGTACTAGCTGAACGCGAACAAGACCATTCTCTATCCCAAGTACCTCAAATCCTCCGATTTCCAAGCATTTCATTAAAGCATTGTGGGTTTGGGTTTCAGCATCAATAACTAAAATGTTGGTCATTTGATATCCTAATATTTAATAAAGTTATTGCTTAGTTGTTAAACATCAGGTGCGTGCTTGTTTGAACCTGATATATTCATCAAACTCCACCGCTTACTGACTTATCGCCTGAGGATGACTGAGTTGTTTCTGAGTTGTGACTGACGTTTAGTGTGTTACTGCTAGAATCGATAATGGCGTCATAAAATGAACTATGCCAAGGTCGCTCAGGGTTTGTCAGGAGTACGTTGGGAAAGTAAAACTAGCTGTCAAGCGTAATGGCTTTCCCAGCCAAAGAGCTTTGGCTGAGGACATAGGGCTGGCTTTAGCTACAGTCAGTAACTTTCTTACAGGTAAACCAGTTGACCATCTCACGTTTGAAGAACTTTGTCGGAAATTGGCACTAGACTGGCGAGAAGTTGCCGATTTAGATTTTGAAGTTCCATCCCAGACCGCAGACAAAGATAACAATACTGGCTTCGGAACCGCTAAAACCTGTCAAGACTGGGGAGAGGCGATTGATGTCTCAGTTTTCTACGGGCGTACTGAAGAAATCGCCACGTTACAGCAATGGATTGTTAACGACTGTTGCCGACTGGTGACTTTAGTGGGCATGGGTGGAATTGGTAAAACTGCTTTGTCTGTGAAATTAGCGCAACTTCTGCAAACCGAATTTGAGTACTTAATTTGGCGAAGTCTGCGGAATGCACCACCAATTCACGAGCTGGTGAGCGAACTCATTCGCTTTTTGTCCGCTCAACAAGCAACAAGTTTACCAGAGAACTTGGACAGTAAAATCTCCTGTTTAATAGAATATCTTCGTGCAAAGCGTTGTTTGTTGGTCTTAGACAATTTAGAATCAATTTTATCAAGTGACGAACGTGCAGGAGGATATCGGCAAGGATACGAAGGATATGGACAGCTCGTAAGATGCTTGGGAGAAACTAACCATCAGAGTTGTTTAGTGTTGACGAGCCGGGAAAAGCCCAGAGGAATTAGTATTAAAGAAGGGGCTAACTCTCCAATTCGTTCGCTGAGATTGCCTGGTTTAACAAAGGTACAAGGTGAAAAAATTTTTACAGAAAAAGGCTTTTCTGTATCAGAAGACGAATGTCAATCGCTGGTGAAGTTTTATGCAGGTAATCCTTTAGCGTTGAAAATTGTCGCAACTACTATTCATGAGTTATTTGACGGCAATGTTGCTGAGTTTCTACAACAAGGTACCATTGTTTTTGGAGATATTTCGGATTTGCTTGACCAACAGTTCTACCGTTTGTCAGCTTTAGAACGACAGGTCATGTACTGGCTGACAATTAATCGAGAATGGCTATCGTTGGCAGAATTACAAAAGGATATTATTCCTGCTGTTTCACTCAAAAATTTATTAGAAACTCTAGAATCTCTACAGTTACGCTCGCTGATTGAGAAGAATTCTGGGAATTTTACTCAACAACCAGTGGTGATGGAGTATGTTAGCGATCGCTTTATCGAAAACATTTGCCAAGAAATTCAAACGGTTGAAATAGCACTATTTGATAGCTGTGCATTAATCAAAGCTCAAGCCAAAAATTACGCAATCAATGCACAAATTCAACTGCTGCTCAAACCCCTTGCAGATAAATTACTCAACCTCTTTGGCACTCAAGAAAATGTGCAAAACTGTTTGAATCAACTTTTATCAAAGCTGAAGTCGTTGACTCCTCGAAAACCAGGATATGCAGGCGGTAATATTCTCAATTTACTCTGGCAGCTTCAGATTGACCTGAGTGGCTATGATTTTTCTAACTTAACAGTTTGGCAAGCCTATCTACAAGGCATGACTTTGCATCGAGTTAATTTTACCAACGCCGATTTGAGCAAGGCAGCTTTGAGGAGAACCTTAGGAGGTGTTCTATCAGCAACTTTCAGCCCAGACGGGAAACTACTGGTAACCAATCTTGATAATGAGATTTGGTTGTGGGAAGTGGCAAACATGAACCAAATTATAACTTGCAATGGTCATACTGCTTGGGTGCGATCGCTTGCTTTTAGTCCAAACGGGCAAATTTTAGCCAGTGGTAGCAACGATCGAACGGTAAGGTTGTGGAATGTTCACACCGGGCAATGCTTAAAAACTCTGCAAGGTCATACAAGTTGGGTGCAATCCCTGGCTTTTAGTCCAGATGGGCAAATTTTAGCCAGTGGTAGCAATGACCAAACAATAAAGTTGTGGAATGTCCGCACCGGGCAATGCTTGCAAACTTTATTAGGGCATAGCGATCGCGTCATTTTTACGACTTTCAGTTCCAATGGACAAACTTTGGTCACTGGCGGCGACGACAAAACTGTGAGACTTTGGGATGTGAACGTAGGAAAATGCCTGCGAGTCCTACCAATCCACATCAATTGGGTACTCTCTATTGCTCTCAGCCCAGATGGGCAAACACTAGCAACAGGAAGTGATGGCACAACAGTAAAGTTTTGGGATTTAGCCAGCGGTGAGTTCATAAAAACATTACCAGACTACAACGCCTAAAAAAACAACGGACAAACAGGTAACAAGTAATACCCATGACGAGACTAAACCCTTAGAAGAAGACAACTCTGAATCTCAGGAAACAGTCACGCCTCCTGAAACAGAAAAAGTAGAATCTGATGAAACTGACAACTCGTCTCCTCGTTCTATAAGAGGAACGTCTTCTCGTTCTCCAGGGAAAGATAGAGATTTTTAGTCTGATTTCCCAGTACCGATACCACTACAAAGATGGCGAGCCTCCTGGCTTTCAGGAACGGCTTCGCTAATACCCTCATTCACCTTGGAGTTGTTTTCAAGATAGTCATGCAAGCGCCTGCACCCCATTATCATCAGTTTATTTAAGTCTCCAAGCTGCCACAACGTCATTGTTCCATCCTCAGCAATGACTGCCAACATATTTCCCTTGGGACTGAAACTGACACTTTGAAGACTAGATGTATTTACTTTCAATTCTCCCATTTTATCTCCTTCCATATACCAAATGCTAACAGTTCCATCGCTTTTAGCAACTGCTGCTAAAGTCCCGTCATTATTAAAATGAATGCTCTTGAAATCACGCAAATATTTATAGAATGAAGTAGCAATTTGTTGGCTGGTTTTTATATCCCACATACGGATACTCTTATCTCTTGAATTCTTATTTTCTTCAACCACAGCCACAAATAGCTTCACTTGATTGCCATCTTGTCGCCAAACCACAGTGCTGAGGGGAATGTTTTCACGCCACGTAAATGGTGTTTCCTTTGTATTGTTGGACAAATTAAAGGTGCGAACAATCCGATTTTTTTCCATCAGCGCTAATTTCTGGCTATCGGGGCTAAAGCGCAGATGAGTAACACCTTCGTATTGTCCTGGTAATTCACCCGCCCGTTGACCCGAAGATGCATCCAAAAAGAGGATTTTACCGTTATCCACAACCGCCAATTGCAAGTCATTCGGGCTCCAGCTTAACTTGCCTTTCGGGTCGTATTCACCTGAAAATTCTTTCAGTGGCTTACCTGACACGTCTACAATGCGAATTTTCCCATCGGTTCCCAGGGTTG
This sequence comes from Scytonema sp. NUACC21, assembly GCF_054684315.1. Lineage (NCBI taxonomy): Bacteria > Bacillati > Cyanobacteriota > Cyanophyceae > Nostocales > Scytonemataceae > Scytonema > Scytonema sp. NUACC21. Next base: position 48,822 of record NZ_BAAFZH010000057.1, on the reverse strand, counting down.
CTACTTGTGTGCCGTTTGAGTTAAAGCTAGCACTTGTCACTTTGATAGGAAGTTGTTGGGATAAGCTTAACTGTGGAGGCGGCACGTTCCATAATTTAACTTTACCGTCATTACTTCCAGTCGCTAGCAATTCGCCATCAGACCGAAAATTGATACTGGTAATTTGGCTTTGATGCCCTTGAAATTCTTGCCCTTCCTGTTCGCCAACCCAATTTCTTAACCTGACAGTCCCATCATCAAACCCTGTTGTTGCTAAGAGTTTGCCATCAAGGCTAAAACTGACAAGAACATCGTTCCCTAAAGGATATAGTTTTTTCTCTTGCCAGTTCCACAACCAACTCGAAACACCGTTTTGTTCAGATGTATAAGTAATGGCTATTCGCTTGCCATCAGCACTCACTATTGCCTTTTTAATTGTAGTGGGAGCAGTATATTTTCCTAACTCTCGTCCCGTTGAATCCCACAAGCAGACAATACGATTGCCTCGACCAATTGTGAGTCGTAGAAATTGATTATTTAAGTCAAAACCAACAGCCACAACTTGAGTTTGGGGTTTGTTAAATTCCTGCAACTTGTTACCAAAGCTGTCCCAGATACGGGCAATTCCCGAAGCTGTCAGACTCGCAAAGCGACTGCCATCTGGACTCCAGACAACATTTGTTACCTCAGCTTCGTGTGCTTTCAATTCCCTCGGTGATGGTTCCTTTCTCCAATCCCACAAGAGAATTATCCCATCCTTACGAGCGATCGCTACTCGACTGCCATCTCGACTAAAAGCAACTTTTGTCACTGAGTTGGGCAATCCTTTTACTTCAGCTGGCTGTCCTTTGTGTCTTTCCAAAATCCGGACAGTACCGTTATTTTCTAATGTTACAAGCAATAACTGACCTTTCTTCCAAAATACACTTGCAATCTTACCTTTATTGACAACCAAATGACTGTCTTCACGTACTGTGTAAAATGCTTTTCGCAGAGTCCGGGTAACTTGAATTTGCTGCTGTTCGGTTGGTTTGGCTACTTGCAATAACCAATGATCGAGTAATTTACCTGCTTGTAAACTACTAACTAACGCATCTAGAACTGGCTGATTTGATTGCATGTATGTTTCTGAAGATTGTCGAGCGGCAACCATTTCTTCTTCAAGTGCTTGCCTTTGACCAATCAGAGCTAGAAGCGTGAGCCCACTTAACCCTAACATGACACCAAAGGTAATGCGCCAACGCAAAGCTGAATTCCTGCGTTTTTGTAAAACACTTTGCTGGACAAACTCAGCTTCGACCTGATTAAACCAGTTGTCACTGGACTTGAGTTGCTCATTCAATACATCAAGATAGGGATTGCTATTCCACAAAAACTTTACCGGGTTCTCTCTGGCTCGCTCTTGCTGATGGTGCGATTGTCGCCACGAGCGAACTAACGGGGCAATGTTAAACAAGTTTTTGACGCCGTAGACTGTGCGATCCAACCAATCAATCTTAGTTTGAGAACTAGATGCTTGTTGTCTGCTTTTAACAATTTTCCACTCCATTGCAGACGGAGTCAAACGCCGTTGCAGGATTAAACTCTCCTCATGCTCAAGCTTCCACGCCAGCAGTCTTTGCCATCCCCGCACTAAAGCATCATGGGCTGGTTCTACATAAGGATTCCCTTGAGCATCTTCTCCTTTGACCACTAGGCGGGCATTTGTAAAGCGCTCAATGACTTCTTTCACTAAATAGTTTTTCTGTTGCGGATATTCCAGTTCCGATAGGGGGACTCGCCTGCGGGCTAATTCACCTCCACCCAGAGCAACCATCCGCAGCATCACAGGTTGGATAATCGGGGCATAAGCTGGGTTCTCTTTTACAAGCACCTCATATTCTTCATCAGCCCTTTGAGTCAGTGATTGAATTACTCCTCCCAAATCTTCATAATCTTCTTGAGTGAGCGATCGCTCAATCGTCATACCTCTATTTTGTGCATCTCGTTGTCGCTTTAAATACTTGAGATAAAGTTCGCTCAAGGCAAAAGACAGCAGAGGCAATGCTCCCGGCATATCCGCCACTTCATCAATCAATTGTTCTACTAATTCGTGGGGCTGAAAATACATCACCCGTGTTTCTGCTGGTTTCTCAATGGCTTGGCGCAGTTCGGCTCGTGTCATTGCCGATACAATAAATCGTCCGCTTTGCCAAGGATTTTTCAGTACAGTGTTTCCAACTTTCAGAACTGTAGGAACAAACTGTAAGCCTGCATCTTTAAGTTGGCGTTCAAAGTCAGAACGTAGAGAAAGTACCACCCGCAATCTATGGTTATGGGTATTAATTGCCTTGAGTATCTCTTGCAGAAACTCTTTACGCTCATCCTCGTTTTGACAGAGGGTAACAATTTCTCATAGTTTTCGTAATTAAATTCAGGTCCCCAGCTATTGTCGGGGTCGCGGGGAGAATGGTGATACCAATAATCGTGGTCGATTTGCGTGAGGGGAGAGGATGCTTCTGAATGGTTGTAAATACCATCCATGATGACACGAATGCCTCTAGCATGGCACTCATCAATCAAATTTTTTAACCCCTCTGTAGTGCCATAGCTAGACTCTGTAGCAAAGAAATAACGCGGGTTATAGCCCCAACTATAACTACCAGGGTATTCTTTGATGGGCATTAATTCAATAGCATTAATTCCCAGTTCGCACAGGTAATCTAACTTTTCAATAACGTGCTTGTACTTTCCCCTTGCATAAGGGTCATGTTCACCACCAGAAAAGTCAGCAATGTGCAATTCATAAATCACTAATTCATGGTCTGCTGGCAAAGGTTTATCGTCGTGTTGCCAAACATAAGTATCAACAATACGTTCTCCATCTTTAATTCGCAGAATGCCATTATCATAGCCGCCCCATTCATCAATGTTAGTTGCATAGGGATCGGTTACATCTACCCATTGGTCGGGCTCAAAAAACCAAGATTTTGATTGAACGCGAAACTTATATTTATATACGCCATCCTCTAATTCAACAGTTGTGCGGAAATAACCGTCATCACCCTTTTGCATTGGAATTGGCTCCCAATTAGAAAAAGAACCAATGAGAGCAGCACCTTGATTGTAAGGTGCAAATAAGTTAAATTCAATTGGCTTAGCCATATTAAGTTAGTCGAATTAAAATCCAGTTTACAGGTAAAATAAACACGACCAATATCATCACAGATGACTAAAGAATTAATGACCTAACAGTAATTAATACTTAGCTATCGGTAATCTAAAAGTTATGTTTATTTGGTTACAAACACCATTGATATTGTCTGATTATCAAATGAGTTTGCCAATCGTCCCTAAGAATTAATTAAATAAGTTTTACGCCTATCCAAGGATTGATTTAGATATACAATTAAGATAAAACATTTTTATATAAATATCGCTCGAAAAGTGCAGATGGATAAAAGTTAGCAGTTAGTAGACAGTAGGAACACAACTAACCACTAACCACTATCTATTTGGACTGCTGCTGCATATAACTTAATAACCAGTTTGCAGCCGTTGCCCTGCGAGTCTGCCGAGGTCCAAATTCCCCGATTTTATAACCTTTAAAGCCAAGTTTTTCTTTCAAGAGTTGTTTGTTCTCTGGAGGAATGGAACGAGTCAGCTTGACTGTTGGAGGACGGTTTTCGATAAAATTGGGTGGTTCTGGATACTCATCCCGCCATTCAGGAGCAACTAACGTGTTGTTCCACTGTCCTGTTGAAGAGTCATAGCGGTATCCCAAACAGTGCCATACTAACTGGTTAACTGTGGCATCATCAATTTCCTCATTGAGGATTGCCCAAATGGTTTCTGTTGTAAGTGAAGGCAGGTTAAGCATAGGCATAGCAATTTAATCGGTGCTGTATCCCTAACATTAACTTGGAATTAAGAGTCAGATATTGGATAATAAACAGAGTATGCTGGAAATAGTCAAAACTTAACCAGTTAATGCAGAATACCACACCACAGTCAAAACAAATCCGCGTCCATGTATTCATTTCTGGGAGAGTTCAAGGAGTGGGCTATCGCTACACCACTGTAGAAACTGCCAGCCAACTGGGATTAACAGGTTGGGTGCGGAATCTTTCTGATGGTCGAGTAGAAGCAGTATTTGAAGGTAGCCAGGAAATTATAAACCAGATGATTCGCTGGTGCCATGAAGGTCCACCTGCAGCTATGGTCAAAGATGTGGATGTAAAATACGAGGAACCGGAAGGGCTGCGAGGATTTGAAGTTCGGCGCTAATAGAATGCCAAGCGGTAGTTCATTCGTTTATCTCTTTCAAAGTAGCCAGTGCTGAAGGCGACAGCCGACTCAGATATCGAAATATCCAGTACTTAAATATAGTGTCTAAAATCACGGGAAAGGTGGCAATGAATAGAGAGATAAAGCTTTGATTTGCTGGAAGACCTAAATGTTCTGCCAAGCTATCTAAAATAACTTCCCATCCATGAGGTGAGTGGAAACCTACAAATGTATCTGTGAATAAAATAATCAAAAAAGCTTTAGCACTGTCACTTAAGCCATAAATGATATCATCCATGAAAGCTTTGACAACTACAATTTCCCTTTTGCTTGTGACAATGACTAAAGCAAAAGATATAAGTGATAATAAATCAGCAAAAATATTGCTAATGGCATTATTACTTTTCTCCTGAAATTCTTTAGCGATTTCGTTAGCCCTATGTTTTACTTTTTCCTCAATAACCTCTGGAGCAATCTCTGGTGCTTGGAAAATAAATTTTTCAAATTGAAGTCTTTTTTCATAAGACCTTAATTCTCTGAAAGCTTCTTCTTCCATTTCATGATTGAGGAAAATTGTATTTGGAGATTCACTTCTCATTTTTTCAACAATAATATTTATCAACGGTTGAGAAAAATGCTGAGTTAACATTGGGACAATGACTAACATCAGTAAAAATTTGACCGCGATTCTTGTCCTATTTTGAGAATTTCGGAAATTGCTGACAAAATTTTCTTCTGCCTGTGGAGAAAAATCTGCTTGAATTCTATTAAATGTCCTGCCGATCGACCTGGGAAATAAGCCTGTTTTATTAAAGGCAGATTCAACATTTGTATCATTTTTACGGGGTATATCTAATTCCTGGCTTACTTTCTTAGGATTAACTGGTAATGCTTGGGAACTAGATGTCATATCCTCAAAAATGATTTTTTCCTGCTTGTTATCTTTCTGCCTATACTTATCTATTACTTCATCTATAAACTGTAGTTTTTCTAAATGTTCTGCTTGAAATCTGTTTAGGAAGGAATTGCTTAACTGAAATTCTATTAATCTTAATTTAATAAGAATCAAGGTTTTTTCTAGTTGTACTTGCCAATAAGACATGACACTTTCAGAGTAATTTCCTGATTCTGGGGAAATTTTGTTTCCTGAAAAATGTTCTGTCTCAATATTTTTTATGACTTGAGCGGCTTGGTAGGCTTCTAAAAGAGATCTTTCTGGTGTATCTGAAAACCATTGGTTGCTAAACTTTAAGTATATTTTGATTTTTTCTTGGAGAAAAAGCGTCTTTTTCTTTAAAAGAGAAGCTTTCATAATAAATATCTCTTGATTGGGTATTTAACTGTCGTTTGCCAGTGAATCTACAATTTAGAGTAGCTCACCAGTCATCCATCACGATCGCCGTTCCAAGTCATTTCCGTTCCAGCGATCGCCTATAGACATCATTTTACACATATGGGGCATTTTGCTAAATGTGTAGTAAAATAGCAAACCACTGAGTTTAAAAAGACCAATGTTATGACCTGGTTTTCCTTCTCCACAAGACAGTGGAGTCGAATAGCTAAATTTGTTTCGTTGTTTTGTGTATGTTTACTTCTAGTTGTGAGTTGCGCTAGGGGTTCTGTGACAACCAATTCATCAGGGTCCGGAAATACTGCTAGCCGAGAAGGGCGCATTACTGTTGGTACGACTCAAAAACCCCGTACCCTCGATCCATCTGATGCTTACGAATTGTCATCAATTGGATTGATATATAACATGAGCGATCGCCTCTACTACTACGAACCAGGAACGACCCAAATCAAACCCCAGCTTGCGACTGCCTTACCTAAAGTCAGCCAAGATGGATTGACATATACGATTCCCCTGCGTCAGGGCGTCTTATTTCATGATGGCACGCAGTTTGACGCAAAGGCAATGGCGTTTACTATAGAACGCTTTATCAAAAATGGGGGTAAACCATCATTTTTACTAGCGGATGTAGTAGACACAGTACAAGCCACAGGAGATTATGAGTTAACTATAAAGCTGAAACAACCATTTGCAGCCTTTCCATCGCTGCTTGCATTTCCGGGAGTATGCCCGCTTTCACCAAAATCTTACGAAATAGGTAACGGCAAATTTCAGCCGAATATATTTGTTGGTACTGGGCCTTATAAACTAGCACAATATGGTACAGATTCCATACGATTTGATGTATTTGATAAATATTGGGGAGAAAAGCCACTCAACCAAGGCATTAATTTACAAATTCTCACCAGTCCGGCTAACTTGTTTAATTCCTTCCGTACTGGTGCGGTAGATGTTGCCTACCTGTCATTAGAACCAGACCAAATTCGCAGTTTGGAAGACAGTGCTAAAAAAGGAGACTGGCAAGCAATTACCGCCCAAGGTAGTGTCGTCAGCTATCTGGTGTTAAATCGGAATCAAAAACCTTTGGATAAACCAGAAGTCAGACAGGCGATCGCATTAGTCATTGACCGTCCGGTCATCAACGAGCGAGTTTTGTTTAACCAAGCCGAACCGCTTTACAGCATGGTGCCCACAACATTTGACGTTTCTCAACCGTTATTCAAAGAAAAATACGGTGATGGCAACATAGAAAAAGCCAAACAATTGCTAACAGCAGCTGGCTTCAATGCACAAAATCCGTTACAAGTACAAATTTGGTATCCTTCCAGTTCTCCCACTCGCAGTTTAACAGCAGAGATTCTTAAAGGTTATGCTGACGAAAAGATGGAGGGATTGCTGCAGTTCCAGATTAACACTGTAGAATCAGCTACCTTCTTTAAATCTATCTCCAAAGGGCTGTATCCTGCAGCATTGCTTGACTGGTATCCAGACTTTTTAGACGCAGATAACTACATTCAGCCTTTTTTACAATGCCCCAAAGGATCGGATGCAGCTGGATGCGAACAAGGAGGGAGCCAAACCCAAGGGTCTTTTTACTACAGTGAAAAAATGAACAAGTTGATTGAATTGCAACGCAAAGAACAAAATCCGGAAGCCCGTAAAAAAGTTCTTGCAGACATACAGGCACAGGTAGTCACTGATGTCCCTTACGTTCCCTTATGGCAAACCAAGGATTACGCATTTGCCCGCAAAGGAGTCAACGGCGTACAACTTGACCCCACCCAAAATTTAGTTTACAAAACAATTACAAAATAGTCCATAGTCCTTCGTTCTTTGTCCCGATCTGTTGAAAATGACAAAGGACAAAGGACAAAGGACTTTTGACAAATGACTAACTATGTCTAGATCTAAAGCATTACAGTATTACATTATTGCCCGTCTGCTCCTAGCACCGCTGATGCTGTGGGCAGTAACAACAGTCGTGTTTCTCTTACTGAGAGCAACACCAGGAGACGTAGTAGACGCAATTCTTGGTGGACGTGCGCCGGAAAATGCTAAAGAAACATTGCGAAAAGAATTAGGTTTAGACCTGCCCATATGGTTACAGTACTTAAACTACATGGGACAATTGCTGCGCTTGGATTTGGGAACTTCCCTGACAAGTCGCGGACAATCTGTCTGGGAAGTCATTGGACAATATTTCCCTGCAACTGTGGAATTAGCAGTTTGTAGTATAGTAGTTGCCCTGATAGTCGGAATTGGAATTGGTATTCTTTCCGCTTCTCGTCCCGGCACAGCCTTAGATGCTGGGGGCCGATTGTTCGGTATTATTACTTACTCGCTACCCATGTTTTGGGCTGGGATGGTTCTGCAATTGATTTTTGCAGTACAGTTAGGGTGGTTTCCATTTGGAACTCGTTTCCCCGCCAACTTGCCAACTCCAACACCTATTACTGGTCTGTATACTATTGATAGTCTATTAACCGCAAACTTAGAGCAATTCTTTGCTGCTTTACATTATCTTGCCCTTCCCAGTATTACTTTAGGAGTTTTGCTAAGTGGTATTTTCGAGCGGATTGTGCGAGTCAATTTAAAGCAGACCTTGCAAGCAGATTACGTAGAAGCAGCCAGGGCAAGAGGGATACCTGAAAGAAAAATTTTAGTTTCCCATGCCTTAAGAAATGCTCTCATTCCAGTCATTACAGTTTTGGGATTGACCTTTGCATCTCTATTAGGTGGCGCTATTCTGACTGAGGTAACATTTTCTTGGCCTGGATTGGCAGGTAAATTATATGAAGCAATCTCCTTAAGGGATTATCCCACCGTGCAGGGAGTTCTCGTGTTTTTTGCTGCAATTGTCGTGTTTGCCAGCATTGCGATCGATATCTTGAATGCCTATGTAGATCCAAGAATTAGGTACTAGATATTTTTTTGTGGAACAATTTTGCTAGAACGGTGTCATTCGGTGATAAGATGCTCTACCTATAGCGATCGCGATTCTATGATGGTTTAGAAACGCCTTCATCGGACGGAGTGATGTGTGAGAAGTGAGGGCACGGCACAAGAATGCCGTGCCTAACTTATTTACAGCGCTATTTTGATAATTTAGCATAAAAATCTATCTTACGATAGAGTTATTTTTATTTTTTTTATTTATTACAGTTCAAATCTATTAGTTTTTTGTGTAATCTGCGGCATATTCCTGAAAAAACCGGTGATACTACGGGGGTAAACAAACAGAATTTTTCGTTGGTTTTGTTGATTCCATGGAAGCAGGTGGGGTGAAGGTGACTGATGTACCCGTAGCCATCGGAGGTTCAGACGCAAGTCTCGGTCTTTTAGGACAAGACTTTTTTGGCGACTATGAGATTAGGATTAATCCCAACAGCAATGTTATAGAATTTCGCTGATAGAAAAATATCTAATACCAATTTGAAAAAAGGGTTAAGTAACCAGCCGAAGATGGGGAACAGAATACCGGCTGCGATGGGGATTCCGGCTACGTTATAGATGAAAGCAAAGAATAGATTTTGACGGATATTGCGAATCGTAGCGCGGCTGAGTTGAATTGCAGTCACGATTAAGAGTAGATCTCCAGAAATCAGCGTAATGTCACTGGCTGCAATTGCCACATCTGTCCCAGTACCAATCGCTATTCCCACATCAGCTTGAGCTAGAGCAGGTGCATCATTGATGCCATCACCCACCATAGCGACAGTTTTACCTTCTTTTTGCAGTGCTTGTACTGCAGCAGCTTTTTGGTCGGGAAGGACTTCAGCCAAAACCCGTTTAATACCAACCTCACGAGCAATCGATTCTGCTGTACGGCGATTGTCCCCCGTCAGCATAACAACTTCTAAGCCAAGTTTTTGCAGTGCTTTCACAGCTTGGGTGGAAGTGGGCTTAATAGCATCTGAAATACCCATCAATCCTTGCATTTGTCCGTCAACCGCAATCCAAACTGCAGTTTTGCCCAAATATTCCAATCGTTCTTTATCCTGTTCCAAACCTTGCGTGTGAATCCCCAATTCTTCCATCCAGCGTTGTGTACCGATTTGTATGAGATGGTTAGATACTATACCCCGTACACCACTACCTGCGATCGCCTCAAAATCTTTCACCGACGCTAAATTGACTTCTTGAGATTTGGCATATCTGACAACCGCTTCTGCAAGAGGATGTTCGGAATTGTTTTCCACGGTTGCAGCAAGTTGCAACAGCTTCATTTCATTACCATTAGCTGTGCCATTGACGGTGATAAAATCTGTAACAGTTGGTTGACCTTGGGTAATAGTTCCAGTTTTGTCCAGAACTATGGTTTGAATTTTGTGTGCGAGTTCCAAACTTTCTGCACTCTTAATCAAAATGCCGTTTTCTGCACCTTTACCAGTTCCAACCATGACAGATGTGGGAGTTGCCAAACCCAAGGCACAGGGACAGGCAATAATGAGTACTCCAACCGTTGTTATGAGCGCGAGGGTTAGGTTACCCATAATATTAAACCAAATGATGAACGCCAGCAGTGCAATGGCAATGACCACGGGTACAAACCATCCAGTCACTTGGTCTGCAAGTCTTTGAATTGGGGCTTTGGAACCTTGCGCCTGCTGCACTAACTGGACAATCTGCGCCAGTACAGTATCTTTCCCAACTCGCGTTGCCCGGAACTTGAAACTTCCGGTTTTATTAATAGTAGCTCCAATCACTTCATCGCCCGGTTGTTTTTTGACGGGTATGCTTTCGCCGGTGACCATCGCTTGATCGATAGTGGATGTGCCTTCAATGACCTCACCATCCACGGGTATTTTCTCACCTGGGCGAACTAATATGACATCCCCAATTTGCACTTCCTCAAGTGGTACATCGACTTCGCGCCCGTTGCGAATTAAACGTGCTGTCTTGGCTTGCAAACCAATCAACTTCCGAATAGCTTCTCCTGTTTGGCTTTTGGCGCGATTTTCTAATAGTTTTCCCAGTAAAATTAGCGTCACAATGACTGCGGCGGCTTCATAATAGACATCGGGTTTCAAACCTTGTGCCGTAAACCAACCAGGAAAGAAGGTGGGAAAGAGGGAGTATATATATGCAGTGGTTGTGCCTAAAGCAACCAGTGTGTCCATTGTGGCGGCGTGGCGCTTAAACGCTTTCCAAGCATTTATATAAAACGATGCACCGCACCAAAACAGTATCGGAGACGTCAAAATCAACTGCAACCAGGGGTTGTGCAGCACGGTGGGAATAAATGGCATCTCCAGCCCTGTCATCATTGGTATTGACCCGATCGCAAGCACTGCACTGAAAATTCCCGATACAATCACTTTACGGGTCAAGACTTGGATTTCTTGCGATCGCGCACGTTTTTCTACATCATCTTCTCCCGCCATGATATTCTGTGGCTGGAGGGGATAAGCAGAGAAACCTGCCTCAACGACTGCATTTTGGATAACTTCTAAATTTGTTTCTTTGGGGTCGTATTCTACTGTAGCCTGTTCTGCCCCAAAATTTACGATGCATTCATTCACTCCGGCAACAGTACTAATAGCTTTTTCCACGCTTCTGGCACATGAGGCACAACTCATGCCCCGCAGTTTAAGTGTCGCATTCTCCATAAGACGCCTCCTGACTCTAACTAGCAGCGATCGCAACTAATTTCATCATGAATGCTCCAGTGCGCTGGAGAGTCAAGAGGTCATATGAAAAAATACGATTTTATTTAGAGGTGAGGATTGGAAAGTAGAATTTTACCCGAAGGTGACTGCAAAGATGCGTGTTTTTGCTCAAGAACTATGGAATCCATCTTATCGCGGTGCTGCCAAACACTTATTAAGAATTATCACCCAACCCTGACAACCAAGCATCTAAATCAGCCATACTCGTAAAATCAAGCAACGCTTCTCCCAAATTTTCCAATTGGTCTAAAGAGAGGGATTCAACTTGCTGACGAACTGTCTATTACGTGATGCTATTGAAAGAAAATACTAATTATCCGCATCAAATTCGCATCGAAATTGCATTAAATACCGCATTTTAGGACTTCAGGGGGTTGGAATTTGAGTAGAATTACCACCCAGTCATGTATTATGTTTTATAATTTCTCAATGAAATAACTAAAGGTTTAGGATGGCTCAATTATCTACCACTGAAATCGAGCAATATCGAGAACTTTTGCTAAATGATGCACCTGCACAGCAAGCGTTGACTCAGCTGGAACAACACGATGGGGACATTGACGCTTGTTTAGATGAGATTTTGTTAGAGAAATTTGGTGCTCCTCAAGACTATCAAAATGACAGTCAAAATGAATCACGTGATAAAATCCCGCGCCTTTTTCTTCGAGATGTTTAGATAAAGCTTCATAGGTACCAGGGCGGAGTATCTCCACGTTCACTCGTAACTGACAACTGTCAATCAACTCTAGCAACGGGCGGGAGATGGTACGATAACCAACATCATTTTCTTCATTGGGGCGTGCTGTTACCACCAACAAGTTAATCGTTGGGGATGGTTGCACGTAGGCGGATGTCGGTGTGGGTTGGACAGATTTCCGTACCATTATGCAGTCTACCGCCAAGGGACGCGGTAAGTTTGGATCGCGCATCGCTTCCCAATGCAAGGCATGAAATTCTGGGGTTCTACTAACTATTTCAATTTGTAACTGACTTAAATTACGCCGCAGTTCCCGATATTCGCTGTAAGCTTCTTTATCGGCAAAAATTTGGTTAAATAGCTGTTCGCCGTATGTTTTGATACTGACGGAGGCTCTCTGAGCAATGGTGGTGTCACTCAAGGGAAACCTTATCCACTCTTCAAAATACCACTCCAGTTCTTTTTCTTGTTTGTTCGTGAATGGCTCAGTTATTGCGATAGCGTACTCATTGCCCTCAAACTTAAGAGTTGCCTCAAATCCTGTGTCAGTTTTCTGTTTTTCTGCAATAACAATAACTGGCATGGTGGTACTTTACTATTATGATAGCGCAAACTATTATCAGCTACACATTGGCGGTTTGTCTCTCCGGATGGAAACATGAGTTGAAGAGTCCACATCTTCCGTGAAGACGCCTTATCAGTTACGACGTTGTAAAAAACTCGTTGTTTTACCTGCAATTTCTTGTTGATAACGCTTATCTCAACTAGCTATGCGAAATATCATCATCCCTTCAATACAGTTTGGCTTTGTAGTTGGGAATTTATCCTACTAATAGTGCGATCGCTTTATGACTAATAAGATATAACTTTAGGGCGGAGAGTGTCAAAAAATATCGAGTCTCGACGCATGGAAGATTGGCCTAAACCTTTGAAAAATCTTAGCAGCAAATAGGCGATCCTTTTTGAGGAATTGAAGTTAGAAGCAGGTATCTTATTAGGCTGAGTAATATACGGGTCAAAAAGCCGCATTAAATCCATAAAATACGCGGCTTCTTTGTAGAGACGCGCCATGGCTCGTCTCTACATTCACGAAATATCAAGGATTGCAGTAGAGAGAAAATTTGTGTTTTGCTTCCCTGCTTGACTACTGTACCAGCGTTCTAGGTGGGCAGTGCCCACCCTACTTGGCGGTCTTGGCGTCTTGGCGGTTTTTTATAGGTAATATAGCTGGCGTGGGCTAAAGCACCGCCTGACAAAGCCCCCCATCTACCGGCAGCATTACCCCATTCACAAAGGATGCTGCAGGCGAACAGAGGAAAACAGCAACGTTAGCAAACTCCTCCGGTTTACCCATACGACCTAAAGGCACATCAGAAGTGATATTTGCAATTTCTTCCGCTGGAGATTTCCCATTCCTGGCAGTGCGGGCTGCTATCAGTTCTTCAACTCGCTCTGTATAAGTCCAACCAGGCAATATACTATTAACGCGAATCCTATCCATACCCAGTTCCCGACTTAAACTTTTCGTCAAACCAATCACAGACAACCGAATAGAATTAGACAAAATCAAATTTTGAACTGGTTGTTTAGTTGAAGATGAAGTGATGGTAAGAATAGCTGGGCTATAGGATTGACGTAGATGGGGTAATGCAAGCTGAATCAGCCGAACCGCACTTAACAAAATAGAATTAACCGAGGTTTCCCATTCGGCGAGATTCACATCATCAAAACTGCCAGAAGGGGGACCACCTGTATTAGTGACGAGGATATCCAAACCACCAAATTTTTCTACCGTGGTATGAATTAACCGTTCCACATCTTCTGGTTGAGTTACGTCTGCACGTATTGCCAATACTTCTGCACCCGTTTCGTTTTCAATTTCAGCTGCAGCTTTTTCAACCAACTCGCTGCGGGCACAAATAGCAACCTTTGCACCCTCACGAGCAAATTGCCGTGCTGTCGCTTTACCCAAACCTTTGCTTGCTGCTGTCACTAAAGCAATTTTGCCACTCAGTTGTAAATCCATTTTGATATACGAGCTGATGTTTTTGCGATCGATGGGGGCTGTTAGTGGTTGGTAGTTAGTAGTTAGTGGTTAGTAGTTAGTCATTTTTAACCAATAACCACTAACCAACAACCAATAACCACTCACCACTAACCATTCTCCATTGTTAACGCAGCTCAAAGCCCAAACTTTTCAAAGCTTCACGTAGACGATGGCGACCCGATAACGACTCAGCAAAAGCAACTCGCTTTACAGAATGTTCTGCCCAATCACCAGGAATATCCATCTTTTGGGAGGTGTAAAAAGCTTTCATTACCTCATTATACTGAGAAATAGCCTCATCTTGTTTTGCAAGTTGATAAGTTTCCCTATGCAACACAGCAGACTGAGGCAATCGTGGCTTAATTGCGGCAGCTTGAGCAGGATTTGGATAGCCTACGCACAATCCAAACACAGCAAAGACGTGGGGGGGCAAATTCAGTACCTCTGCGACTTCTTCCGGGTGATTCCGCAATGCTCCAATATAAACTGTTCCCAAGCCGAGGGATTCAACTGCTACTGTTGCATTTTGTGCTGCCAATGCAGCGTCTATTGCTGCCATCACGAACATTTCTAAATAATCCAAACCCTCATGCGGGAACCCACGACTTTCAGCAATGTGAGTCAGACGAGCCAAATCTGCTAACCACACCAGAAATAAAGGACACTGCCGAATGTGGGCTTGATTGCCAGCCAGTTGAGATAACTTTTCCTTACGCTGTGCATCTTCTACTGCTACTACACTCCATGTTTGGAGATTGGAAGAACTAGACGCGGATTGAGCAGCTGCAACTAAAATTTCCAGGGTACCGGGTGGTAAAGGGTCAGGAAGATAAGCACGAATTGAACGGTGAGAAAGCAGATTGGCTATGCTATCGTTCCAAGGAGTATTTGCATTGGCAGTGCTAACACCGTAGCGTTGGTTTAATAGTTCAGTGGGATTCGTCATAAATTACTTGGTGGAAATTAACGTGATTGGGCAAAGCTGTTAGTGGAAATTATACTTTTGGTGACAAAGCAGCGTATTGTTCTGGTTTTAACATAGCCTCTTTCACGTCAATTTTCTTCGGAATCAGTTTCAAGTTGTAGAATGTATCGGCAACTTTTTGTTGTGTAGCAATCAGTTCTTCAGTAATGGGTACAACACCAAAGCGTTTTCTGTTAGTTGCTTTTTTCATTGTATCCAAATCAATGCCCAATACAGGTGAAAGGGTTTCTGCTACAGCATCCCGATTCTTATCAGACCATTCCTCTAATTGTTGAATTTCCTCTAAAATTGCCCTTATTGTTTCTTGGTTTTCATCAGCAAACTTGCGGCTAGCCAAATAATAGCCGCCTTGTTTGTTAACATTTGATCCATCGATTAGGACACGAGCATTGGCGTTTCTTTCAGCAGCTGCATAAAAAGGGTCCCAAATAGACCAGGCGTCTATACTACCCTTGACAAAGGCAGCACGAGCATCAGCAGGTGGTAAATACACGGGTTCAATATCGCTGTATTGCAATTTAGCTTGTTCTATAAGTTGCAACAGCATATAATGAGCGCTTGAACCTTTTTGAAAAGCAACTTTTTTCCCTTTTAACTCAGCCACTGTTTTTATCGGGGAGTTTTGAGGAACAAGAATCGCTGACCCTTGAGGGCTAGGGGCTATTCCAGCAATATAGGTCAGTGCTGCACCAGCCCGCAGTAGATGAAGATATTGTTATCAAGGGTAGCTTGGATGCTTTGGTTTTGAAAGAGCAATTTTGGGTGATGGTGGTTGAATCCAAACAGGTAGCTTTTTCTATAGAAGCTGGACTAGCTCAAATTTTAACTTATATGTTAGCTAACCCTTACCCGGAAAAGCCAAGTTTTGGCATGATTACGACAGGAGGCAGTTTTACATTTCTGAAATTAGTTAAAAGAGAAACCCTACAGTATGCTACCTCT
Source organism: Scytonema sp. NUACC21 (assembly GCF_054684315.1). NCBI lineage: Bacteria > Bacillati > Cyanobacteriota > Cyanophyceae > Nostocales > Scytonemataceae > Scytonema > Scytonema sp. NUACC21. The sequence goes on along the minus strand of NZ_BAAFZH010000057.1, from coordinate 32,886 downwards.
AAAGTTTTTGAACTCCGAAATCCCGACAATGAATTATACGATGTTCTGCGGATTTTAAAACGTCTTAGTCAGTTAGTTATTTCTTCAACTAATTAAAGTTAGATAAATGTCCTTTGTCATTAGTCATTAGTCATTGGTAAAGGTTTTAGGCAAATTGTAGGGGCGAACGACCCTAGGTCTCCTGCGTCGGTATGCTGCGCGTTGGCGAAGCTTGTCCGCAGGGCTTACGTCCTTACAACCCAAGTTCTGTTTATTCCCGCTGACTTAAAAAGCAAATTCTCCCTTACAAATGACCAATGACAGATGACAAAGGACAAAATTAAATTGATGCAAAACAACCAATATCTTTGAGCATATCTAAATGCTTTTGTACTGGGGCAAGAGTATTTGCAGCAATCATCCCACTAGCAGCAACTGCGGGTAAACCAATACCGGGAAAGGTTGAGTCTCCACAGCACAGCAACCCTGCAAGAGGTGTACTCGATCCGGGAAAGAAACCTTTTCCTGCTGGAATTGCCGGACCATAGGAACCTCTATGACGCCGCAGGTAACGTTCGTGGGTTATGGGCGTACCGACGAGTGTGACATCGCAACGGGAGCGAATATCTGGGATAATGCGTTCCAAGGCTTGCCACATGACTTCTGCACGCACCTGTTTTGCTTTTGCATATTCCGCACTTTTTCTATCCATCCCCTGCCATAAGGCATAGGGTTCATTACCGGGAGTATAAGCATGAATAACGTGCTTTCCTGGTGGTGCTAGGGATGGGTCTAAAACTGACGGAATTGATACCAGTACTACGTTTTGAGGGGCAGTAACGCCGATGTCCCAATTATTGACTACGATGTAGTGACAGGCAAGGTCTGGGCGCAATCCCTTTGCGTCAATCCCCAAATGAAGGTGCATGAAACTGTCGCACTCAGGTGTGTTGCCTCGTTGTTCCCGAAACTTTTTTGGTAATGTCCCTTCTGGAAGCAGCTTGAGTGTATCCCACACTGAGGTATTTGACACGACTGCCCGATTTGCCATTATCTTTTTGCCATCGCGCAATCGCACGCCCACCGCCCGATTGTTTTCTACGAGAATTTGCTCAACATGAGCGTTTAACATTAACTCACCCCCCAGTCGTTTCAGTCCCCGTACAAGTGCTTCCACCAGGGCACCACTGCCACCTACTGGGTAGTCAAGCATTACACCGGGTTTGTACCAATCTGCAAACATAAATGCCACTTCTGCTGCACTGGTTCCATTTGCTGGTAGCCCGGAAAGGAGAAAACAAAGCATGTCCAGCCAGTTGCGGGTGAAGGGGTCTTTGATAACACCGTCCATTACCGGGCTAAATGAACCTGTTAGCTTGGGGATAGTTGCAAGGTGCTGGAATAAAGATGGAGCAAATGAACCCACAGTTAGAATCGCACCCAAATCAAAGCGCAGGGCAGCTGGTGACATTGCGGTTGCTGCTGCTGCTAGTGGTTCCATAACTCGCTGCAACTCCCGCCATTCAGCTACAGCCTCAGCACCGCGCAGACGCATGAGTACTTCACAAAATTGGTTGGCTCCTACCGAGGTGTCAAAATCTCCTTCTGGCAGGCAACATCCCCACGTATCGTAGGTTACAAAATCTAAGTTCTCACCAATTGCGTCCAAGACTTGTCTGAGGGGATTGGGTGAGGGGCTGTAAGATAAGCCAGAGTACAGAGAAGGTCCGGAATCAAATTTGTATCCGTTGCGTTCAAAACTGTGTGCTGCTCCTCCGGGTATTGAGTGGCTTTCGCAAACTAGTACATCAAAGCCATATCTTGCTAGGACTGCCCCACAGCTTAATCCGCCAATCCCGCTACCAATGACGATTACATCTGTTTTTTTTTCACTGGTCATTAATATTACCTAAAAAAAAATTGCAAAATGACTCAATATGCGGCTACATTAATGCTAGTTGTTTTGAGGAAAGATCATGCGTAAATTGCCAGTAGCTCCTCTCCTCATCCTGGCGCTAAGTGTATTCTTTACTACTGCAACATGGGCTTCTGATAATCCCCCATTAACGACTTTTGTTATGCGCGATCGCAAGATTACCATCACCAACACCCCAAATGGTCTTGCATATACAGTTAGCTCTATAGACGGTAAAGTACTTGATGATAAACTGAACGATGCCCAACTACAAGCAAAATATCCTGAGGTATATGACGCTGTTCGCCCTGCAATGGCAGACGGTAACCAAACAAACCCAATGATGTCGGGTGGAACTGAGCCAGTTCCTAAAAAGGCTTTATTGAAGTAATCAGTACTATCGGAGGGCGGGCAATATGCCCCCCTAATTCAATGCGTCATAAATACCAACTTTACTTACGACGCTTATTACTTGCAGGGGCAGGTATCCTACTACTGCCAGTCACATTCTATGGGTGGTTGTGTTTCCAACGTCCACCCCAAACAAATTTGGAAAAAGTTCTGTTTAATGGAATTACCTATAAACGTATTTCTCTGTCTACACCACGTCCAGTGATGATGCATATCGTCACAATTGACTTAACAACACCAGGAATAAAAGCGCTTGTAACTCCCAACACCAACCCAGGAGATAGCCGCGAAACTACCGCTCAAACAACATCAGAGTTTGTCAAGAAGTCTAAGCTCCAGTTGGCAATCAACGCCAGCCACTTTCATCATTTCTATGAAAAGAGCCCTTGGGATTATCATCCTCACAGCGGAGATCCATCCTATCCCATAGGTGAAGCAATTTCCAATGGCTTTCGTTATTCTCCACCGGAAAAAAACTGGCCTGTATTGTGCATTTCAGCCACAAATCGCGCCCAAATTTTTAAAAGTGAAAGCTGTCCTAAAGGCACAACCCAAGGCGTTGCAGGTAATCAAGTTTTGGTATACGACGGTCGGTCAGCTATTTCCAATTTAGTTAGCGATAAACCTTATCCGCGTGTTGCAGCTGCTGTTAATCGCGAAGGTACAAAACTTTGGTTAATCGCAGTTGATGGAAAACAACCGCTTTACAGTGACGGTTTGACAATCGCGGAGTTAACAAAGGCGACCTTAGATTTGGGTGCTTACACAGCACTCAACTTAGACGGGGGCGGTTCAACAACACTGGTGATGGCAACAAATGATGAACCAAAAGTATTAAATGCTCCCATTCACACTAGAGTTCCGATGCGAGAGCGTCCTGTAGGCAATCATTTAGGATTCTACGCTAACTCACAGTAATTTCTCAACAACTTCTATGTACACCTGTAGGTGGGACACATCAGTCTTTTATGCATGGGATGAATGCGTTGCACATGGACGGTGCAGTTTATCTTGTTTTTTGATTAGCAATATATTTTTTAATTGTCTCATAGGATGCATCACCAGCAGAATCCCACAGCTTTAAGCCGTGGGAGCGTCAAATTTGCTAAACACAAAGGGCAAATGACTGAGGACAAATGGCTACCAAGTTATCAGGTAATAACAGTTGGCTTATCCATTCCTGTCAAAGTGCGAATTTGAGCAATCTCATCTGCGATAGCAATGAGGTCTGCCAAAGCTTCTTGTGGATCGAGGTTCTGCTTTGCTAGGTTTGTTTCGTAGCTTTCCAGATAAACTCTGACTGTCGCACCCTGGGTACCCGTTCCAGAAAGGCGGAAGACAATCCGCGAACCATCTGTAAAGCCAATGCGAACACCCTGCTTTTGGCTGACGCTGCCATCAACCGGATCGGTGTAGCTGAAGTCATCACCGTATTCCACCTCATAGGAACCAAATCGTTTTCCTTTGAGGTCTGCTACACTGGAACGCAGATTTGTTATCAGGGTGTTAGCGCGATCGCTATCAACTTCTTCATAATCATGGCGGGAGTAGTAATTGCGACCGTAAATTCGCCAGTGTTCCTTAACAATCTCCTCAACTGACTGTTGGCGGGCTGCCAAAATATTGAGCCAGAACAAAACTGCCCAAAGACCATCTTTTTCCCGGATATGGTTGGAACCAGTGCCAAAGCTTTCTTCGCCACAGAGAGTTGCTCGACCTGCGTCCAGTAAATTGCCAAAGAATTTCCAACCTGTGGGAGTTTCATAACAGTCTATGCCAAGATGTTGTGCTACCTTATCTGGTGCTTGACTTGTAGGCATAGAACGGGCAATGCCAGCCAGACCCGATTTATAGCCGGGAACCAATTGAGCATTTGCGGCTAATATTGCTAGACTATCGCTAGGAGTTACAAAGAATCGGCGACCTAAAATCATATTGCGATCGCCATCCCCATCAGAAGCGGCACCAAAGTCAGGAGCGTTTTCTCCAAACAGGATTTCCACTAAGTCATGGGCATAGACTAAGTTGGGATCGGGATGCCCCTGGCCAAAATCCTCCAAAGGCTTGCCATTCATGACAGTTCCTTGGGGTGCCCCCAAATCCCCCTCAAAAATTTTGCGTGCATAGGGACCCGTGACGGCGTGCATTGAGTCCACACACAAACGGAATTGCCCGCTAGTTACAAAAGAGCGAATGCGGTCAAAGTCAAACAGTGACTGCATTAATTCTGTATAATCTGCTACAGAATCAATGATTTGAACCACCATGTCGCCTAATTTCGTTTCTCCTAACGTATCTAAATTTACATCAGAAGCTTCCAAAATTTTATAGCTATCAATCTCTTTAGTACGAGCATAGATAGCTTCTGTTACTTTTTCCGGTGCGGGTCCGCCATTTTCAACGTTATACTTTACACCAAAATCGCCGTCCGGCCCGCCGGGATTGTGGCTGGCAGAGAGAATGATACCACCGAAGGTGTTATACTTCCGAATAATGGCAGAGGTAGCCGGAGTGGAAAGAATACCCCCCTGACCGACCATCACTTGACCAAAACCATTTGCGGCTGCCATTTTGAGGATGGTTTGAATTGCCTGACGATTGTAGTAACGACCATCGCCACCCAAAACCAGGGTTTGACCTTGATATCCTTGTAGACTATCGAAGATAGACTGAACAAAGTTTTCCAAATAATTAGGCTTTTGAAAGACAGAAACCTTCTTTCGCAATCCAGATGTACCTGGTTTCTGGTCGGTAAACGGCTGAGTGGGTGCTGTTTTAATAAACATAGCAATGATTGAGGCAGAACTCACCAAAGAACATGCTTTTAATCGTATCGCTACTTATGCAGTTATCTTACTCGGAATCTTTTCTCAGTGTCGCATCTATCAATAAACTTAAATAAACTGGAAGTAATTACCATCAAGAGTCAAATTTGAGACCCCTTGCACGATCGCAATTAATTCCTGGGACTTATCACCTTGCAGATGAATTGCTACCCCTTCTGGTGAACCAAAAGGAGACGAACCCAAAAAATAGTCAGCCCTTGTTCCCACAAGCCGGATAATATCCTCATTTGGTTGAAAGTCAGCAATCAGGGCATAGTCATTGTAACCAGTACTGGTTTCGTTGAAGTCGTTGTAGTACACAGAATAAGTTCCAGCAGCATTCCGCCCTCCCAAGTGAAATGTATCTTTCCCTTGTCCGCCAACAAGAATATCTATTTCATTGATGCCATAAATACCACCAGTGCCAGAAGGTATGAAGCCAGCAGCCGTCAAGCTATCATCTCCCTTGCCACCAAAAAGGCGATCGTTCCCCTGCCCACTTTCAAGAACATCGTTTCCTTGTCCACCTTCAAGAGTATCATCCCCACTGCCAGTTTTATAACTGCCGTCATATAAGAAGTCATCCCCATCACCGCCCATCAGGGTATCATTGCCAAACCCACCATTTAAAGAGTCATTTCCACTACCACCCTCTAAATAATCATCCCCAGAAAGAGCGAAAATCTTGTCATTCCCACTGTCACCATATAAGAAATCTCTCCCCAAAGAGCCAAACAGTGAGTCGTCTCCTTCACCCCCATACAATGTATTTTCGCCTTGAGGATCTCCCCCATAACCCGGTGCATAGGGTACTTTGCTAAGCCCAGCATAAAGAGTGTCATTGCCATCACCACCCTCTATCCGGTCACGACCTTCTCCACCCTCTAAAAAATTATTACCGGAGAGATCGATGAGAAAATCATCTCCCAAGTCACCAAACATCAAGTCATTATCTGGTGTTCCTTCTAGATAATCGTTTCCCGTAGTACCTTGAATAGTGCTCATAAAATTTCCTATCTATAATCTAACTAAATGTGTATGCAATCTCTATCTAATCGGTGTTTAATTAAAGTTTGTAACGAAGTCTGTTAACTTATAATTCACAGACTCAAGTCACTCATTTCGCCACTCAAGCTTGGCATTTTTTTAGCAGAGATTAATCAATCGATAGATAGTATTTGTTGTCGAATTAGACTTCCTATAGAAGGAAAATGTAGATCGTCCTTCGTCATTTGTCAGACATATTTAAACTTAGGGATTTCCAAGAACCAGCATCTCAACCCTCTAATGCTGGTACAACTTCTACACCACCTGCAAGGAGTGTATCAACTCCAGCATCTCAACCCTCTAATGCTGGTACAACTTCTACACCACCTGCAAGGAGTGTATCAACTCCAGCATCTCAACCTTCTAATGCTGGTACAACTTCTACACCATCATCTACAACAGGTGTTTCCATTCCAGTATCCGCGCCTTCTCGTCGCGCTACTCCTGCACGCCAAGGAAGACCCAAGCCAACAACAGCAGTTTCTTCCTCTGTTTCTTCATTCAAAGCACCTAATTTTAGAGAAATTAATTTTGTAGATATCGCTTTTGGTGTTTTGGCTCCAGGTGACTATCAGTCCCAAGGCAGGTATTATCAGTTCTACCAGTTTGAGGGTAGAGAAAACCAACTGATTCAAATCAGGTTAAGCGGTAGTGTAGATCGGCGTCGCTCAAACAACTTAAGTTTAGACCCCTTTATGTTTCTGCTTGACCCAAACAATCAAGTGCTTGTATCAAGAGGTAGTGGAGAGGCAAATCCTCAAGGAGTTAAGGATGCTTTTATTTTTGTACGACTGCCAGTCAAAGGTACCTACACAATTGCAGTGACTAGCCGCAATCCTGGTGATAAAGGTCGGTATAGTTTGGCGCTTAGAGATGATAGAGCAAGTTACACCCTTGATGCATCTAATGAATTAACTCAGGAAAGCCCAATCCAAAGAAAAAGTGGCAGCCCTTATAATATCTCTAAGTTTCAGGGGAAAAAAGACCAACTCGTGAGCATCCGTGTTGATAGCATTTTTGAGGAGTTTTCCCCCTACATTGTCTTGATGAATTCCCAGGGGCAAATTATCGCTGCAGATAATGACAAGGATGGAAGGTATAGCGCACTTATTGACAGAGCCAAGTTACCGGGCGATGACACTTACTATGTAGTGGTTATCTCAGCCAATGGGAGGGAACGAGGTAGGTATCGGTTGACGGTCTTTTAACAACCTGCGGTGAAAGCAGAGGGCAAATCAATAAGCGTTACAACTTCAGCTTGGCTATCTTCTCGCTTTTGCCTTCTTGCACTAACCGCCAAACCTTAATTGTTTTGTCAAAACTTCCACTCACCAGGGTTTTGCCATCAGGGCTAAAGACAACAGACCAGACTCGATCGCGATGGGCTGTCAGTGTCTTTATAACTTGTCCTGTCGTTAAGTCCCAAAGTTTGATTGTTTTGTCCCAACTGCTGCTAGCAAGGGTAGTGCCATCAGGGCTGATAGCGACAGACCAAACTCGGTTAGTGTGTCCCGTTAAAGTATTGATTTCTCTTTGCGTCCTGAGATCCCAAATTTTGATAGTCCGATCCCAACTCCCACTGATAAGTTGTTGACGATCGGCACTGAAAGTCAGGGAGTAAACAGCATCAGAATGTCCTGTGAGACTACCGATTTCTTTACCTGTTGACGTATCCCACAGATTAATGTTATTGTCAAAATAATTACCACTTGCGAGAATATTGCCAGGACCAAAAGCGACAGAGTTGACCACATCACAGCGACCTTTAAGGGTGCGAATTTTTTCTCCAGTAGTCGCATTCCACAAGTTAATTGACTGATCCCAACTACCACTTGCAATTGTTGAGCCATCAGGACTAATAGCAACAGATTGTACTGCAGCTACGTGTCCTCTCAATGTACGGATTTCTTTTTTAGTGCTCAAGTGCCATAATTTGATGGTTTTGTCAGCACTTCCACTAATGAGGGTTTTACTATCAGGGCTAAAGGTAACAGAATTAACCCAGTCAGAGTGACCTGTGAGAACGCCAATTTCTTCTCCAGTTGCTAAGTTCCACAATTTAATAGTTTTATCGGCACTAACACTGGCTAGGGTCTGTCCGTCAGGACTGATGGCGACAGCCCAAATCGAATCGGAGTGACCTTTTAAGGTAAAGGCTTCCGCGAATTCCGATAATGGTGTTTTTCGAGATTGACTGAGGTGAGATGACACGCTGGTTGCACCGGGGGATGATTGCCAATACCAAACCCCGCCAAATCCCAAAAGCGCGATCGCCACACCTGTCATAACTTTAATTTTCGAGTCGGTCATGGTTACACACGTTAATAAATTCCACGTTAAGGTGCTTTCATAGTGCTACTGCCTAAGTCAGAGTACCGAACTGCTATGTGGGGAATACACTTAGTTACCGATTGGTCGGGGAGCATTCCGGATTTGCGAACTCTGCTCTATAAAGCTTTCGTAAAAAGCATGTAAAAAATTAACGAGAATTCCGCCAAATTTTAATAGTGTTATCCTCACTGCCACTAACAAGAGTTTTTCCGTCTGAACTAAAGGCGATGGAACGGACGCCGTTAGAATGACCAAGCAAAACGCGGATTTGCTGTCCGGTGTCTAAATTCCACAGTTTAATAGTTCTATCAAAACTACTACTAGCCAGAAGTTTGCCATTCGGGCTGATAGCAATGGCAGTGATTTTATCGGAGTGACCCGATAAAGTACGGATTTCTTTACCCGTGTTCAAACTCCACAGTTTAATAGTTCTATCAAAACTACTGCTAGCAAGGACTTTGCCATCAGGGGTTATGGCAATGGAAGTCACTTTTCCTGAATGTCCTTGTAGCGTGCGGATTTGTTCTCCCGTTTCCAAGTTCCACAGTTTAATTGTCTTGTCATAGCTACCACTAGCAAGAGTTTTACCATCGGGACTAAAAACCACAGACCGAACGAAGTCAGAATGTCCTGCTAGGGTGGTGATTTCTTCTCCTGTTACCAAGCTCCATAATTTAATAGTATTGTCATCACTGCCATCAGCCAGAATTTTGCCATCATGACTGAAAGCAAGAGCATGAATTGAGTTAGAGTGCCCTCCTAGTGTACGGACTTCCTGTCCGTTTGCGAGGTTCCAAATTTTGACAGTTTTGTCCTCAGAAGCACTGACAAGAGTTTGTCCATCTTGGCTAATTGCCAAGGAATTCACTCTGTCAGTATGACCGTTCAGGGTAGATATTTCCTGCCCCGTTATCAAACTCAACAGTTTAATACCGTTATCGCTGTTACTGGCAATGGTCATACTATCTGGGCTAATGGCGACTGACAAAACTGGGTTTGAATATCCCGTGACAGTAGATGCTAGAGAAAACCGTCCTGAAAGTGTTTGCGATCGCGGATGAAAAATCACATCTGGATTCGCAACATTGGTGTTTGGCTGACTAATACTAGAGGTTATTTTGACTTCAAGACGGCGAAATTGTTTATACCAAAATTCTCCCGAACCAAACACCAATATGGCAGTACCCGCTAAGAGGGAATTTCTCAGGAAAATATATTGCCTTGGGATAGATGGCTGTTGAGTGGGTGGTACCACTACAGAAGGAGTTGGCGCACCTGCTGGATTTAACGGTGGTGGTATTTGCTGCTTTAATGTCAAATCCACTATTGCTTCATCAGCAGTTTGGTAGCGATTCTGGATATCTTTTTGCAACAGCCTATCCATAACCCGCACCAAATCCTGACTCATCGGGCTTTTGACATATTGCTGCCAATTTTGTACCCAAGCATAACCGTGTTCTGTCCATAACTTAAATGGAGAAATTCCAGTCAGCAGATGAAAGCAAGTCGCTCCCAGGCCAAACAAATCGCTTGCTGGATAAGCCACACCATCTCTGATTTGTTCAATTGGGGAGTAACCCTGCGAGCCAATTGAAGTCCCCATATTCAGCTGTACTTTGGCTGTAAACTGCTTTGCAGATCCAAAATCTATCAGGACTAAGTTTCCGGATGTCTTTCCTTTGGTCGGGGTAAGATGGGGAAACCCTTGTTTTGATGAAGCTTGGGCAGTTCGACGACGGATAATGTTTTGAGGCTTAATATCGCGGTGAATCACTCCTCGCTCATGTATAAATTTAAGGACGGGCAGTAAATCTAGTAAAATTTCTTTAATTTCATGAGAGTGATAAACTCTCCTTTGCTGTAACTCTTTTAACAAATTTTGCCCATCTATAAATTGCTGAACTAAATATAAATAATTATCTTGTTCAAAATAAGCTAAGAGAGTCGGAATTTGGGAATGCTCTCCGAGTTCTTGCAATCGTTCAGCCTCTTTTTGGAACAACTCCATCGCTTTTTTTAGCGCCCAAGCTCCTTGAACCTTTGGTGCTAATTGCTTGATAACACAGCGTTCCTCTAATTTATCAATATCTTCTGCTAAATAAGTTCTACCAAATCCACCCTCATCAGAAAGTACACCTGTAACGCGGAAGCGATTTCGCAACAAATGAACTAGTGGCGTACTGCACGTCTGGCAAAACTTTTTTCCACTATTGTTCAGGGGATTTGGGCAATCAGGATTGAGGCAGCAGATCATCATCAACAGGGCGCGATTGCGTGATAAATTATGCTAAGTGATCCCTGAATTTGTTATTAGGAATAATTATTCTCCATCTTATACGAAATTTAGTTGAAAAAAATTTTAATCTTCTGACATTTGATGAATGGTTAGTTGATAGTGGTTAGTGGTTGGTAGGTGGAAGCAGTCATTATGTAGTTTTGTAAACAAAAAGGAATAAAATGTTCTCTATGAACGGGGAAATCACTAGCTCTCAAATTGTTATTTTAAAGACAGACATTTAGGGAACTTGCTTTTTCTAAAATAATCTAGCTACTAGCTACTAAGAGGTTATTTATAAAGTAACTCTTAAATCTCCAGTGTTTTGTATGGGTTTGGTAGGGTTTAACTATTTGATGAAATGTTGGGTTTGGTTTCTGAATTCATAAATGTTAGGTAGAGTTCCTCAAACGCCACTTGCTTCAATGGGGAAAACCCCCACAACGCAGTGGCTTCCCAACCTACGTTCTTATTTTTTCATCCTTTATCCTTTATCCTTTATCCTTTATCCTTCATACTTGAAATGTTGGGTTTCGTGACTCAACCCAACCTACTGTGTTTTTACTTTTGTTCTCCATTCTCGTATAGCTTTAGCTGTTCTCTCTACAGGTGTTAAGTATTCTTCAAAAATTTCTTTCTTGTGACTTTTATGATTAACTCCCAGTTTTTGAGTTGTTAAACAGTCAGTTAATGCGGGTAGATGATTTTCCATTCCTAAAGCCCAAATGACGTCATCAACTGATTTAAATCGCTCCTCTAATGAAATTTTGAGCATTCTGTCTAAAACTTGGGCAAAATAGGCGCTGACATTAACCTCTTTTTGCCAGCATATCTCACCTGTACTGTTGTCATTCTCAAATTCTAGGGGTAGCTTTTCAGTCAAAAGATAAAGACAAGTTACACCAACTGCGTAAATATCACTTGCAAAAACTGGACGCAAGGCTAGCTGTTCTGGTGGTGCAAATCCCATCGTTCCAATAAAGTTGGTGTTTGGGTTTCCATCTGTTGATGTTTCAGTTTGTAACACCAACTCTTCTTTTACTGCGCCAAAATCAATTAGCACTAACCGTCCATCATCTTGACACCGGAGTAAGTTATGGGGCTTTATATCTCTATGAATGACATGATTTTTATGTACGTACTGTAATACTGGCAGCAATTCTCGCAAAAATTGTTTAACGGCGGCTTCATTATATAGTCCAATTCGCTTGACTTCCTGTGCTAAATGATAACCTCTGATATATTCTTGAACTAAGTAAAACTCTCCATTGACTTCAAAATAGTCTAAAAGCATGGGAATTTGAGAATGGCTGCCTAATTGAGCCAAGGTTTTTGCTTCTTTTTCAAAGCGCTGACACGCACGTTCCCGGCTATTGGGATTATCTACTTTCGGACACAGTTGTTTAATGACACACAGAGGTTTCCCTGGTAACGCTGCATTTCTAGCTAAGAACGTCACACCGAAACCACCTCTTCCTATAATCCTCAGGATTGCATAGCGATCGCGAAATAGCTGTTTAGAACCGCACATCTGACCAAGCTGAGTCCGCTGTAAAAACTCAGCTTGAGACTTAAGTACTTTTGGTGAAGAGCCGTTCATCGAAGGAAAAGGAAGTCAAGGTAAAACACTTATTATATGCCGATTTTAGCAACGGATATTACGGATAAGTTTTTGGTATATTTTACATATAACTTATCCGTACACATCCGCGCTCATGCATAATGCTATTGCCTAAGGTACTTCAATGGGAATCAAAGCATTTTCTGGAAGATACTCGCAGTAACGTCCTTCATCGGAAAGTATGAAAACTAAACGTAAAGGATAATCTGGCGGGATTTGCAAATCTGCCCAGGGGACTGAGACTTCCAAACAGCTGTCCAAACCAACCTTTGCGCGACTGACGCGGGGGTGCCATTGATAATGTTCGGCCGCTTCACGAAAATAAGTTGATTGCGTTAGCAAATCAATTGCTAAATGGTGGTGGTACAGGTAGTTCATGGGAGCAAGATCGGGCACCTCTGCCAGGGGAACAGGGCTGTTGTGCATGGGTTTGTCGGGATAAAACCACAGCAAATTCAATTCTGGTGGCAAATCGTGCCCTGGTTTAATTCCTGTCTTAAAGTCTACCCGTAGGTAAAAGTTTAAGTGATCCACTCCATACCACAGCCGTTGGATTGGACTGCTATTGTGCATCGTACCCCTTGCCCCGCCTATTTCTATGCGTCCGGCTTTGTCCCAGTCTTGCTCTTCTGTGCTCTCAGCACCTTTTCCTCCCTCACTAGTTCATATGTTCGCATTGAAAGGGCTGGCAGTGCCCACCCTACTTAAAATTATTCCTTCTTAGGTAAAGCCACTAAGCAAAAATTAGAGTCGTCGTTAACATTGCCCAAGCGCGAAGTTTTTAGCCTATCAAGCCATTGTTGCAAATAAACTCGATTTGCATTTTGCTCATCTGGATTTTGGGTATCCACAGGATAGGGCATGAGCCCTAAAATTGCCGCAGTGGTCACACAAAACATAGATTTTTGGAAACTCATACAAATTTGCACCCGCAAATCATCTTCTCCCCGACGACTGCGACGATAAACTGCATGCAAATAATCTGGGAGATAGTGACGCATATCCTGCATCAGCAAAGTGGGAGGAATACCCGCACCTCCAGTAGGTAAAGGATCGGCATACAATGCCCCATACTGAAAGCGAGATTGGTCGGGTGAAATTTGGTAGGCTTGGGCGTTATAGGATACTGTTCCCAAAAAAGGCGTTCCCCGGAAGAAAACTGCTTCTACATAAGGTACTGCTGTATCTGTAAGGAATGTCAAACCAACAGAAGCAGGAATAATATCATAAGTTTTATCTCGAATTTTGACTGAGTAGGTAATTGGCTTGTTGGCATCTGCAACCAATCCCGCTTTGACATGGTCTACAACCTGGGGAATGGATGTGATTTTTCCTTCGTCATAACGGTCAGATAAACTCAGGAAAATATCAGCCATGACACGCCAGAATTCGCCCAATCCTTTGTAATAGGAAAAAACGCGCATTTGTTCAAGCAAGAAATCAGGGAATAATTGATTTATTCCCATCATTAAGGGATTATATTTAAATTTTGCTGCAATGACAGCTTGCGCTCTTTCTTGAAATTCTGCTGTATCTAAATATCGATCTAATCCACCACCACCATGCCATAGCATGGCTTTCATACAATACTCGGCATATTCAAAATTAATTCTGTCATGCCACCAATGTTTTAGTAGTTTTTTAAACGAGAAGTCACCGTTAAAGTATTTAAAAAATGGGAAAAAAACTAAAAATTGATTTTCAGCGATGTAGATAAGATTTTTGGAGTAGGCATCCAAAACGACACCATAGCTTTTGAGAATGCCGACAACTTCCAACAAATTTTCTGGTGTATCGGGTAATAATGCTCCTCCTGATTCCAAGCGTTCAATATACTCAAATAATGGATAATTATTAGTAGGTTTGTTTGTAATGCTTACCATTGTGGATTCTCCGTTAGTGGTTATTGGTTAGTGATTAGTGGTTATTAGTTATTGGTTAGTGGTTAGTTGTTCTACTAACTACTAACCACTAACACTCTCTTAACTTTTGCCTTTTGCCTTCACTAACGACACTGTTGCAACGGCACTTGGCACAGCAGCCATTGTCGTTGTCGTTGGTTCAGACCAACGGGCTAACCAATTGGGTTGGATACCAAAGATAACTATCAGCACGGCTAAAATCAAAGCAGGTGCTCGATCTGCCCAAGATACACGAGGTAAGTTTATAACTTGTGGGGACAAGCGTCCGAAAAAGGCGCGGTTTGTCAGAAGTAGGAAGTAAACCGCAGTTAAGCCGGTGCCAATCATGGATAAAAGGGTTTGAACTGGGTAAACTGCGAAACTGCTGCGAAAAACAATGAATTCAGAAATAAACCCAACCATGCCCGGTATTCCTGCGCTTGCCATGACTCCCAAAACCATCAAACTACCAATGACAGGCATTCCCCGTTCTGGATTGAGTAAGCCTCGAAGAATATCTAAATCGCGGCTACCGGCTTTTTTGTACACAATCCCCACAAGCAAAAACAGGAGTGCTGAAATTAACCCGTGGCTGAGCATTTGCAGTGTACTCCCCAATACACTGAGAGGGGTTGCAGCAGCAGCAGCTAGTAGCACGTAGCCCATGTGTCCAATGGAGCTATATGCCACCATTTTCTTCATATCTTTTTGGGCAATAGCGCAAGATGAGCCGTAGAGTACACTCACGACTGCCCAAGTTGCCAAGAAAGGACCTAGGTAATGCCAAGCTTCTGGCAATAGGTTCATCCCAAATCTGAGCAAGCCATAAGTTCCCAATTTCAGCAGGACTCCAGCTAACAGCACGGAAACGGGTGTGGAAGCTTCAACGTGAGCATCTGGCAGCCAAGTATGAAGGGGAACTAAGGGAATCTTGATGCCAAAACCAATCAAAATTCCTATTAGCAAGAGAATTTGAGTTTCCAAAGACAAAGATTTGGTATTTAAGGTGTCTAGTGCAAAGCTAGAAGCACCACTCAGCAAAACTATGCCGAGAAAACTTGCCAAAATGGTAATTCCAGAAACCGCAGTGTATATGAGGAATTTCGTTGCTGCATAGCCCCGGCGTTCACCACCCCAAATAGCAATCAAAAAGTACAGAGGAATGAGTTCTAGCTCGTAAAACAGGAAAAATAGCAGTAGATCTTGTGCGATAAAAGCTCCAACAACTCCAACATTTAGTATTAAGAGTAAGGAGTAGTAAAAGCGAGGACGGGCAACAGAGGTATCGCTACTGTAGATGGCAATACAAGTTAGCAACCCGTTAAGAAGCAATAGGGGTAGTGATAGACCATCTACCCCGAGGTGATAATTTAAACCGATTGTTTCTATCCAAGGCAGAAACTCGGTGAATTGTTGGCTGGCTTCTCCTAAGTTAAACTGACTTGCCAGTACTACCGTCCAAACGAAAGTAATACTTGCAAAAGCTAAAGCCAAGCCACGGGCAACCTTTGGTGTGATGCCAATAGGAAAAAAACCGATTAATGCCGCACCCAGCAACGGCAATAGAATTAAAGCACTGAGCATAGTTTGTCCTTTGTCATTTGTCCTGAGTCATTAGTTATTTGTCATTGGTCATTTGTTTTTCACTCACGACCAATGACTATTGAGGAATCACTAAAAATGCCAGCTATTGAGTAAACCTAACGACCAGCTAATCAGAAAACCTAGAAAACTCACACCAATGACTATGGTCAACAAGTAACCTTGAGATTGACCTGAAACACTATACTTTAAGGTTTGTCCGCTAAAGATTGCCGCAAACCCAACTAAGTTGATGAAACCGTCAACCAGATAGCGATCGCTCCAAGCAGAAATTCTGGAAAGCAATGCGACTGCACCAACAACCGTCACTCGATAAATTCGGTCAATGTAAAAGTCATAACCCAGCAAGTCTTGCACAAATCTCCACGCCAAAACTCTGGATCTTGACCAAGCTTTGTGCAAATAGATATTAGCGCCTATAGTGACTCCTACTAAACTGGACAAAATTAACAGCCCCACAACATACCAATTTAGACTTGCCCAGTCTGGTAGTAAGTACCATTGCTGTAGCATCAGCGGAACTAACAAAGTGGCTATGGTGAGGGTTACCATGGGGAATGCCATTTGCCAACCCACTTCTGGAGCGCGACGGGTTTTTGGTTGCGCCTCTCCCCAAAAGACTAGCCGGAAGACTCTGGTTAAATTCAGTGCTGTCAGTCCATTCACAAGAATTAAAATGCCCACAACCCAAGGGCTAACTAAAGCTAAGCCATCAGCCCATCCTAACATTGCCCAAAAGCTACCCAAGGGTAACAGGGTGATCGTTCCTGCAGCACCCACAACAAAACCAGTCGTAGTTGCTGGCATCCGCGACCACAAGCCACCCATTTCTGTTAAATCTTGTGTACTCGTGGTATATATGACTGCTCCAGAACTCATGAAGAGCAGTGCTTTAGCGATCGCATGAGTGAACAGCAACATGAGAGCTACACCCCCCTGTTCCATGCCAACGGCTAAAAATACCAACCCCATGTATGCACTTGTGGAATGAGCAAGAGCACGCTTGATGTCAATTTGGGCGATCGCCACCAAGGATGCACCCACTGCCGTCACTGTACCCATGATAATCAAGGCATTTAAAGCAATCGGCGACAGTGCTAAAATTGGCTGTAATTTGTACAACACATAAGCTCCACCTGCCACCACCATTGAGTTCCGCATCACTGAGGCTGGGTTGGGACCTTCCATTGCCTCATCCAACCATAGGTGGAGTGGAAACTGAGCGCATTTACCTGCAGGTCCTGCTATCAATGCTAAACCCAACAAAGTTGATGTCAGGGGGCTTAACTCAGCTGTTTGCGCCCATTCATACAAATCTGAGAAATTTAAACTGCCAGCAGTCGTAGCCAGCATGACTACTCCCATCAGTAGCAATATATCTCCCACCCGTTTGGTTAAAAATGCATCTCGTGCAGCTGTTACCACCAGCGGTTGAGCGTACCAGAATCCAACCAACAAGTAGGTGGAAAGAGTGAGCATTTCCAAGAGGGCATAACTGAGAAACAAGGAATTGCTGATAGCTAAGCCATTTAGCGCTGCTTCAAAAAATCCCATCAAGGCAAAGAAACGCGCCAACGCCCAGTCCTTTTCCATGTATCCCAGAGCATAGGTTTGTGCCAGTAGGCTTAACGCCGTGACTAAAACTGTTGCTCCAACACTCACTGGAGAGACTTCTAAAGCAAAGGACAAGTCAAAACCCGCTGCTTTGAACCAGGTAAACATAAAATCTTCTGGTTCTCTATTCCAAATATCTACAAACAAAAACAGGCTGTGAACAAAAGCCAAAATAGTTGTCAACAAATTCAAATAAGCAGCAGGTCTGGGTCCTGTACGCTTAATTAACCCTATTGCCCAAGGTAGGGTTAAAATCGCACCTATTAATCCATAAAAAGGTATCCACCAGCTAGTTGAAAAAAGAAACTGATTCATTTATCATGTATCCCTTTTAAAAATCTATTTTTGTCGTGTTTTTAAAAAACTTTGATTCCCTCCATAAGTTACATGGTTTCTCGCTTATTTGTTAAATAACTTTCTTTTATTACCTACCTCCCCAGACAAAAACAGAGATGATATGTTTATCAAACATAATTTTTTTATTTTGGCTTAGTAAGCGTTCTTCAACTAGAATTTCTAATTAGAAAACCCTAGTTTACAAGCCATATAACAAAAAATTATATATGTTTTTTAGACATTTTTTACGTCGATGACAAAAACGAGGAAAGACAGCAGCATCACTCCTTGAGTTTGTTGTCATTCCTCTTTCAGCGGAAATTAGGGCTTTACCAACGTGTTCTAGCCCATGTAATAAAAGAATTATAAAGCAGAAGTGGCTGCTCTAGGAATTTGTTAAGTTCGCTTGAGTAGAATCACTGCCATGAATTTATGTTAAGATTTTTAAAACTTTTTTATTACAAACTATTATAGTAATTTATATTGCCAGGGGGACCAAGGTTTTCTATGCTTAATTTGGAAATGCTTTTCAGCTCAAGATGAGCATCCCCGTCAAAATTTTCCATAACAGTACATATTGCAATAACTTAATTCAGGAGTTCTGCGATGCCAATTGCAGTTGGAATGATTGAAACAAAGGGTTTTCCGGCAGTAGTGGAAGCGGCTGATGCGATGGTCAAAGCTGCTCGCGTTACTCTGGTAGGATATGAAAAAATCGGCAGTGCTCGGGTTACTGTAATAGTTCGGGGAGATGTTTCTGAAGTACAGGCTTCAGTTGCTGCTGGTGTTGAAGCCGCTAGAAGAGTCAACGGTGGTGAAGTTGTATCCACTCACATCATTGTGCGTCCCCACGAAAACCTAGAATACGTGTTGCCGATTCGCTATACCGAAGCTGTGGAGCAGTTCCGCACCTAAGTGAGGCTGAGTGAAGCCACAATTTTAAATTTTTGAGTGCTCTCGTAATTTCGATCTAAAGGGGCAGCAAGTACGAGAGACTAGATTTTAGATTTGGAAAACCCAATCTAAAATCTAAAACTAGGCGTCGGGGATGCTTTGTTCTAGATAGATCTTTGTGTAAATTTTTTAAGTCCTGAGGAACGGAAGTCATGTCAATAGCAGTAGGAATGGTTGAAACGCTAGGGTTTCCGGCTGTAGTAGAAGCCGCAGACGCAATGGTAAAAGCAGCTCGCGTCACGTTAGTAGGCTATGAGAAAATAGGAAGTGGTCGCGTTACTGTTATTGTTCGGGGAGATGTTTCTGAAGTTCAAGCTTCAGTAAGCGCTGGAGTTGAATCTGTGAAGCGAGTTAATGGCGGACAGGTACTGTCAACACACATCATTGCCCGTCCTCACGAAAATTTGGAGTACGTTTTACCTATTCGATACACCGAAGATGTAGAGCAGTTCCGCGAAAACGTTAACGCAATTCGTCCCTTTGGTGGTAGAAGACCATAACGAGTAATGCAAATTGCAAAAGTTCGCGGCACAGTAGTTAGCACTCAGAAAGACCCAAGTCTGAGAGGCGTCAAACTACTGCTGTTGCAATTGGTAGATGAAGAAGGACGTGTTCTGCCAGAATACGAAGTGGCAGCTGATAGTGTGGGTGCTGGAGTGGATGAGTGGGTACTTATTTCGCGTGGCAGTTCTGCCCGTCAAGTTCTAGGTAACGAACAGCGTCCATTGGATGCGGCGGTAGTAGCAATAATTGATACAATCCACGTAGAAGATCGGTTGATTTACAGCAAAAAAGACCAGTATAGGTAGTTATTAGTCATTGGTCATTTGGTCATTGGTCATTGGTCATTGGTGTTGGGTTTCGTTCCTCAAACGCCACTTGCTTCAATGGGGGGAACCCCCACAACGCAGTGGCTCCCCAACCTACGATTTTTTTTCTTTTGGCTTGCAATATATTTATGTTAGAAAGTTTTTTGAATAGATGACAACGGAGAGCGATTTGATTAGTTTAGAAAAACTGGCAGGATTTCTCGATCGCTTTTTTGCTGTTGAGCGGTACTCTCCAGAAGAAAGAGGCGGTGTTTATTTGCCTTCAACACGTGGTGTCCAAAGGTTGGGCTTGGCATTAGAGTCGTGGGCGCAGTTGCAGGAATGGGTCAGTGCTGAAAATTTAGACGCGCTGTTCTTACACAGACCGTGGAAACTCGAACCAGGACAACTTGCGGCTGATGTAGGTGTAATATCTTACCATCTGCCCTTTGATGAGGGCTTGACACTCTCGTTTAATCCGCGATTGGCAGAAGTTTTGGGTATGTCTTATTTGGAAGTACTGGGTGAGAAAGAAAACAGACCCATTGGTATGATTGGAGAAATTCCAGCGCAAAGCATTGCTGATTTGTGCGATCGCGTCAATCAGATTTTTGCTGGATATGAGGAAGTACGTAAAGTAGATGACGCTGATGAAGTGAGAAAAGTTGCTGTTGTGGGTGCAATGACAGACTTGCTTGTACGAGAAGCAGCAAATCGCGGTGCTGATGTTTACATTACAGGACAGCTAAGAAAGCCTGCCGAGGGGGCATTGGTGGAAACGAAAATTGGTGCGATCGCAGTTGGTCATCGTCGCGGAGAAGCATGGGGTTTGCGGTCACTTAGGGGGTTACTGCAGGAACGCTGGTACGGTCTTGAGGTGGTTTTAAGTGGTAATTAATCATCATTATTGATAAATTACCAGTAAAATAAGGTTCCCAATTCTGCTATACAAATAAGGACTGAAATCGGCTATCCTTACGGATTTTGTCAAAATCAGAGTTATTTTTCAGACCTGGTAAGTATTTTTCCGGGCATAAATTGATTGCTCGTTGCAAGTTTTTAACAGCCTCTTCAGTATTGTTCTCTATAGTGTGGCAGCGAGCCAGGTTGTACCAAATGGTGTCATCATTGGGTTGCAATTCTGAGGCTTGTTTGTAACTTGCAAGAGCTTCTGCATAACGCTGTAATTTTTCCAAAGCTACACCCCGATTGAACCAAGCTCTGTAATAGTCTGGCTGAATTTCCAAAACTCGGTCAAAACTCTTGAGTGCTTTTTCATAACGCCCCCACTCATACAAATTCATGCCTCGATTATGCCAAGCCATAGTATTATTGGGGTCGAATTCAATAGCACGGTCATAGCTGTTGAGAGCTTCCTTGTAAAGCCCCATCTGTTTGAGAGCATTAGCTCTGTTGTTCCATGCCCAGTAAGCATCTGGTTGCGATTGCAAAGTGCGGTCAAAGCTTTTCACTGCCTTGTCATGTTTTCCCCAATCACACAGGGTTAAACCGCGATTGTGCCAGATGCTAGCAGCTTTAGGGTTCAACTCCAGAGCACGGTCAAAGCAGTTAATAGCTTCGGTGTAGCGTTCCAACTTTCCTAAAGCAATTGCTTTGTTGTGCCAAATCCAGCAATCACCCAACCCAGATTTTAATATTTGGTCAAAGCAGTAAATTGCCTCATCATGACGACCCAAGGAGCCCAAAGCAAAACCTTTCTGGGATAAAGCCTCGGGATAATCTGGTTTACACCTAAGGGCTCGATCGAAACTCGCGATCGCTTCTTCAAACTTTGCTGCTTTGCTCCGGCGCAATCCTTGATTGAAAAAGAACTCTGCCTCTAGATTAAGAGTTAACCTCATAAAATTTAGCATCCCACTTTGGATATATTTTTATATTTTATAAATTTCCAAAAAAATAGCACGTCTTAACAACCAAATTCAGAAATTTTACTTACGGTTATCTACAAGCGTGCTAACTTTCTAAGATAGCAATACTTTTTACCAAAAAATCAGTAAAAATAACTAGTACACGGGGCGCGAAAATAAGGCTACCATTGAACTTCAGATAGGTACCTTCATCTGTAAGCAAATTGACATTGCTTGATTATGGTTTATTCCTGCTATTCCTGGCTTGTGTAATAACACCGAGAAGTTTACCGAATTGTTTCGATATCGACTGTATTAGTACTTTTAAGCAAAAAATTGCCTTTCGCATCATTGACTGGAAGAGGGTCAGTTGGCAGAGGATGCCAACGCTACTGCAAGGGTTGAATAACTGTCAGCGAACCGTACTAACACCCATTGGACCGCGAGTCACACCAAGCTGATTTTGCAATTTTAACTCCCGCCAAAGTTGAGCACCTGTTACGTCTCCCTTTAACAGCTGACGGTAGAGATGTATTGTTTGCGTCACCTTCTCTGGTGTCTCATTCACAAACTCAATGCGGAAATTTCGCAATCCTAACTCTAAGAGTCGGTGTACGTATTCTGCTCCCGTTTGGGCTGTACCATTAAATACAGTGTTACGGCAGCCTGCATCCGCCTGAAGGATATGTTCGGTTCCGACCCTATCCCGTAGTTTCACCTCATGCTTTTCACAAGGGCGTCCGCAGTTGGTGTAGTCCGTTCCTTTGGATAAAAAAGCGCAAAATACACAGTGTTCCATATGAAACATGGGCATATGTTGGTGAATTGTTACCTCAAACCAATAAGGTGGGCAACTCGTCAGCAGGTCTTCTAATTGGGTAATGTTCAAATCGTAAGATGCTGTGACTCTTTCTAAACCAAATTGGTTTTTAAAATAGTCTGCTGTTAAAGGATTGGCAACGTTAAGGGAGAAGTCTCCCACACAACGGTCGTTTGCAAAGAAGTGGAAATGGTCATAGTTTCTGACAAGATAACCGTCAGCATTGCAGGAACGCACTTGCTGCAAAATCCAATTTTCTCCCGGTTTGGTTATTCTGGGTGGCGCAACCCAAATTTCCTGTTGCTTCTGTCCTTGTTCGCGCACTATCCTCACGGCTTCTCGATAAGCACGGGGATCTTCAAATTCACAGTAAAGCGTTTCAATTCCTGCTTCGACTGCTGCTTGAAGTTGCTTTAAGTTTCGTACTAAGACGATGAGTGAGGGAGGGAGTGAGGGAGGGAGGGAGGGAGGGAGGGAGGGGAGTAGGTCTGTGAGGTTGGCGTTTGAATGCAATTGCCAGCGTTTGGGTTGAGAACGTAATTCCTCCAACTGTGTGACAATCTCCCGGCGCAGACGGTTTAACTCGCTCACGGGAACCATAACTGCACCCCTCAAATGGTTGGTCACAGTTCCCAAACAAAAGGGAGTATTGCCAAGACGACCAAACTGTTCCTGTAACCTTTCTACAGTCAGGGGTTTAGTGTGGGCTTCCTCAAGGGGCATTGCAGATTCTACTTGGACAATGTGACCTTGTTCGTCCCGTGCGATCGCAATCAGTGATTGACCAACTTCTCCATAGATCTCTAATATAATTGGACGCTGAAATTGCGGCTGTTCGCCAGCAAAACTTTGCCGCAGTTGCTTATCAAGTTCCGGGTCGCTGGTTTTCCAGACCTTATCTCCTACGTGTACCCGTCGCAGGTTTAAATCTCGCCGACCAAAGGTCAGGAGTGCGTCTTTTCCTTTACGTTCCACTGCATAAACCCGACCACCTTCTTCTTGTGCTTCCGGGTGACCGCAGTCAAAAACAACACCATCTCCCGGTTTCACTGGGGCTTGCAACTTTATTGTTACCTTTTCATTGCTAATACGGGTCACTTCCCCCAGGTAAACTCCGCGTTTTTTGCCGAAATTGGCATGAACCAGTTCCTGATTGTTAATTCCGCGAAACCAACCCGTGTACAAACCGCGAGAAAATGCCATTTCTAGGTTGTGATGTTCTTGTTGTGTGGAATGTGGCGACGAGAGGTGGCGTGTCTCTACATTTTCTAAATTCGCCATCACTCTATCCAGTGCTTGCCGATAAACACTGGTAACATTGGCAACGTACTCTGGTGTTTTCAGACGACCTTCAATTTTTAAACTAGAAACGCCGGTTTTAACCAACTCTGGCAAAACCTCTAACCCCGCCAAGTCTTGAGGGCTTAGTAGATACTTGCGGTTCTCTAAGTTAACAACCTTGCCATCAGCAATTAAGTCGTAAGGCATGCGGCAAGCTTGGGCGCATTCACCACGGTTTGCAGAACGTCCCCCCAGGGATTCGCTGGTCAAACACTGTCCTGAATATGCCACACACAGCGCACCGTGAACAAAAACTTCTAAGGGTAGAGTTGGGTGCGACGTCTCTGCGTGCAGATGGTGTTGGATTTTCTCAATTTCTTTTAACGAGCATTCGCGAGCAAGAACCACCAACTGGCAACCAAGGGATTTTGCAAATTCTACCCCTGCAGCACTTGTGATGGTCATCTGAGTGGAAGCATGGATGGGAAAATCAGGGGAAAGGTGACGAATGAGACGGCAAATACCTACATCTTGGACAATTACTGCATCTACCCCTGCAGTAATAATTGAACGGAGGTATTGTTCTGCTTCTTTGAGTTCTTGTGGAAAGATAAGTGTGTTCAGAGTGACATAGCCCTTCACACCTCGCAGGTGCAGAAATTCCATCAACTTGGGCAAGTCTGCTTCTGTGAAGTTTTGCGCCCGCATACGGGCATTAAACCGATCCAACCCAAAATATATGGCATCCGCCCCATTTTCGACAGCAGCTTTGGCGCACTCCCAGTTACCTGCCGGGGCAAGTAGTTCGGGACGCTGAAATTTGGGTGAGGTGTGTTCGGGGGTTGCTTTGCGCGAGGCTTTCATTGAGTTTGAGATGGATAAGAGAGCACCATTGCGATTCTATCGTTTGTACTCGTGGATGGTGGGGGAAGGTGGCGGTCGCTGCGGTTTCTGGCATTCATAACAGAAAGCTAGAATACTACTGTGTTATGACGCGATCGACCAATAATTGTTCAAGGTAAAAAATATGACTTTTTTAGAAGACCTTATAGAGCGTAAGAACGATGAACTTCGTGCGGATACTCTTGATTTAACTTTTGGTGAAATTGCCAATTTATTCAAATTGAGCTGAAAGCTTTAGTTATGAGAAGGAATGAAATTGCTCACGGGCAAAAAATGATAATTAAAGACCTACAGGAATATAAAAAATATGAAGATGCAGCTTTGGAAGTTATGCATGAATTAGCAGTATCAATTGTTGACTGCTTGGAGCAAAAACTTTACCTACAAAGTCCTTAGCTCTAAAATTATCGATTTTTGTATAACTGTTGGTGGGCAGTGCCCAGCCTACGTCTACTGCGTCTACGTCTTTATGTAATCTTCTAGCGAGAAGGGGATAAATGATTTTTGAAAAATTTTTAAGTTAATGTAGGTAGATCTATGATCCAGCAATTGAACAATGGTGGGCAGTGCCCACCCTACGTATGTTTCTTTATCTGGTCTCATCTTCCATAACACGTTTTTGTAAAAAAAAGTTACAATTTCTCCGTAAGTTTATTACATTTTATATACACGCTCGACCTGAAGTTGCAATTGAGACGAAGTCTCACAACATCAGGCTTGGAAGCAGTAAATATAACTTGTAACAAACTTTTCCGAAAAAGCCAGGAAAGGTTTTGAAGTAAATATTCAGGCTTTGGAGAAAACTTTCTAAAGTTAAAAAAGAATTACAAAACAATAAAAGGTGAAAAGTATACTTATCTCAATTTTGAGCTTCAGTATTACTAAACGTTTCATCTTGCTAGAATACATTGCGATTTAATTCAATTCTAATAGGATGTTCTCGGTCATAAAAATATACCCTGTTTTTGCTGTCGTTAAATCACGAATATTATGAATGTAAAATTGAGATTTAAACCAGTTTCTTTTAGTTGGGTTGCTCTACATCCCAAACCTAAAGGGGTCATCCAATTCATTGGTGGAGCTTTTTTCGGTACATTTGGCCCCATGTTTTTTTATCGCTATTTACTCGAATGTTTATTCAAGCAGGGCTATACAATAATTCTCTTGCCATTCAACTTTACTTTCGATCATTATACAGAGGCGGGTTTTCTCATTAGAGAACAGTATAAACTCATGCCAGAATTGGTGAGAATGGCAGAATTAGCAGGTTATGAATATAACACTTACCTAAATGATTCTAACTTTTTTTGGATAGGTCATAGTATTGGCTGTAAATACATTGCACTTTTAGAAGCTTTTAGTGCTCTACCTAAAGAACGAGACCAGCTAGAAACCTTTATTCGGAAAATAGTCAAACAAACTTCTGGTAATTTATCCCTTCAAAAACAAGAAAAAAAAGTTCAAAGTATTGTCAATGATTTAGAAAATCTAATTAATTCCCTTGAAGACAAAAGTTCAGAGGCGAAAAGATTAACTTCCTATTATGTCAATCAAGATGTGGCAAAAAGTCAAGTCACCTTTGATGAATCTGATGTAAAAATTACCAGCATCTTTATTAAAAGTCAACCATCTATACTACTAGCACCCGTCAATACTGGGCTTGACAGTGCAATTAAACCTAAATTCCTGGCAGATTTTATTATCAATCTGGGTTTGAACGTCAAACCAACTCCCAAAGAGACAGAGGCTTTAATTGAAAATAGTAATTTATTTAATTTGCTGGGTAGCTAATTCCTAATTCATTTAAGAAAGCTCGAAAATCGCCATCATCTTGAGGCGAAATCTGACCCTTGAGTTTGATCCTAACCACCCAACCATCAATTTGATGAATTACGGTGACGAAAGAAACGGGCATCCGGGGTTTAGCATGCAAGACTTGGACAACCCTCAAAGTGAGACTGGCATTTGCCAGGTAATACAAGTATTCCATCTTGGTGTTTGGGATCAAAGCCAATCCTACATCTTTATTATTCCTAGAGAACCTCAATGCTTACTAGGGTAGAAGCCCCCGTTTTTCGATGGGGAGGTTTACCCAATTTCCCCTATGGGGTTTACGCGATCCCCGATAGTATCCATTTGAAACCTGAAGAGAAGTTGCGCGATAATGCTTTAGAGTTTTTTATTAAGAAGAGCTAAAATTTACCAGTTTTCAGCAATCCTAATATAAATGCACAATCTACAGAGCAGTAACAATTATAACCTCATATCTAACCCTAAGATAGAAGAAACTCTATTAGATACTTCTCTAGCTAGCTACGACTATGAGTTACCTCAAGAACTTATTGCTCAAAATCCCGCAGTCCCCAGAGACAGTTCTAGGTTACTAGTCGTAAATTCACTCTTCACGGGAATAGAATCCGCGCCTTTACACCATATATTCCGCGAGTTGCCCGATTTGCTGCAAGCGGGAGACTTACTCGTGATGAATGACACACAAGTTATTCCAGCACGATTGTACGGTCATAAAGAAACTGGTGCGGAGATAGAGGTTTTGCTTTTAGAAGAGCGACAGCATAACTGCTGGTTAGCTCTTGTTAAACCAGGAAAACGTTTCAAACCTGGAGCAAAAATTGTTTTTGAAGCAAGGAACTCCCCTCTCAGTCCTGGGAGAAAAGACAATTCTTTGCCCCCCTCTTGTTCCCTAACTGCAACAGTTATAGAAGCAGACGAAGCGACTGGGGGACGTCTACTACAATTTGATTTGCCAGAAGGAACATCCGTAGTCCAATTGTTAGACGTATTCGGTGAGGTTCCTCTGCCACCGTACATTAATGCTTCTGATGCCAAGAGCGAACAATATCAGACGGTTTATGCACAGCATCCCGGCGCAGTCGCTGCACCCACTGCGGGGTTACACTTTACGCCAGAATTGCTAAAAACCTTGCAGCAGCGTGGAATTCATCAAGCTTTTGTGACACTGCACGTTGGAGTTGGAACATTTCGTCCTGTAGAAGTGGACAACGTTAAGACCCACAAAATGCATGAAGAATGGATTGAAGTACCTTCCTCCACAGTAGAACAAATCCGCAAGACTCAAGCATCTGGAGGGCGGATTATTGCTGTTGGTACAACAGTAGTACGAGCTCTCGAAGGAGCAGCAACTCAAGGAGACTTAAAACCATTTTGTGGCAAAACAGACTTGTTTATTTATCCCGGCTATAAATGGCAGGTTGTTGATGGCTTAATTACCAACTTTCATCTACCACGTTCTAGTTTGTTAATGCTGGTAAGTGCTTTAATTGGTCGCGAACGATTATTGAAGATATACCAGGAAGCTGTAGCATCTCGATATCGCTTTTATTCCTTTGGTGATGCAATGTTGATTTTGCCACAGGCGGTTAGTGGTTAGTGGTTGGTGGTTAATAGCCTACTAACTACTATCTACTAACAAACCAAGTTAATTTTCAATTTTGTTCTGGGTACCCTGACTTATAAGTCTATAGCAATAAGTGCAGGTCGCCAGCAATGTCTCAAAAATATCAACTGTATCAGTGGTTTCTCTATTTCTTTAAAAGGGCGCTCTTTCAGAGTTGCGATCGCAGCCAGCAACGATTTGGACTTTTGTGTGTTCTGTCTGCTGTTTTGGTAGTCATACCATCATTGATTGCAGTACCAGAAAACAAGCTGCTAGCTGCCGAACCCTTTGTTCCCTCTCAAAATCTAGAAGCAGCTAGCTTCTTCCAACAAGGTGTCATGCGTTACAAAGAAAACAACTTTCAGGCGGCAGAAAATGCTTTTCGCCAAGCCTTACAGCGCGATCCAAATATAGCTGCAGCACATAATTACCTGGGAAGTATTATGCTACAGCAAAATCGCTTGGATTTAGCAGTGCAAGAGTACGGTGAGGCAATTAGAATTAATCCCAATCTTGGTGAAGCATATTACAATGTAGGGCTAGCACTGCAAAAACAAGGACAGAAAGAGGCGGCGATTACTGCTTATCGCCAAGCTATAGTCATAAATCCAACCATGTCAGCAGCTTATTACAATCAGGGATTGGCGCTGTATGAACTAGGACAACTAGACGAAGCGATTGCTCTATATCAGCAAGCAATTAATTTCGATAGGAACAATGCTAGCGCTTACTCTAACTTAGCAATAGCCCTGCAACAAAAAGGACAATCACAGGATGCGATCGCTGCTTATCGCAAATCTGTAGAAATCGATCCTGAGAATGCTGATGCTTACAATAACATGGCAAGCCTGATGGCGCTTCAAGGTCAAACAATAGAAGCTATTGCTGTTTACAAAGAAGCCATTCGCAAAATTCCTAACAATAATCCTGGGTCTTACTATAACTTAGGAGTCATCTGGTACCAACAGGGCGACTACAAGAACGCTAACACAGCTTTAAAACGCGCCCGAGATCAATACCGCCAACAGGGTAACATGGAGCAGGCAAACAAAATTGAGGAATTAATGCAACAAATCGTCAAGCTAGCAGCATACAAGAAAAATCAGGTTGGGCAAAACCAAACTCCTTCGCCAACGCCAACTCCTACAAGTAATGTAGTCGTTCCCGAACCCGAGACATCCAACCCACAAGCAACTCCTACAGAAACTGAAAGTAACACCAATAATGTGCCTATTCCCGTTGAACAGCCTGCTTTATTTAATACGGGTCAATAAAATTTGGGAGTAAGGGATGAGGATTCAAAATGTTTGTAGAGACGCGCCGAATCAAAGCGTTTCTACAATTAAGTAGGTGGGCGGGAATAAACAGAACTAAATTACAAAATGTCAAAACATCAGCAAGCCCTACCAATGAATTTTGACAAATGACTAGGAATGACCATTCCCAGTTAAGTTTTTTCATTAACTTAAATTGGTAAGCGATCGATATCTTTATTGCAACCAATAACAACCATTGCTGAACCGCGCTCAAGACGCTGATAAGGGTTGGGATTTATTTGAAATTTTCCATCATGACTGACTGCGAGTAAATTCAGCCCATAGCGGTTGCGAAGTTGCAGTTCGGCGATCGTTTTGCCGTGAAATTCATCAGGTACTATCACTTCTACAATACTGTTATCTGGGTCGAGGTCAAAGCGATCTAAGATTGAAGGCTTAGTGAGGGTTCGTGCTAGAGCGCAACCTGCTTCATTTTCTGGAAAAACAACATGATCGGCTCCAACTTTGTACAATAGTTTGTAGTGAACTTCACTAGAGGCTTTTGCTATCACATGGGGTACACCACCCTCTTTTACATTTAATGTTGTAATTATACTTTCCTGAACGTAATTTCCAATTGCCACAATAACTGTATCAAATTCAAAAATCCCAGCTTCTTTAAGTGCAGCTGGTTCTGTTGAGTCGAGTTGCAAAGCATGACCGGTGATTTGCTCTGTCAATGCTTGAGATACCCGCTTTTCATCTATATCTGTAGCTAATACTTCATAGCCAAACTTATGTAAGGTCGAACAGACCGATCTTCCAAAACGACCTAACCCTATTACAGCAAATTGCTGATTATCCCTACGCAGACTGCGAAAAAAACCCAAAGATGACAAATGCACAGTTTTTATCCTTATT
The DNA here is from genome assembly GCF_054684315.1 of Scytonema sp. NUACC21. Lineage (NCBI taxonomy): Bacteria > Bacillati > Cyanobacteriota > Cyanophyceae > Nostocales > Scytonemataceae > Scytonema > Scytonema sp. NUACC21. Next base: position 2,802 of record NZ_BAAFZH010000057.1, on the reverse strand, counting down.
AACAATGCTTTTTTCTATTACAAAAAGTCGGCATAACCGACTTTTAAAGGTTCTTATTTTTGCTAATATTTATATGTTATCACTTTAGGTAATGAGTTATTATTCATTCCCATTTTTTTAACTATCCCACCAGCAAGTTTTCTTCAGGATAGTGAACATTGCTGGGTCGGGGATCTCCCAGTATTGCTGACATGAGAAGCAAAATACCAACTCTTCCTATATACATTGTTACTATTAGTATGAGCTTGGCTCCTACAGATACAGTCCCTGTAATTCCTGTAGAAAGACCCACCGTTGCAAAAGCTGACACAACTTCAAATAAAAGTTGAATAAATGATATTGTCGGGTCTGTAAGCGTAATTAATATGGTAGCTAAAATGACAGTACCTATTGAACCAATAAAAACTCCAATTGCTTTTAAAATTAAAGGAATTGCTATTGTGCGATCGTATAATAAAACTTCTTCTTTGCCTTGAAGTATTGCCTTGGTACAACTTGTGAGAACTCTCAATGTTGTTGTTTTCATTCCACCTCCTGTTCCACCAGGGGATGCACCGATAAACATCAATGCAATAGTAATAAATAGACCTGCTGTTGTCATTTTTCCTATATCAATAGTATTAAATCCAGCAGTTCTAGGACTCACTGATTGAAACCAAGCTACTAATAATTTGTCGCGAAAACTGAGATGACTGAATGTTTCGGGGTTTCTTAATTCCACAAAGAAAAAAGCAATTGTTCCCAAAACTAAAAGAACTACAGTTGTGCTGATTGCGACTTTAAAATCTAGAGAAAACCTCAGCTTTAGCTGCCTCTTTTGGAAAGTATCCCGCAGCCAGATAAATGTTTCTAAAATAACTTGATAACCAATCCCACCAAATATAATCAATCCCGTAACAACAAAACAGACCAATGCAGATGATTGATACTTAATCAAGTTATCTGGAAACAAACTAAAACCGGCATTATTCCAAGAGTTGATGCTATGGAAAATAGATAGCCAAAGCCCTTTAGACCATCCATAGTCGGGAACAAAGGCAGGTAGCAGTAAAAATACACCAGTAATTTCAAAAATCAAGGTAGTCGCAATAATTGAGCGAATAATTTGGGCGCTACCTTGGATTCCAGGTCGATCTAAAGCTTGTTGAATGGCAACTTTTTGCCGCAAGTCAAATCTATAACCAATCAGCAAAATCAAAAAAGTTGTGCAAGTCATGTAGCCCAAACCACCAATTTGAACTAACAGCGCCATAACTAATTGACCCCAGAAGGAAAAATAAGTACCAGTATCAACAACTCCTAACCCCGTGACACAAACTGCTGAAGTTGACGTAAACAAAGCCACTATTGGGTCGTTCCACTGACCGCTGCTGGTAGAAAAAGGCATCATTAGCAGGATGGTTCCTACAGTGATGACTGCTAAAAACCCTAAGCAAATTTTTTGAGAAACCGTCATACAGATGTAAAAAAGAGAACACTCCAGGCAGTAGAGTTAGGGCATTGCTTACCTAGATATAAAAACACATTACCCTAATTTAATTAAAAACACACATGGTAGCCTACGAGTATGTTTAAATTTCTGTCTTAATCTGCTTTCTTCATGAGTGCAACACTTTACGAGCAAATTCAGCAGTTTTACGATGCTTCTTCCGGTTTGTGGGAACAAGTATGGGGAGAGCATATGCATCACGGGTACTATGGTGCAGATGGCTTCGAGAACAAAGACCGCCGTCAGGCGCAGATAGACTTGATTGAAGAACTACTAAAATGGGCAGGGGTGCAGAAAGCCGAAAATATACTAGATGTGGGTTGTGGAATTGGTGGGAGTTCCCTGTATTTGGCAGAAAAATTTCACGCTAAGGCAACGGGAATAACGTTAAGCCCAGTACAAGCTTCTAGAGCAACACAACGTGCTCAAGAGTTGGGTTTGAGCGAGAGGGCTCATTTTCAAGTTGCTGATGCTCAAGCAATGCCTTTTGATGACAACTCTTTTGACTTGGTTTGGTCTTTGGAAAGCGGTGAGCACATGCCTGATAAAACCAAGTTTATGCAGGAATGCTATCGGGTACTAAAACCCGGTGGAACGTTGATTATGGTAACTTGGTGTCATCGACCGATTGATAACTCACCACTTACGGTGGATGAAAAAAAGCATTTAGCTGAGATTTATCGAGTCTACTGCTTGCCCTATGTGATTTCTCTACCGGAATATGAGGCTATTGCCCGCCAATTGGGTTTGCAAAATATTCGTACTGCTGATTGGTCAAAGGCTGTTGCGCCGTTTTGGAATGTGGTCATTGATTCTGTCTTTTCACTACAAGCCATTTGGGGTTTACTAGTTTCAGGTTGGAATACAATTCAAGCTGCGCTGTCTTTGGGTTTGATGCGTCAGGGTTATGAGTCTGGGCTAGTTCGGTTTGGTTTGTTATGCGGAAATAAATGAAGGGACTGGGGATCGGGGTGAAGAAATAGACCGCCCATCAAAGACGCGCTTTTCAACCTTACCCACAACATCTAACTTGGTGAGGTTCCACCCCAACCCCGCACCTGGTGACTTCTGTCAATTTAAAATCTCGAATCCAAAGTCTAAAATTCTGATATGAATCAAATTTCCCAACGAGGGTTTAAGGACAGCTGGTTTTACAGTTTTTGGAAATTTTCTCGTCCCCACACAATTATCGGTACAAGTTTGAGTGTCTTGGGACTCTATTTAATTGCAATTTCTACCTATCGCCCCTCTTCCCCTCTCCCTCTCCCCCTTCTAGGAGCATGGATTGCTTGTCTGTGTGGCAATGTTTATAT
>NZ_BAAFZH010000056.1:0-64254 GCF_054684315.1 Scytonema sp. NUACC21 | reverse complement strand
AGCTACCGCAGACTGTACTGGTAACACACCCTGCTTAAAGGCAAAGTAGCAATCAACAATAAAGTAAAGCGTCTCTGGATAACTTTTACCCAATCGTTGCGATTCTGCAAAGATACGCTCGCGGGAGCTGTCTTTGATTCGGACTTTTTCTGGAGTTTTGTCTTTTTGAGAAACCATTTTAAATCCCGCATTCCGCACCCCAACTGTCGCAAACGGTAATTACTGAGTGAAATCTCTAAAAAGAATAAAATTATACTCTTTACTCATAAAAACAGGTGAGAAAGCGTGAAAACTGGGATATGAGCCATCCAAGTGATTCTCAATTATTAGCAATAAGATAACAACAGATCTCAATACTACTCGGATAAGAATTTTTGTGGCTTTGGATCGCCGTGGAGAAACTCAACAAATGCCTGTAAATGTTGGGTTTCGTTCCTCAACCCAACCTACCTATTTTCGTATTTCCACGCTTAACCGAGCAGTATTGCAACAGATCTTCTGTCGTCGTTGATAGATAAATTCCTATAGTTGATTGAAGAAATTTATTGACAAGAGAAGTTTATCGTAGGCGATCGCCTACAAGACGCGGCAGGGGTCTTGTATCTTAGAAATATTCCAATAAAAAGCTTAACTGTCTTATCTGTCCTTGCGTTTTTTAAAATTACTGGTATTATTTTTTTTAAATATTTTATCTAAAAGTGAGTAAAAACTTATGGCTACTATTGAAGAAAGACTCAAGGAACTCATTGCTGAAACATTAGAGGTAGAACAGGAAAAAGTTATATCGTCTGCCTTTTTAGAAGAGGATTTCCTTGTTGACTCTCTGGCTCTTCAGGAACTAGTGCTAAACGTTGAGCAAATGTTTGAAATCGAAATTCCTGACGAAGAAGCTGTAAAGATAAAAACTGTTCAAGACGCAATTGATTACGTCACTACTAAAGTGGGCAAGTAGCAGCGATAATTTACCCAACCCTTACCATCCTTTCGGTTGGGTACTCTGTCGTTAAAAAGTTTTCTACATATTCCCCCAACATCCAATCAATTCCGCCGAATCAATTCCTAATGTTCCTTATCGTCCCTATAATCATAATCTTTATTGAATTACCGTAGAATAAATGAAAATTTGTGTAGTGTTTGTGTAATTTATAAGTATTATCAAAAGAATTCAAAATCGGCTTGCGGAGTAGGGTGGAAGCGCTGCCATAGCAATTGAGTTAAAACACCCTCTCGTACCAAATTCAACACAACCGCACAGGGATAGTACGGAGAAGGGAGGTAGGGAAAGTGGAGCAGCGAAATCAATTGACAGTTTAGCCCTCTAAACTTTAGGCAAGGGATGAAAGCCGCATGAAGGCGTTTACGCCTCAGTGATAAGCATTCCTAACTATATTAGTGGGTTTTACGAAAAACTCGAAATGCTGAAATATTCAAAATTAAACCAAGTACAACTTTTAACACGGAAGCTGGAATAATTCCAACTAGCATACCTCCGATAACAGCACCAATCACCGACCCTACACCCATAGGAGCGACTGTATCAGTTAATGCTTGTTTTTCCGCAAAAGCTCTACGGGTTGCATAACGAATAACTCCTACAGTTACAGTTGGTAAGCTAACTAAAAGGCTAGCTGTACCTGCTGTTTTAATATCTGCTCCGAAAGCAAAAACTAGGGTTGGAATGATTACTTCTCCACCAGCAACACCTAAAAGACTACTGACTAGTCCAATTGCTAGTCCAAATAATATTCCCGGTATGATACGTAAGGGTAATATATTCGGTAAAAAAGCTGGTAACTGTTGCGGCAAAAAACCTTCAATAATCAATGCAAAACCAATCACTACTAGCAATATTAGAATAATTCGCTCAAGTTGTTCATTTGATAATCGTCCTGCCAATGATGCTCCAAAAAAAGCAGTGATAACCGCTCCAGCAATTAAAGAAAAGAGTACGGGTAACAATGGAATAACTAAGTTGAAAGAAAGAGTACTACCACGTATGATTAGAGATGCAATAATTGTTACTAAGCTCACTGATAGATTAAGAGGTACGGCTTGACGTGCAGGATATCCTAAAACACCTGCTAGTACAGGTAGTCGAAACTCTGCCCCTCCTAGACCGATTAGACCTCCTAATACACCAATCGGTACTGCATAGAAAAATCCCAATCGCGAACGGCGTTCTTGTAAGATGCTACCCCAAAGTTTAGTATTTCTACTCATTTCTATTTGTCAATCATTTTGGGTTGAGTTTACCAGTTAGTGATTGTCAAAATATTACTAAAGTTGGTGAACCATAGGGAAGGGTCATTATCGGTTTGTAAGGGCGCGGTGGCAAGAGCACCCTTACAAATGGTGTGGTTCATTTATGTGAAAACGGCTGTAGTTCTGCGTTATCTATTAAATATAGTACATAGGTACTGCATTGCGGATTGCTTGCCGCTCATAAAGGTCTTGAAGCGTGTATTTTTGCAAAACCGAGAGACCTGCTGTTGCTGCTTCTTGCCATAAAACTCGCACCAAATTTCTTTCTACTGTCTTGACAGAAGTATATTCTACTGATGTAACAGAATCTAATTCTTCAATACAGTTTAAAGCATCTAGAAGCGTAGTTGTTCGGGGATCAACTGCCAAAATATAGCCACCATTCACTCCACGTATGCTCTTAATTAGACCTTTAGATCTTAATGCTGCAAGCAGGGTTTGCAAATAGCGGGAAGGTACATTTTGTAGTGTTGCTATCTCTTCTATTTGCACGGGTTCACTGCTAGGGTATGTTTTAGTCAACGCTAACAAAGCTAGTAATGCGTATTTATATTTATTCTTGATTTCCATAACTCAGAATGAAAAAAATGATTGACAGAGTTGTCAATGGGACTTACCCATTGACAAAAAGTGAGTTGTGCGATTTTTATTTAAGTTTCTACTTGAGGTGTGTAGAACGTATTGTTTCAGCCCCTATCAGAACCTATGCATTTAAGAATACGTTTAAAAAGTGAGGACATGGTAAGGCAAATGTTAACTTTTGTTAAGACTATATCTGCGTTGCTTGTATCCCAATTATCAAAAAATTCACCAACTCTTCAGCAAAGAGATTATCTAGCGGTGCGTGCTTTAATAGGAGCCGATACCAAATAGGTCCGTAAATTGCATCAATCACCAATTCTATATTTAGGTCTGAACGTAATTCACCTCGTTCAATACCCCGTTCTAAAATTGTGCGAGTGGCTTGTCTGCGACATTCCAGAAATTGTTCTCGAAATGCTTCAGCTAACTTAGGGTCTAATTGTGCTTCTGCTATCAGCCCCCTAACGGCAGTACCTGTTGTGGTTGTTAATACTGCAAACAACTGTTGCAAAATCTGATACAAGTCTTGTTTAACCGAACCCGTATCAGGTGTGGGAATATTCTGTGCAGCTTTTGCTGCGTATGCTTCCATAACTACTGCCGCCTTACAACTCCACCATCGGTAGATAGTTTGTTTGCCTACACCTGCACGGGCAGCGATCGCCTCAATACAGATATCGCTATAGCCTTTTTCCTCTAATAACTCCGCCGTTGCTCTGAGAATGGCTTGATGGGAACGCTCATTTCGCCTGCGACTCACAGGAGCTTTGCTCAAGACACTTCCTTGAGTCGCTGTTTTCTCTAATAGCTGTGACATATACGCAAACTCCTGTTTGATAGCTGTTTGACATTTTCTAGTCTATACGCTGCGGCACGTCTCGTCATCTCTTGACAAGACGATACGGTTCGTTTAAATTAAAAGTAATTAAGTTACTACAACTCAATAGCCATAAGATACAGGAGCTAATTTGATGAAAAGTTTAATTATTGGTGGTTTATCCCTCCTAGCCATATCTACTGCTCATGTGCCTGCACTTTGGGCTTCCGAAACTGAAGCAACCACAGCATATAATCCCGCAGTTTCTGGTAACACTCAGTCTTACGCGAAAATAAAGCCTTTCAACCTTGTGATCTTGGCATATCAAGGTTACTTCCAAGACCAAGGTATCCCTAGTTACAACGATCTCATCACGGCTTATAAAGAGAAGCAAATTACTGCCGAAGATCTTGTTAGAGGCGCTGTCAAGTCAAAGAAACTTCCAGCACAGGTTCTTTCTGACAAAGGGTACCTTAACGCTGTTGCTGCTGAGTTGAGTACTTTCAGAAGTTACTACTAAGCACGAGGTGTTTGTTTTTGCGCTGACGATACTAAAGAGAGACATACACATTGTTTTAGTTAGGTGACACAACAATCTAAAACCTCTAGTGAATCAATACTTTGCATAGCTGTGGTCTGGCGAGAAAATACGGTTTACCAGTAGGTATACTGGATTTTTTATAATAGTCCCACAGCTATTTGCAAAAAGCAAGATAGAGAATATGTTGATTCGAGACAACGTAACTCCCTGTAGACCTTGGCTTTGTCGGATTTGCACCTGTCGAGTCTGACATACAATTCTTAACAACAGTCGTTGCTTGAATTTGACTTTTCTCAGGCAAATGCCTTCCATCTCACCTGTCAATGTAACACCTGCATTGTTTACAAGAATCTACCCGACCCAATTCACCTTATGTCTTTTGCATTAGGTCAAAGCTTACTGGGCTATCTTCACATTAACTGTAACTATATACGAGACTCTTCATCCAGTTGTACGCCTTTACTTAATTTCCTCTTGAATAATTTCTGCGCCCATAACGCTAATTAGTGGTATGGGCACGCTTGTTTACTGACTTTTCACAAAAATCTACTTGCTCTATAAGGACAAGTGTGGCAAACTTACTATTAATGTTCGATAAGTCGATAGATTTACCGTACATTGTTGCTGCAGTTGAATGGGTATTCGGGATTGGTAAGCAGGGATAAACAACACAGCTTATTCCTCTACCTTTCCTCTTCTATAAAAATGTGCCGCTTTAATTTTATTCGTACTGACTTACTTAGTTAGGTTTTGAATCGGCTTTTCCCCTTGCCTACTCTCTATTTTTACAAGACACAAAATCTATGGTTGTGGTTGCGATCGCTCAATCTCAGTCTTTCAAAATCTTGCGCCATTTTACGCTGCTTATAGTACCGGGATTGTTAACCTTAGCCACTTCGTTAACGCTAATCAGTTGTACAGAAACAAGACCGGAAGCAGAAGTTCAATCTTCTGCTAAGAATGTATCTGATACTAAAACATCTGGGATTAAGACCAAAGTTCTTCGCATCGGGTATCAACAAGCAGGCGACTTGGTTAGGGTAACAAAAGTATTGGAAAAACGTCTCGAACCTCTAGGTATTAAAGTTGAGTGGGCGCAATTTGCTCAAGGTCCGCAGTTGATGGAAGCCATGAATGTTGGCAAGGTAGACTTGGGTTCTGTGGGGGAAACTCCTCCCATCTTCGCTCAAGCAGCTGGTGCTGACATTGTTTATGTTGTTGGTCGGCGACGTACCGAACAAACAGGCAGAGGGAGTGTAATTGCTGTTCCACCAGAGTCTCCCATCAAGACTTTAAAGGATATTAAAGGACAAAAAGTGGTCTTCCAAAAAGCTTCTGCATCTCACTATTTTATCCTCAGAGCTTTGGAAGATGTGGGTTTAAAATATAATGATATTCAAGTCTTGAGTATGCCTAATGTAGAAGCTCGTGCTACGTTTATAGAGGGTAAGATTCCTGTTTGGGTAACTAGCGATCCCCATCTGGCTCTGGCTGAAAAAGCTGGTAGAGTGCGTGTTCTGAAAACTGCCCAAGGGCTTGATACACCTGGTGGATACTATATCGGTCAAAGGCAGTTTGCTAGTGACAACCCGGAATTGCTGCGGATAGTGATTGAGGAGATTGATAAAATTGAGCGGTGGGCTGAGGCGCATCCTAAAGAAGTCGCAAAGCTAATTGCACCGGAACAGCAACTACCTCCAGACGTAATGGACTTAGTCATCAGCCGTCGTACTTATGGATTGAGGGCGATTTCCCCGGATTTAGTAAAAGAGCAACAGCGAATTGCAGATTACTTTTATAAAAATGGTTTGCTTCCCAAACCTCTCAATATTCAGGAAGCCTTGCTAAGGCAAGAAGAATATGCAGCTATCACTCCAACAACAATCAGTCAGAAATAGTGTTATGGTAACGTGTAAATGATGGCATTGCATAACAAAACCTACTAGTGATGCTATCACCCAAGCAAGATAGTATGTTCGGGTCGATCGCATCTTGCTTGTAGTAGCGATCGCGACCTTGATGAGTACCTGAGAATTTAGCCAAATAAATTGCATGAAATACGTTAATCTTGGCAAAACTGGACTGAAAGTATCGCGCCTGACCCTAGGCACAATGACTTATGGCTCTCGTCAGTGGCGACAATGGGTGCTAGAAGAAGAAGAGAGTCGCCCATTCATCAAACTTGCTTTAGACTTAGGGATTAATTTCTTTGACACTGCTGATGTTTACTCTTTAGGCGTCAGTGAAGAAATACTGGGGCGGGCGCTCAAAGACTTTGCCAAAAGAGATCAAGTTATAATTGCTACTAAGGTATATAATGCGATAGGTAATGGGCCAAACGATCGGGGACTGTCTCGCAAACATATTTTTGATAGCATTGATGGGCATATTCCGGGCTGCGATCGCAAAGCTGTCATCCGTTTCTGCCTCTAAAACAAAAGTGGGAAATTTTAAAAGAACACGTACATTACAAGAAGTCGGAGTTTGGCGAGTATTTTGTGATACATCAGTGAGCAACGTGCGGATGATTTCTGCGTTTAAGCGGGTTGGGTATCGACAGTATGGGATAAAGTAGTGGTAATGCCCAGTAAGCGTAACCGGGCTTTTTCGCGATTTCGTTCTACAACCCATCAGTCCGATTGATTGACTCAATAAGTTCCTCAACTTCTTCATCATTAGAGCATTGCTGCACTTGAGACTTGAACCATTCCAATTCTTCCGGTTCTGTGTTCTGCACTTGATATACGAGTAGTGTTCCTGCTACCCGTGCCAAGGTGAGTGGTTCGTAGGGGATGCTATTGAGCAGAGTACTGGCATCTTGATACAGCCGTTCTGCTGCTATCTCATCCAAAGGCTGCCCCATTTGCAAAGCAATTTCTTGCAAGCTTTCTTGAATTGATTGTTGAATATCTGGTGGAAAAGAATTGTTCATTCTTTAGGGATATTTTCTACTCCGTATTTGAATGCTTTGTTTGAAAAACTAGATGATAAGTGAATGCCAAAGGTGCTGTGAGGCGTTTCACCAGAAGGTTCCAAAAGATAATATTAACCTTGATTTTGCGCTAACCAAACTTCTAAATCGGTTAAACTCGAAAAATCAAGTAAAGCCTCTCCCAAGTCTTCAACCTGCACCAATGGTAGAGATTGAATTTTTAATTGTAGTACAGGCGGGACAGTTCCAACTTTACGGCTAAGTAGTCGCATAACTAAGGAAAGTGCTTCTTCCTGCAGAATATCCTGATAAATTACAGACTCGCGCATAGCATCACTCCGTAATAGCCTTTTAATCAGTTCCTTGTTTAATATTAACCCAGCTAGTATTGCTGTTGAGGCTGCAATATTACTTTGTGTCCGGGTATCGTTTATTTGCTCAATAGCTTTTGCAACCTGTTGTAACGTTCGCGTTTTATCCTCGGTTTGACTGAGGGTTGCGAACGGTAACAAACCAGGATTCTTCAAAAATGTGTCACTCGGTTGTTCCCAAAGACGAATAACTCCAAATTCATGACGGGTCTTTTCTAAAACAAAAGCTGTTTGCTGGACTAATTCGGATGTGGTGGGTTGCAAGTAAATTACAACTTGATGCATCCGCTTGTTGGGAAATCTACGATACACCCTTAACCGATAATCCGTCATCCGAAAGGGAATTTCGGCTTTTGGTTCAGTTTGGAATTCGATATGCAGAACAATTTCATCTGACTGTAACAGAATTAAAGCATCCGCTCGAATCGGTTCGAGGGATAATTCCGATGGGCTGAGTTGGGTAAGTGTAACAGATTCACCGAGTAGCCAGGAGGCGAAATCGGCTGAGAATGTCTCTGCTAAAAAGCGACATACGTTATCAAACATAGACAAACATCATATCAGCTATGTTTCATGCGTACCATGAATTTGGATAACTTTCATGATTTGTGCCATATTAATTATTTCTCTTTTTTGTAGCAAATAAAATAGGTGGGCAATGCCCACCCTACAAAAATATTTCAATGTTTTGGCATTGCTGAATTTAGTAATGAACTATCATTGTAGTACGTTTTTCAATTTGCAACACATCCTTGTAGAGACCAGCCATGCTTAGTCTCTACACCAATGGTAATTTTGAAATTCATATGTTGATTCAGCGACGCCAATATTTTTTTTCCAACTTTCTCCTAGTACATATCAGCGCAAATAAGGCTACCATTGCATGCTCGTTGTAAAGCTTGCAGTATATGCCAGCTACTTTCATCCTTTAGCCTTCATACTTCAGCCTTTATTAGTGCTTGATTTAAAGAATCTTCAACGCGATACGCTGAAGGCGTTAAGCTCTGCTGCGGAGCCGACAGAAAACCACGACGAATGTAGTATGACAAGTAGGTGTTAAGCAATTCTGCACTGACTGACGGACAGTTGATTAAAGTTCCCGCAAGCCCATTGAGGGTATTCTGACAGTCAAACCTTACTGAGTCATCGGGTGCTGACTCCCCAAAAAAAGGTATTAATGGGTATAATGCATTTTCTGAGGAATGCTCTGCAACCTTGAGCAGCTCTGCTCGCCATTGCTCGTAGGAAATTACTTCAAGGGAGTAACCAAAAGAACGCAGCCAAGTCATAGCGTTGCTCCAGTGGGCTGGGTGGGGATTAACTACGTGAAAAGTTTCTCCCAGACATTTTTGCTGCCTTGATAAGTGAACGATACATTTGCTCGCATAGTCTACAGGAGTCAAATCGACCATCATTTTAAGGTCTGGAACACTTCCAAGTTGAATACAACCTTTGAGCATTCTTGCGAGGAGGTCATCTGTATTACTGGTTCCGGTTTGGCTGTGTCCTGATACTCTTCCCGGTCGATAAATACATACAGGCATTCCTCTAGTGCGTGCAATTGTGACTAACTTTTCCGCAACCCATTTACTTTGCTCGTAGCCGCCTGCAAGATTACCGCTATCTAAAGAGTCATTTTCTCGGAAGATGTGCTCTTTAGAAAAGTCCTTCTCCCAAGGGAAAACGGAAATGGTAGAAATATAATGTACGGGCTTGAGTTTAATTTGGCTTGCCAGTCTCAGAACTTCCTGAGTTCCAAGAACGTTAGCTGCCTTTAGTTTTGGGTACGGATCGACGAAATTAACTAATGCGCCATTATGATAAATGACATCTATTGTACTTGCTAATGTTTGAAACTGTTGCTCGCCCAGACCAAAAAGTGGTTGGGATAAATCCCCGATAACTGAGATAATTCTGGAACTAAAACCCTCATTCCATAGTAAGTAGGATTGAAGATTTGCTCGGATTTTCTTTTTGCCTTCTTCTATATTGGAGGCGCGTACCAAGCAGTAAATCTCAGCATTGGTTTGCTCTAAGAGTTCACTCAGTAGAAAAGCTCCCAGAAAACCTGTTGCGCCAGTCAGAAAGATACGTGCTGGCTGTGGGCTAGACTCAACAGTTATGCCTTCAGGGCGGATTGTCTCATCCAAAACAGCTTCTGCACTCAAATCTCTGACAGATACTGTGCCAGTCGCAGTCGGTTTTGAGTCACGAACATTATCAACCGCCTCCGCCATTGCTGCAACTGTGGGTGTTTCGAGCAGGGCGTGTAAGGGCACTTCGACTTTGAATGTATTTCGGACGCGGAAGACCAGTTGAGTTGCGCTCAGGGAATGACCACCAAGGTCAAAGAAATTGTCATAAACACCAACTCGCTCTAACCGAAGCACTTGAGTCCAAATTTCAGCAAGAACTTCCTCAGTTGGTGTGCGAGGAGCGACAAAAGTTGTGTCTAGTTTCGGTTGTGCTAACTCGGGGTCTGGTAGTGCCTTGCGGTCTAATTTGCCATTGGGTGTGAGTGGTAGGGCATCGAGTACCACGAAAGCACTCGGAACCATGTATTCCGGTAACTTTTGTTTGAGGAAAGCCCGCAACTCACTGGCTGTGGGTGCGGGTTGCTGATGTGCTACTAGGTATGCTACCAACCGCTGGCTACCTACCACATCTCGTGTAGCAATCACGACGATTTGTTTCGCGTTTGGGTGTTGGCTGAGTACCGCCTCAATTTCCCCTAACTCAATGCGGAAGCCACGAATCTTCACTTGGTAATCAATACGACCGATGTATTCGATGTTGCCATCAGCCCGGTAGCGAACTAAATCTCCCGTTTTGTAGAGGCGATCGCTCAATTTGTCAGACGCAAAGGGGTTGGGAATAAATTTTTCTGCCGTCAACTCCGGACGGTTGAGGTAGCCGCGTGCTACACCCACCCCACCAATATGCAACTCGCCCGCTACACCCACTGGTACTGGTTGGTTGTAGCGATCGAGGATGTAAATTTGTGTATTGGCGATAGGGCGGCCAATTGGCACTGTCAACAGTTCGCTGTCTTGTTGGCATTGCCAATATGTAACGTCGATCGCTGCTTCTGTTGGCCCGTAAAGATTGTGCAAACTGCACCCCAAACGTGCAAAAAACTTCTCTTGCAACTCTTTTGGCAGTGCTTCACCACTACAGAACACTTGCCGCAAGCTGGCGCAACTTTCCAAATCTTGTTCTGACAGGAATACCTGTAGCATTGAGGGCACGAAATGCACTGTGGTAATCTGATGTTGGGCAATCAGCTTCACCAGATACGTACTATCTCGATGTCCTCCCGGTTGCGCCACTACTAACCGCGCTCCAGTCATCAATGGCCAGAAGAATTCCCACACTGAGACATCAAAGCTGAAGGGAGTTTTCTGTAAGACGCGATCGCCTGGTGTAATTTGGTACGCTTGCTGCATCCACAACAGGCGATTGCAAACCGATTGATGGGTGTTCATTGCTCCTTTGGGCTTGCCAGTAGAGCCGGAAGTGTAGATTACATAAGCCAGGTGATGGGGTAGCACTCCAGTGTGCGGATTTTCCGTGCTGAAGTGAGAGAACTGTTGGAAAATTGTATCTAAATATACTAACTTTGCCTGCGGCTGTGCCAGTCTGTCCGCTAATTTTTCCTCAGTCAACAGCACCTTGACTCCGCTGTCTGATAGCATATATGCTATACGTTCTTGCGGGTACTCTGGGTCTATTGGTACGTAAGCTCCACCCGCCTTAAGTATACCCAGCAATGCCACAACCATGAACGGCGATCGCTCCAGACACACACCTACCAACACTTCCGGTCCTACTCCCAACGAGACTAGATAGTGCGCCAATTGATTTGCTTTTGCGTTTAGTTCGCTGTAGGTGAGGTGTTGGTCTTCAAACACTACTGCCACAGCATTGGGTGTCTTGTGAACCTGTTGCTCAAACAACTCATGCAGACACAAATCTTGGAGATAATTTGCTTGGGTTTTGTTCCATTCGACCAGTATTTGATTTTGTTCCGCAGCAGTTAACAGAGGTAGTTCTGATAGCTTTTGGTCGGAATTGGAGACTAAACCCTGTAGCAGAGTTTGCAAATGCCCCACCATCCGCGTGATACTTGCATTTTCAAAGCGTTGAGTATCGTAAATCAAGCGCAACGACAGTTGCACTCCGGGCTGGGCGATGAGAGTGAGTGGATAGTTGTTCCTCTCAAAAGAACGAACATCACTGATGTCCAACTTCTGTGAGTGCTCCTCTAAAGCTGCATCTACCGGATAATTCTCAAACACCACGATGCTTTCAAACAACGGCAGCCCTCTAGGCACATCACTCCAGCCCTGAATCTGTACCAGTGATGCGTACTCGTAAGTACTGAGTTCCACTTGTTGCTTTTGTATCTGCTTGAGCTTTGGTAGAACTGTGTCCTCGTGGGAGACTCCCACTCGCATTGGCAGGGTATTGATAAACAGTCCAACTATCGACTCCACACCTTTGATAGCTGGGGAACGACCTGAGACAGTCACGCCGAACACCACATCGCTTTCCCCACTGTATCGTGACAGCAGTAAAGCCCAAGCTGCTTGCACTAGGGTGTTCAATGTCAGTTGATGCTGTCGTGCAAACGACACCAGCACGGAAGTTGCTTCAGTTGAGAGCAAAAGAATCTCCTCGCTGTAGCTTTGTTCTGTGGACTTGTTGTGGTGAGGTTTATCGACTACCAGTGGTGTTGGTGCCGTCACCCCGCGAAGTGTTTGCCGCCAAAATTGTTCGGCAACTTCCAACTTCTGCGTCTGTAACCAGGCAATATACTCGCGGTAGGAACGACTCGGTGGCAGGTGTAACTCTTGCCCCACAGACAATGCTTGGTAATAACCGAGCACTTCTTTAAGTACCAACGGCAGCGACCACCCATCTAGAAGTATGTGGTGATAACTCCACACAAATTGGTAGACATTTTCTGACATTTGAATCAGAGTCAGGCGCATTAGTGGAGCCTTGGTCAGTTGAAAACCACGCTTCCGATCCGACTCCAAAAAGGCTTGTAGTTGTTGTTGCTGCTCATTTGGAGGTAAACCCAGCCAAGAATGAATTTCTAGTGGTAGTTTCACCTGTCGGTACGCTACTTGTAGCGGCACATCACGTTCCCAGATGAAAGCAGTTCGCAAGACGGCGTGCCGCGCTACGACTTGCTGCCATGCTGTACCGAATGCCTCTACATTTAGAAAACCTGTAAAAGTACAACTAAATTGCTGGCAATACACCCCGAATTCCGAAGCATAAAGGGTGTGGAACAGCATCCCCTGTTGCGTTGGGGATAGTTGATAAATGTCTTCAATGTTATTTTTTTTCATTTAATGTTTATTCAAGTATTTAGTACAGAATTGAACAAGTTTGTAGCTTTATGGTTTGTAGTTGCGCTGTTTGTGCTAAAGCACAACTACAAGCCTAAGAGTGCGATACGAATTTATGAAATGTAGTACTTAGCTATATTGTGCTAATTTTTCCATTTGCTGGCGCAAGCTAAGTGGTCTCATATCAGTCCAGAATTCCTTGATGTAATCTAGGCATTCTGCTTTTGTCCCGCTTTTTCCAACATCTTTCCAACCAGGGACATTTTCCCGTTCGCTGAAACTACATATAACTTATCCGATTCACGGGTAAAAGCAGCGATCGCCATTAACCAGATTGGCAGTAGCGTTTTGGGTCAAGCAAGTTTTAGTAAAATTAACATCCCAGTCGCGATCGTCTCTGGCGGTTCTGATACAGTTGCTCCAGCTCTTCCAGAACAAATTCAACCCTTCAATTGGCTAACAACCCCAAACAAGTATTTAGTTTTAATTAATAACGGTACCCACTTCTCGACCATTGCAGAATCACCAAACTCTGCTGTACCCGTTCCTGAAGCGGTGGTCGGTCCAAACCCTGCTATTGCCCGTCGCTATGTCACAGCTTTAAGCCTTCCCTTTTTCCAAACCTACATTGCAAATCAACCAAGTTACAAGCGTTTTTTAACTGCAGATTTCGCCAATGCTATCAGTCAACAACCATTACCACTCAGTTTAGTGCAGTCTCTCAATCAATTAACGGTCAATAGTCCTTCGTCAATAGTCCTTCGTCATTAGTCATTGGTCATTCGTAGGGTGGGCAATGCCCACCACTATTTGACTTATTACTGCTCGATAATTGGGCGTCCCTGGGTGTCAACGTCCAACTCTTCGCGGCGAATAGTATCAGTCGCTTCGGCTGTGTCACGATCTACGACTTTTCTAACTCGAACTTCTTCCCGCACAACGGCTTCTTTACGGATATCGGGCGTTTCTTCATAAATCTCCATACGAGCCACCTCGCCTTCACGGAAGTTGGCATCGCTTGGGTTGACTGGTGTCGTGTTTGAGGGAGATGTACGCTCAATCACAACGCGCTCTTTTTCCACTGGTACTGCAACACGAGCAGTTTCTGTTTCGATGTGTTTGCCAATTGTCACTTCCCCTGCTTTACGGCGTTGCTTATCTGCAATCAACCGCTCTTCATAAAGTTTCAGGGTTTCGCTATCGCGATGGTTGTATAGCGATGGCTCGTGCTCGTAGTTGTAGGTATTCCGGTCATAAGTGGGCTGAGTCATGTCAGGAGTAGCAGCCATTGAACGGTATGTGCCGCGTACCTGCTCTTCGTAGTCGAAATCAACCCTTTCTAAGTCATCAAAACTAGGCAGATTTTCAACTTGCTCTTTAGTCAGACCATTGACGTAAATTCGTTTGTCACTGTAGTGAATGTTGGCTAGACCAACAGGTAGCAAAACTTTTTTGCCAAAAACCCAAAACCCTGTATCTACAATAAAATAGCGAAATTGACCTGTTTGCTCATCAACTAAAAGGTCAGACACCGAGCCTACTTTGTCATCCCCATCCGCATAAACACTAAAGTTCTTGATATCATCAATGTCAGAGTAGTCTTCACGGTAATTGGGGTAGAAGTCTTCAAGTTTTACTAGTGTCATTTTTTTCTCCTACCTTGTTTTCTTACTCCTATTTTAATGACTTTTAAAAACCATTCCTCTTTCAATAGAAAGATTCACTACGCTCTCTGGAAGACCATCTTTTATAGTGAAGATATAGATAAAAAACTATTCCTTTTTTAATTAACTATTCTCATCACTTGTTGCCCTGTTACTTGCAGTACACCGATGGCAAGTTGAATCAGGGGCCACCCAACCAAACATATTAATGACGCTCGAATAGTGCTAACATCTAATCCTTGGCGAACTGCTACGATCGCAGCCAGCAAACTCCATACTGCCAGTATTAACTCAATCGGTCGCCCTAGTAAGGGAATCAATGTTAAAAAATTTAGCACTTGTGGCGCGTATGCAAATCCAATTGGACTCAGTAAGTCACTGAAAGTGGGATTTGGAGATATCCTCATCAAAATTCGCAATCTCAAAAATGTCTGACAAATGAAGATTAACACTTTCGACTGATGAAGACTTTGGTTTGAGACGACAAACTAGAAAAGAGGTTGTGAAAGTTACTCAGAACGCACAACTAAAGTTTTGCTGTAAAAATGAACACATTTGTAATCTTGTAAGGAGGAAAAATGGCACTTCAACAACGCAAGCGTGCCGTTGGTACATTTTCTAGCCGACAAGAAGCCGAAGCAGCTCTGAATGACCTGAGAAACTCTGGTTTCAAAATGGATAGAGTTTCCATATTAGCTAAACATGCAGACCGTAACGATAGAATTGCTGGCGCTAATGTGAGCGATCGCGGTGACAATGAGGCTCAAGAGGGTGCTGGGATTGGTGCAGTAGCAGGCACGGTCTTGGGCGGTATCGGTGGTTTACTTGTAGGTCTTGAAGCTTTAATCATTCCAGGAGTTGGTCCTTTTCTCGCAGCTGGTACCATAGCCACTACTCTGGCTGGTGCTGGTATTGGTGCAGCAACAGGAAGTCTTGTAGGAGCATTAACTGGTGCTGGTATTCCTGAGGAGGATGCCCAAGCCTACAGCAACCGGATATCTCAGGGCGACTACTTGGTGATGATTGAAGGAACCGACGACGAAATTAACCGCGCTGGTTCTATTTTGCGGAATCGGAATATCAGTAATTGGAATATCTACGACATATCAGATCGCGGTCGTAATGACATTTCTGATGTTCCTCCTCCTATAGATCGGGCTTCAGATAGATATGAAAACAGAACTGCTGCTAACTACGAAGATAGAACTGCTACTGACCACGATGTCGTAGAGATTGTTGACAACCGGGAGCAAATCCGCTAGTTCTTCTTTCATGGAAATAGACATCTCCAGAAATTAACTATGCGTTGTCCATAGTCGTTGTAGAGACGTGCCATGGCGCGTCTTTACATCGTTGTTTAATGGTGATGGCTCACAGCCATTGCCTTTCACCTTTCGTTTTCATAACAGCAGTCATCACAGCTGCGCCACATAATAAGAGTGCCGCTAGGCGATAACTTCCTTGAAATCCTGCAACGATCGCTGCAGGTGGAGCAACAGCTACATCAATACCAGGAGCAGAATTTGCAATCAAAGTTGCAAACACTGCCCCGATGACAGAAATTCCTACATTAACCCCTAAAGTACGCGACAGAGATAGCAATCCAGAAGCAATTCCCAACCTTTCTCGTGGAACCGCCCCCATAACGGTGCTGTCGTTAGGCGCTCGAAATAAACCCAGCCCCGTGCCAAAAAGAAGATACCGAACCACAAAATCTTTTTCAGTCATGGTAGCATCTAAGGTGCTAATCGCTACACAGGCACCAATCAAAACACTCAACCCAATAAGGCACATTAACCGAGAACCAAAACGGTCTGAGAGCGTGCCTGCTATGGGAGCCATTGACCCACTGACAACAGGTGATACTGCCATTAACAGCCCTACTTGATAGGTAGGATATTGCATGACCTGTTGTAAAAAGAAGGGGGTGATGAGCAAGCCACCAGTTATCACAATAAATACCAGCCAATTATTCAGCAAATTGATACTCAGGCGATCGTTGCGGAACATTTGTAGTTCGAGCAGGGGTTCATCCACAAGTGTTTCAACGACCAAGAAACTTATCAAACCAAGCAAAGAAAGAAACAGTAACCACAGTGTGCCACCGCTCATAAAGCCCTGGCTTTGACCAATGGTCATGCCTAAGGCAAAATTACCCAGCGTTATTAAAGCCAACAAAGCTCCAAGCAAGTCAAAACGTTGTTTTTCCTTATGAGGTACAGAAGGAGGGACAACTGAAGTGACAAGCAAACTGGCAACTAAGCCCAGGGGTATATTGACAAAGAAGAGGATGCGCCATCCAGACAAGCCCAAAAGCAATCCCCCAACCGATGGACCCAGAGCAACGCCCAGTGAAACTACACTGCCAATAATGCCAACAGCCCTTCCTCGTTCTGATGAAGGGAAAGCTTCTATGACAATTGCCAGACTTAGCCCGGAGATAAACAGAGAACCCAGTCCCTGAAGCGCCCGAAAACCAATCAGCCAGTCAATACTTGGTGCAATGCCACATAGTAGGGAACTTAGGGTAAAGAGGATAAGCCCCCCCAGATAGAGATATTTCTTACCCCACATATCCCCCAAGCGAGTCGCTCCCAATACCAAGCTAGAGCTAATCAACTGATAACTTAACACTGCCCATTGAGCCTTGGGAAAACTGGTTCCAAAGAACTGAACCAATGTGGGCAAAGCCACGTTAATAATGCCTACATCTAGGGTAGACATCAACACCCCCAGACTCACTCCAAGCATCACCCACCATTTCTGGGAAGCTGCTACCCTGACTTGCACGTCTGCCAATTTTTCACCTCCTGAATCACTAATTTTACGCTCATAAATAGTTTATACTCGTAATATTTCGGAGTCCAGATGACTCTTGTAATTAACTCGGGGAGAATTTTATTCGTTGAGCGCGGCGATCGCTGCGATCCCCAAGCCAATCAGCACAACTAACTTGCGATCGCGTCGGTCTGCGAGCTTTCCCAACCACGGACGACTCAAAATGAGACCAAGGGCAAATGCTCCCATCACAAAACCAACTTGTTGCGGCGAACCACCTACATCTTTAATGTAAAGTGGCAACGTGGCTATTAAAGAACTATGGCTAGACCAAAACAGTATGCCTACTGTGAAAAGCAATAGAAGGTTTTTGCGTTGCTGTGGTTGAAGGATACGAAAAACTGTCATTTACAGATAGTCTTACGAAATTTTCTCTAAGTCATTTGTGCAGTCTAATTACAAATTATCCCACATAAAATAAAATGTTTTTTATTAACTCCGGTAAATTGACCAACAATTAGTAAATTTATATAATAAGTAAAATATTACTATAGTAAATGGTAACCTGTATAAATTATGTGTAATGAATTTTTCTGTCAAGCAGGCGCAGTCAGAACAAGCCTACGTTGTTTTTAACATCCTTATGGAAGCGGTATCTTGGCTGGATGCACAAGGTATGAGCCTTTGGAGGGCTGATGAGGTTACACTAGATAAAATCCAGCCAGATGTAGACGCAGGGCTGTTTTATCTTGCTTGGTATGAAAATCAGGCTGTTGGTACTCTTAAGTATCAGCTTGAGGACGAATTGTTTTGGCCGGATGTTCCAAAAGGCGAGTCAGCTTTTATTCACAAACTAGCTGTTAGACGCAAGTATTCTGGTAGTGCTGTTTCCAATCGTCTTTTACAATGGGCGGTTGAAAAATCAAAATCACAAGGCTTGCAATATCTGCGATTGGATTGTGATGCCGCCCGTCCAAAGTTATGTGCTATATATGAGAAGTTTGGTTTTGAACGGCACAGTACCAGGCAGGTAGGACTGTTGTATGTGATGCGATTTGAGTATTTGCTTTCAAATTTTCGACGGACTTAATAGTTTCTTGGTATTAGATATGGGAAACTTTTCATGTTACTGCGTTTGTAGAGGTAATGGAAAATGAAGATAGGTAAAAGGGGGTTATTAGTACTTGCTGCTTTACCTCTGGTCTTTTTGCTAAATGCCTGTGCTGGAGCTTCAGGAGGAAATACTGCAAGTCGATTAGACACAATTAAAAACCGTGGAAGGCTGATATGCGGTGTCAGTGGAGGATTGCCGGGATTTAGTTATGTAAAGCCTAGCGGTGAATATGCCGGAATAGATGTAGATGTATGTCGTGCGATCGCCGCCGCAATCTTTGACGACCCCAAAAAAGTAGACTTCCGCAACTTAAACACCAAAGAACGCTTTACAGCCCTGCAAACAGGAGAAGTAGACATCCTCAGCCGCAACACAACATGGACAATTAGCCGAGATACGTCTGTTGGGCTAGAATTTGCCCCCGTTGTTTTTTACGACGGGCAAGGAATAATGGTGAAAAAAAATAGCAACGTTAAAAAGTTAGAAGAACTGAAAGGCAAATCCATCTGCACCCAAACAGGAACAACCAACGAACAGAACCTATCAGACCAAATGCGACAGAGGGGCGTTACCTACAAACCTCTCGTCTTTGAAGATGTTAACACTGCCTTTGCTGCATACGAGCAAGGTCGTTGCGAAGCTGTTACCGCAGACCGTTCTGGGTTAGTTTCTCGCCGTGCCATTATGAAAAAACCGGATGACCATGTTGTTTTAGATATCGTTATGTCTAAAGAACCCCTAGCACCTGCTGTGGTTAACGGGGATTCTAGATGGTCTGATGTGGTGAAATGGACTGTATTTGCTCTGATTAATGCCGAAGAATTGGGAGTCAATTCCAAGAACGTTAACCAATTAACAAGCAGCACCAATCCAGAAGTGAAGCGCTTGCTGGGTACAGAAGGTGACCTAGGCACAGGAACTGGTTTAACAAACGATTTTGCCGCACGCATTATCAAACACGTGGGCAACTATGGAGAAGTTTACGAGCGCAATTTGGGGAAAAACTCTGAGTTGAAATTGGATAGAGGACAAAACAGACTTTGGAACCAAGGTGGAATTCTCTATGCTCCTCCGTTTCGTTAATTTGTTATTTGTCATTTGTCATTCGTCATTTGTCATTTGTTATTTGTCATTTGTTATTTGTAAATAATTAATGACCAATGACCAGTGACTAATGACCAGGGCTTGCACTGATAGACCGTTCCACAAAATTTTAAATTTCATTCTCCAAAATTTACATATCGCAACCGCCGATAAAACAAAGAATTCTCCGCGTTCATCCGCGTTAAGAGTGCGGTTCAAAATCCAAAATAACTTGCTTGCAGTTCCTGCCATGCCTGTATCAAATCCTGTTATCCGTAGGTATACACCGCCCACTTGTACACTAGAAGTCTTAGCTCAAGGCTCGGCTTTATCAAAGTGGATGGGTAAATCTGTTCTGAAGCAGCTCAGATTTGAGCTTCGCTTTGACGATCCACAGCTTCCAGAAGACAAGAAAATTGCCATTCGGGGCGACAGCGAACAACTTGAAGCTTTGTGCGTAGCAGTAACAAACTACGTTCAGGAATTCCTACAGATGTCTCCTGAGAGCTTCTGGGCAAATTTTTCATCAATTAGAGATACAAGCCTTGCATCGGATGAAACATTAGTGCCAGATTTTGCCAACTCATCTTCGGCAACTAGCACAGTCATAAACCCCTTTAGCAATCAAATGCCTGGGGGAGATATCTACATCCAACCCAACAGTCATTTAACACACAGTCTGTTTCTTGGATCTCTGGCAAACCCAATATCTGGTGGGGTAATTGAGCTAAGTTTACTACAACTGTTTGACTTAGCAACTGCCTTGGAGGAATATTCATCTGATGTCATGGCACTGCCAAATCTCAATTCCCATTCCAGAACATCTGCCATGCCAGTTTGGGCACCGATTGCAGCAGTGGTGGTGCTAGGGGTGGGTTTAACACCGTTGACTTGGCAGTATGCTAATCGTATGAGACAACAGCAGACGGCTAGTAAAACTGATTCGACATCACAAACAATTGCTTTACAGAATTCGCCATCATCTAATTCGCCATCGCCTCTACCAACACTCAGCCCTTCAAGCAGTTTGCCATCGCAGCCACTACCAACCTTTGGCGCTTTTCCATTGCCCGCTTCTACTTCTGCTCCGTCTGCTCAAACGTCTCCAATCCTACCACCAACTCCTCCACCAGGCTCGCAATCCCAGTTACCTTCTGTTTCCCTAGCATCTCCAAAATCCGCTTTCCCACCTTCAACTCCAGGGTCTCCCAACATTGCGTCTTTTCCTACGGGAATCCCATCTTCAGGAGGAACATTGACTATACCCGAGACAAATCCTCCTATTCTTTCTTCCTCTCCACAAAATACAGCATCTCCTAACAAAGCACCAAATCAAAAAGTTGCTCTTCAACCAAACTCTAAACAGAGCAATATTGGTTTTTCGTCCTCTTCCAGAAATGAAATTCCTACCATCGCACCTGAGATTCAAACTCCGCCAAGTAGCTTAAGCGATCCAGGGATTACATCTCCTTCGAGTATCTCAGCACTTCCCCCTGCTCTTCCCAACTTATCTAGTGCTCCTAGTATAAATCCTAACCCAGCAATTTCCTCACCCAATTCAACAACTCGAAGTGAATCTGAGGAACTGATCGGGAGATTGCGTCAAGGACGTCGAAACAACAATCTTCCCACACAGGTAGCGACTAGTAGTAGTAGCGAGAGATTGTTGGACACAGCCCAAATTGCAGAAGCCAGAGACTTTTTGAAAGAGCGCTGGGAACCGCCTACTGGGTTGAAGCAAGCAATCGAGTACAGTTTGTTAGTAGGTGTGGACGGCTCAATTGAAAGAATTATGCCCTTAGGAAAAGCTGCGAGAGATTATGTCGATCGCACGGGTATGCCTCTCATTGGTGAACCTTTTGTCTCCCCCAATAAAAGCGGACAATCTGTTAGGATTCGGGCAGTTTTTAGTCCCGATGGTAAGGTGCAAACTTTTCCTGAAACGGAGTAAAAATATATTACACAACACATAGCAGTTTTTATACTATTTCTCCATAACTAGACTACACATTAAAAAAGGTTAGTAGTTGCGCTTAAGCGCCATAATCATCAACGATGTGTAGTATTAATTCAGAGAATTAGTATTATTTCTGCCGACTACATAAAAAATGCAGCAGAAAAAGGAGGATTGGTCAAACCAATCCTCCATACATAAGTTATGATTTCTTCACTAGTAACGGGATTTCTTCCGCTTGAGCTTTTGCTTTTTACGTCGTTGTTGAGAAGAAACAACAGCCTGGTCTACCGGATATCCGATTAAGGGAATAACCTGGTATTTGCGTTCTTCTTCTAGCGTTTTGAGTTTGGTGTAATCAACCCAGTGAATGCAATCAACAGGACAAGTGTCGATCGCTTCTTGAATCACCTCTTCTGAGTCGCCATCTTGACGTATAACCCGCGATCGCCCGTAATCTTCTTCTATATAAAATGTGTTACGAGCCACATGGGCGCAATGCTTGCAGCCAATACAGGTAATTTCGTCAACGTAAACGCCTTTTTGCCGCAGCACTCCACCTAACTCTGGTTCCAGACCAGAACGTTCGGGGGAATCCCGCAAAAAACCGCCCAACTCAGGCTCTAAACCAGAGCGATTATCCTCGCTTTGTTCTGGGGACGGTAAAAAATCGGACATTACGCACTCCAGCGCTGCACAACTAGGCGAACTGAACCATCTTCATTATTTTGTTGTTCGGCAATTTGAAACCCTGCGCGAGCTGTTTCCTTGACCACTGTGTGGAATGCATAACGCTGTGTGACTTTGCCTAGAAATCCTTCCACGGATAAATTTTGTTTCCAATATTGTAGGTCGGCTACCAGTTCGTATTCTTTTCCATTCCATTTAAAGCCAATATCGTAGCCATTGTTTTGCTCAATGGTAATTTCAGCATTATGTGTCTGACCACGATATCCACGAACTTCCCGTGGACCTTGTTTCCAATCGATACCCAAGTCCGATAGGGCGTCTTTTAAAGATTCAATGTTACGGATTTGGGTTTTTATTTGGCTGAAGTGTGACATGGTGGTTGTAATTCGATGAAACTAAAGTGTTATGAAAACTTACCAATCGCTGAAGGTGGTTTGTGTATTTGCTACACCAGTTTCCTGTACCTTGGTAGCGAAGTGTTCCGAGGTTGGCTCCTGACTGAGTACCTGTCCCAGCTGTGCCTCTATGGCTGCTGTGACTTCGGCACAGGAAGCCCCCACGATGCCAGTGACTTTTTCTTGTACGCGACCGTCTGGATAAATTATGAACTCTAATGTTTCCATGCTTTTAGCCAACCAAAACACTAAGCGCGGACAGTGCTGCTGTAGCAAACAGCTACAAATGTAGCCCCTTGGAACAGAGTTTTCCCTTAGCTACAAATTTGCCATTTGTTAACTAATGTTCCATCTCTCAAAATATATATCTCAGAAAGTTAACAAAAATTATTATGATTGTAAGTCTTTACCTCTGATACTTGTTAGTTTCCCTTAACCTTAGAAATTAGTCAAGCTTAAAAACCAGAATACAAATAATGTGCTACAAATCTTAAAAACCATTAATAGCAGTCTCTGTGAGCTTGTAGCCTACTAAGATTATTGCAAAACTTTATCATTATCATCAACAAGGCACTATTAAGGTCTGTTTTGAGAGTTTGAGCCGAAGCCATCGGTGTACGATAAGCTTTTATCTATCTCAACAAATATGTCGATGGTGGAGCCAGAAGAAGTGACAGGGTATACAAAGAAAGCAGATGCAATCCGCGTGGGAGTACTGGGTTTTGGCGGATTGGGGCAAGCAGCTGCTAGAGTACTCGCCCCAAAAGGTGAAATGATTTTGGTGGCGGCAGCAGACAACAAAGGTTTTGCTTGCTCTACTGAAGGTTTAGAGGCTCAAGAATGTATTGCTAAATATCAAAGTCAAGGTTCGGTAGGTTACCTCGAACCCTTTGGTACTCTTACAAATCGTAGTATTGAGGATTTATTAGAAAAAGCGGTACCCGTAGATGGGTATTTCTTAGCTTTACCCAACTTACCTAATGATTTTATTCCCTCCGTAGCCAAAAAGTTCATTAAGGCTGGTTGGCGTGGGGTACTGGTAGACGCAATTAAGCGTACTAGTGCCGTTGAACAACTCTTGTCCATGAAAGAGGAACTCCTTGCCGCAGGAATCACCTACATGACAGGATGTGGGGCAACCCCAGGACTGTTGACAGCTGCCGCCGCAATCGCCGCCCAAAGCTACGCCGAAATTCATCGGGTGGAAATTACTTTTGGTGTGGGAATTGCTAACTGGGAAGCTTACCGCGCTACTATCCGCGAAGACATTGCCCATATGAGTGGGTTTAACGTAGAAACTGCTAGGGCAATGACCGATGCAGAAGTAGAAGCACTTTTGGATAAAACCAATGGCGTGCTGACTTTGGAAAATATGGAACACGCTGACGATGTGATGTTGGAGTTGGCTGGAATTGTAGACCGCGATCGCGTTACTGTTGGTGGTATAGTGGATACCCGAAATCCCAAAAAACCCATCAGCACAAACGTCAAGGTTACGGGTCGTACATTTGAAGGTAAAATTTCCACCCATACCTTTACATTGGGAGATGAAACCAGTATGGCAGCCAACGTCTGTGGTCCTGCCTTCGGTTATCTCAAAGCTGGTATTGGATTGCATCGGCGTGGCATTTACGGCATATTCACCGCAGCCGAAATTATGCCCCAGTTTGTTAGGTAAAAGTTCTACCTATCCACCTATCATTTATCAAAGCCCAGAAACCCGGTTTCGTAGAAGTAATCGGGTTTCTAATATTTTGTCATTTGTCAAAAGTCATTTGTTATTTGTAATATTCCGTAGGTTGGGTTGAGGAAGAAAACCTAATGTCACTAATTTACTTAGACGTTTGCTGTTTAAATCGTCCGTTTGATGACCTGACTCAAACTCGTATTTGCCTTGAGGCTGAGGCAATCTTGTCAATTCTACAACACTGTGAGCGCGGTGAGTGGCAATTAGTTGGTAGTGAAGTCATAGATTTAGATGTACAAGAACTAACACTACTTGTCATCAAAAAAATTATGCATAAACCCCATAGGTTAGGTTGGAGGAACAAAACCCAACCTCTTATCATAGTGCGCTGCATTATATTTAATTCAAATGAAAACCCCTTATATTTTAATTTTTACTTAAACGTATTGTGCTATTAGCATCTGACGGATCGTATAGCAATTTTATTTTAAGTATAAAAACTTAGAATCTTGAATAATAATATCGATCCCCTAAAATCTGAAAAAATTAATATTTACTTTATAAAATAAATTGAAAAATAGAAATTTATATTAACAATAAAATCCCTGATGGGGGGATTGTTTTGTAAAAAAAAAAATGGTCTTTAATAAGTGTGTAATATAGCGGTTTCCAAATCAGTGAAGTATCTTGATAGGTCGAATGCGAGTGCTTGCTGGCTAAGCAAGCATACGGTTGAATGCACCTACAATTTGGCTTATTGCACGATTTAGAAAACTGCTACAGCTCCATAGAGGCAATTGGGATGCTTATTCGTAGTTTGAAAAATTTGGTATTAGGGTTGGCAATTCTACCATTTGTTTGGCAACCTGCTTCAGCACATGTTGTTTGGTTTAACTATGAAAACGGAGAGTACAAGTTATTGTACGGTCATCCAGAAGAAGGACCGCAATCCTATCGCGTCTCTGGCTTTAGAGAAGCTAATGCGTATGATGCAAACAGACAAATAATTCCAGTGACTATTAGCCAAAATGAAGATGGAATTTCTCTTACTGCTAATAGCAGAGTAGCGGCATTAACTGGATTTTATGATAATGGCTTTTATGCCAGAGTACCGGGAAATAATTACCTTAGAATTTCAGAATCAGAAATAGAGCAATACGAAAATGTTAGTCATAATCTGAAGTATACCAAAGCTCTGTATGATTGGTCTAAGGCTCTAGGGCAGCCCTTCAACCAGCAATTGGAAATCGTTCCTTTACAGAATCCTTTTTTAGTTAAGGAAGGAGACAATTTGCCAGTTCAAGTCTTCTATCAAGGAAACCCAATTTCAGATGGTTTGCTAGTAGAACACTTAGGTCAAGAGGTACCGAAAGGTAATGATGGTGTTTTTAACATTCCCATTGGTGTTGAAGGGTTACAAGCAATAGAAGCAAGCTACGACACAGTTTTGTCGGGTACAAACGTTACACTTTCTTACGCAGCTAGCTTTACAGCACAAAAAATCTTTGAACCATCGGCATTACTTGGTCTAGGCGTAGTAAGTTTGCTTGCAATACGTAAAAAAAGAATTTAGTTTGTCGTTATTCTCTGTTGTGTAGCAGATACGCATGCAGTAGGGTCGAAATATTGTAATAACCTTACGAATAAACTAAATTTCACCGATTGAGACTGGCTTTAACACCCAATCTGAAAGTTTTATTTTTTCGATCGCTTTTTTGCAATCCCTTCATCCTAACAACGTTCATCCTTCATACTTTAAATGTTAGGTTTCGTTCCTACGTTCATCCTTCATCCTTCATACTTTAAATGTTGGGTTTCGTTCCTCAACCCCGCAATACTGCTTCGTGTAGGTTGGGATCGAATGGTTGACCCTCAGGACGCATGGGAGATACCCCTAAGCGTTTGAGACAATCCACTAAAAGCTTGTAAACACCCTGATAGCTCTTGTGAATAGTCATTTCGCCATCATTTTGGGGTTTAATTTGTGCTCGTGCTCGTTCAAAATTATCAACAACTGGCAGCAATTCAGTAATTGTCACTCGCTTGATTTGCTGCTCTAAGTCTTCTTTCTCTTTTTGGTTTCGCTTGCGATAATTCTCAAAATCTGCTGCAATCCTCATGTATTGAACACTGCGCTCTTCGACTTGCGCTTTGAGAGACTCAATTTGTTGAAGCAGTTCTGCTTGTTTTGCGTTTGAGTCATCACCAGTCACTTCAGCAGTTGCAGCAACATCACTGTCTTGATTGATTGTAGCCGTTTCTGGTGCGACGTCGGTTTGAGTTCCCACTTGCTGATTCACCTCGTTACCGGATTCGTTAGCGTTTATCTGCTCTGTAGAGTCTGGTGTCATTGTTTGCTGCTCCTCGGTTGGTT
The DNA here is from genome assembly GCF_054684315.1 of Scytonema sp. NUACC21. Classification (NCBI taxonomy): domain Bacteria; kingdom Bacillati; phylum Cyanobacteriota; class Cyanophyceae; order Nostocales; family Scytonemataceae; genus Scytonema; species Scytonema sp. NUACC21. The sequence goes on along the minus strand of NZ_BAAFZH010000056.1, from coordinate 37,650 downwards.
GACCTGATTGCTGATTTGTATAGTTTTGCTGTTGATTTTCGTCTACCATTGTGTACTTTTTCCAGATGCGATATTTTACGGTTATCGCTACATCTAGCAGTCAATGATAAATTTGTGAAGCAAAAAGCTGTCACCTGAAGTATGAAGTATAAAGTATGGAGTGAACGTCTGTCGCGTAATCTAAAAGCGCTATAGCGTAGTTTTTCTTAATAAAACGTAACAAATCTGTGTATGCTAGCTAATGTGAGTGTATCAGCTAGCATTTATGTTTTTAACTCCGAATATTTGAGACTTACTGTCTCTGGAAACAAGGCACCAGAAGGCAGGTTTTTGATGAAGGGTGTTCTTGTGAGAGCAAGCTATTAAATTAATACACGATAATTTAAGTGAATATACATAAAAAAATGGCTTGACCAGCACCTACTGACAGCCAACAAATAACTGCCACCTCATAGTTAGGGTCGAGGGGGCGTAGATGAAGGAATCTGTAAAATCTTTATTTCTGTATTAATTTTACTGAGTGAGGATGTCAATTCTGTCCTAGACCTTGGGAATACTCTAATCAGAGGTTTCCGCGACTAATGAGATATTATGACTTACTCGTCACCACAAAGGCGCAGTACAGCTCTTACGACAAGAGTTGAGTTTTCGCCCTTCGGCAACAAACTCGTGCAATCTGGCTTTGTCAACAGCGAACAAATGAGACAGGCGCTGATTGAAAGCCGCAAGTCAGGCAGACCCCTGACAGAAGTGTTAGAAACAATTTCAGGCAGACAACTGACGCCAGAGTTACTCCGGCAATATAAAAAGCAGCAATTATTTGAACTCAAAATATTATACGGCGTTGAATCTCTCGATCCGGAAGTCAGCCAAGTTGGTCAAACAACTGTTGGTCAACTGATTGATACCCTTGTTCCGGTAGATATCTGTCGTCGTCATCGCTTAGTACCTTTGGCAAAACACGATGACCAAAACCCACCCTCTGTTTTGGTGGCAATGGTAGATCCAGATAATTTGGAAGCTTCAGATGACTTAAACCGTATCTTGCGCCCCCAGGGATTGGCCTTGCAGCGCATGGTTATTACCCAAGAGGATTACCAAAATCTTATTAACCAGTACTTGGATGAATTAGCAGTTCGGCAAAAGCATCTGGAACAGGAAAAATTTACAGATATTAATCAGGATTTAGAAAATTTAGACAATCTCAATATGGATGATGCACCCGAAGAAGGTGAAGCCGATTTGGGTGCGGCAATGAAGGGTGCTGAAGATGCCCCAGTGATCAATCTAGTTAACAGAATCCTTGCTAAAGCATTGCATGAAAAGGTTTCTGATATCCATATCGAACCACAGGAAGAAAACTTACGTATCCGTTTTCGGAAAGATGGGGTACTACGTGAAGCTTTTGACCCTCTGCCGAAAAAAATCATCCCTGCTGTAACAGCCCGTTTCAAAATCATTGCCAACCTGGATATTGCTGAACGGCGTTTACCTCAAGACGGGCGAATTCGACGATTGTTCGAGGGACGTAAGGTTGACTTCCGGGTTAACACCTTGCCCAGCCGCTATGGGGAGAAGGTAGTACTGCGGATTTTGGATAACTCGGCAACACAATTGGGTTTGAATAAGCTCATCACGGACCCAGATACCTTAAACATAGTCAAAGAGATGGTTTCTCGTCCCTTTGGTCTCATTCTGGTCACAGGACCCACAGGTTCTGGTAAAACAACAACCCTGTACTCTGCTCTTTCAGAAAAGAACTCTCCGGGCATCAATATTAGTACAGTGGAAGACCCCATTGAATATAGCTTGCCTGGAATTACACAAGTGCAGGTGATTCGGGAAAAAGGGCTGGACTTTTCTACTGCTTTGCGAGCTTTCCTGCGGCAAGACCCAGATGTGCTCCTTGTGGGTGAAACACGAGACAAGGAAACAGCAAAAACCGCAATTGAGGCAGCATTGACAGGTCACTTGGTTTTAACAACCTTACACACCAATGACGCCCCAGGTGCGATCGCTCGTTTGGGAGAAATGGGCATTGAATCTTTCATGGTTTCCAGTTCCCTCATTGGTGTACTGGCACAGCGCTTGATGCGACGCGTCTGTTCCAGTTGTCGCATTCCCTACACTCCCACAGTAGAAGAACTCGCTCGTTACGGGCTATCAGCAAGCCAAGAGGCAGGAATCACTTTCTACAAGGCAAATACCCTAACAGCAGAGCAAATTCAAGAAGCCAAAGGCAAGAATCATTTGTGCCCGGATTGTAACGGCGTTGGTTATAAAGGACGTTGTGGTGTTTATGAAGTTATGCGAGTCACCGAACGTTTGCAAGCCCTCATTACTGAAGAAGCACCAACAGAACGCATCAAAGAAGTAGCAGTGGAAGAAGGCATGAAAACCTTGCTTGCTTACAGCTTGGACCTCGTGCGTCAAGGCAGTACCACTTTAGAAGAAGTAGAACGGGTAACGTTTACCGATACAGGTTTGGAAGCAGAGTTAAAAGCTAAACGTAAAAGCGGTCTTACCTGCCGGACTTGCAATGCTGGATTGCAACCGGAATGGTTGGATTGTCCTTACTGCATGACACCAAGGTTTCAAGATTAGTCCTTAGCTTTTAACCACTAACAAATAACAAGAGGAAGCAGAACGATGGAATTAATGATTGAAGATTTGATGGAGCAAATGATTGAAATGGGTGGTTCGGATATGCATTTATCCGCAGGTTTGCCACCCTACTTTCGCATCAGTGGCAAACTAACTCCCATTGGGGACGAACCAATGACAGTAGATCAGTGCCAAAGATTGATCTTTAGTATGTTGAACAACACCCAGCGTAAAACTTTGGAGCAAACTTGGGAATTGGATTGTTCCTATGGTGTTAAGGGATTAGCTCGTTTCCGGGTCAACGTATATAAAGAGCGTGGAGCATATGCTGCGTGTTTGCGGGCACTCAGTTCTAAAATTCCTAACTTTGAAAAATTAGGCTTACCGGACGTTGTTCGAGAAATGTCAGAAAAGCCTAGAGGATTGGTATTGGTAACAGGTCCCACAGGTTCTGGTAAGACAACAACCCTAGCCGCAATGATTGACCTCATTAACCGTACCAGGGCAGAGCATATTTTGACTGTGGAAGATCCCATTGAATTTGTTTATGAACCTATTAAAAGTCTGATTCACCAACGGCAGTTGAATGAAGATACTAAGAGCTTTGCGAATGCTTTGAGAGCAGCACTCCGGGAAGACCCTGATATTGTTCTTGTAGGGGAAATGCGGGACTTAGAAACAATTTCTTTGGCTATATCTGCTGCGGAAACAGGGCACTTGGTATTTGGTACCCTACACACGAGTTCTGCTGCACAAACAGTAGACAGACTCATTGACGTTTTTCCACACGAAAAACAAACTCAAGTGCGGGTGCAGTTGTCTAACTCACTAGTGGCAGTATTTAGCCAAACTCTAGTTCCTAAGAAAAACCCCAAACCTGGTGAGTATGGTCGAGTCATGGCTCAAGAAATTATGGTGGTGACTCCTGCTATTTCCAACTTGATTCGTGAAGGCAAAACCTCTCAAATTTACTCTGCTATTCAAACTGGAGGTAAGTTGGGAATGCAAACTCTAGAAAAGGTTTTAGCCGATTTATATAAAGCTGGAACTATTTCTTTTGAAGCAGCAATGTCTAAGACTTCCAAACCCGATGAAGTTCAGCGCCTCATTGGACCTGTTGCTCCAACCCCAGGTGTCAAATCAGCTGCTGCACATTAATCTTCCTCTAGTTAGCGATCGTATAGACGCGTCATGGCGCGTCTCTACATTAGTAGTTTGACCACTAATTACTAACTATTTCTCATCCAAAATCTAAAATCAATATAAGTATGCCAACCTTCGTTGCTCGTGTTAAAGATTCGCAGGGAAAACCGAAAACAGAAAAAGTCGTAGCTGATTCCTTGGCTGATGCTCGTACTTCTTTGCGACAGCAGGGTTATGTCATCCAAGACCTGAAAAAACAAGCTCAAGGCTTTGATTTTAAAGAGTTTTCCACAAAATTTACTAGTGTTTCTGTTAAGGATAAAGCCGTTTTTTCACGTCAGCTTGCTGCATTGGTTAATGCAGGCGTGGCAATTGTTAGAAGTTTGGGAGTACTATCCGAGCAGTGTAGCAACCCTAAACTGAAACAAGCTCTCTTGGGTATTAGCTCTGAAGTTCAAAACGGGGTTAATTTATCAGAAGCAATGCGTAAATATCCTGATTGCTTTGATAGTTTATATGTCAGCATGATTCAGGCTGGTGAGGTCGGTGGTGTTTTAGACGAGGTGCTGAATCGTTTAGCTAAGTTGTTAGAAGACGTTGCGCGACTACAAAACCAAATTAAATCAGCAATGGCTTATCCCGTTGCTGTAAGTGTTATAGCGATCGCCATCTTTGTTGGCATGACTGTTTTTCTGATCCCAATTTTTGCAGGTATTTTCGAGGAGTTGGGAACAACTTTACCTCCTTTAACCCAATTCATGATGTTTTGCAGTGAAACTTTGAGAAGCTGGAAGGCTTTTGTTCTGATTGGTTTTGCTGTAGGATTCAAGATTGCCTATGGACAATACTACAAAACTCGCGTTGGACGCGAAACAATTGACCGTCTTTCACTGAAAATGCCGTTACTTGGTGACTTAATTCAAAAATCATCCGTTGCCCGCTTCAGCCGTACTTTTGGTTCTTTAACTCGTTCAGGCGTGCCAATTCTGACTTCTTTAGAAATTGTACGCGATACATCAGGAAATCAGGTGGTAGCTAATGCTATTGATGCTGCAAAAATTGAAATTCAACAAGGAGGTATGATTAGTCTTGCTTTGCAAAAAGAAAAAGTTTTTCCTCCAATGGCAATTCAGATGATTAGTATCGGTGAAGAAACAGGTGAATTGGATGGGATGTTAATGAAAATTGCCGATTTTTATGAGGATGAAGTTGAGCAAGCAGTGAAGGCTTTAACCAGCATTATGGAACCAATTATGATTGTAGTTCTGGGAGGTATGGTAGGTACTATCTTGATGTCAATGTACTTACCTCTGTTTGCAGTCTTCGAGAAGATGGGCTAAATGAAGGATAAAAGTTGAAGGATAAAGGATGAAAAATTTATCATCCTTATTTCTTCTTATATCAATTTTGAATTTTGGGTTCAAAAGCTTTAAACCAAGCAATTTATTATTTTATCCTTCATAATTTATACTTTATCCTTGACAAACTATGTCAGTACAAAAATCACATTATGAATCTTGCTTAGCAGAGTACAGCAATATTATGGCTGCGATCGCACTGCTAAAAGAACACCGTCCCTACCTCGAAATGATTCCCAGTTTGCGACGTCCTGATGAAAGTGCGATCGCCATTCCATTGCCTGTTGCCCATCTTCGTAGGGAAGGAATGACGGCAGAAGCAACTCGCCTACCCTGTGATGTGGCTATTTTGATGTGCGATCCAGAATGGAAAATCAAAACCGGACCTGAAATCCTGATTTTTATCCATCGTCCCCATGAGGATTTTTCTGACCTGTTAGGACGTTGGCGACAAACACAGGTTTTATTAGATAAAGACTATGAGTGGCTCATGCCCATGCACTACAAACATATTTTGAGTGAAGGCACGAATAGCATCTATCCTCTGTTTGTTGTCTTTCCTAAAACCTCAGAACGTATCAAACGGGGTTGTTTAGGAGCTGGTATTCCTTTGATTGTCATTTCAACATCAGAATCATTGCCAGAAGAAAACACGATAGAAAGTTTATCTTTAGAAAATCCACCTTTGTAGATGAGAGATTTAAAGGATAAAGGATGAAGGATGAAGGATGAACGTAGAACGTAGGTTGGGTTGAGGAACGAAACCCGTGCTTTGCCCTGCCAAAAAAGTTGCGCGATCGCTCTAACATCATAATATGGTTGTCAGTTAGTGTCGAGGTTGCTTGGATTTTGATAGACAGAAAAATAGAAAAACTATTTTGCTACCTTTAACCAAGCGAATATATCAGCTGGCGAAACTTGCCAATCCCCCAAGACATCAAGGATGGGTAATATACTAGTATCATATTTTACTTCTGGTAATTGGTTCGGTTGAAATACCATCACCGATTTATCATCAGGGTCAATGAACCAACCCAGTTTTGTCCCCTGATTGATACAAAAAATAATTTTATTAATGACACGGTTGGGAGATTGTTCGGGTGATAGGATTTCAATAGTCCAATCGGGGTAGCTTTCAAATTTGTTGGCAATTTCCCCTTCTTCATCAGTCGGGATGCGCGACCACTCAAACACCGCAATATCTGGAACTAACGACCGTCCGCCAAAGGTGCAGCGTAACTCAGTTAATGCTAAAGCTAACTTTTTTGGTTTACCAAGCTGATTAATTGCCGATGCTGATTCAGTTTGGAGAATGCTATGTTTTCCTTGGGGCATTGGTTTTTGGTAAATGCGACCGTCAATATACTCACTAGCAGGTTTGGTTTCTGGCAAATTCAAAAATTCTTCTAACGTCTTGTTGAAAGATACCTGAGTTGATAGCGCCATATACAATTACTCCCGAAACAATCCCAGCCAAAAAACAGTTTGACTTGTGGCTGTTCTACTTGTGCATAGTACCAACCTAAGTAAGTAGGCGTGAATAAACAGAACTACGTTACAAAATGTAAACCTATCTGAAACCCTTACCAATGACAAATGACAAATGACAAATGACTAAGGACAACTACTTAGTTAAAAACCTTTTGCTTCATTGGAATTTCAATCCAAAATTCCGTACCCAACCCTATATGAGAATCACATTTAAACACTCCTCCATGTTTCTCCACAATAATCTGGTAACTAATTGACAAACCCAAGCCAGTACCCTTACCGACGGGCTTTGTTGTGAAAAATGGGTCAAAAACCCGTTGGATAAGCTCTTGAGGTATCCCCGCCCCGTTATCGCTAATACGAATGACTGCACTGGGAATGTGACCATCGATTTGACCGATAGATGTACGGATTGTAATTTTATCCTGTTGGGATTTTGAAGCAGACGCCCTCTGTTGATCCAAAGCATCAATAGCATTGCTGACAACATTCATAAAGACCTGATTGAGTTGTCCTGGATAGCACTCAACTGGGGGTAGATTGCCGTACTCTTTAACTATCTCAATCCCAGGGCTATCAGGTCTTGGTTTTATACGGTAGTGCAAAATCAGCAGGGTGCTATCAATTCCCTCATGAATATCAACAGGCTTCATTTCAGCTTGATCGAGCCTGGAGAAATTTCTTAAAGACAGAACGATTTGACGGATGCGGTCAGTTCCTATCTTGATAGAAGAAAGTATTTTAGGCAAATCTTCGACAATAAAATCTAACTCTAGTTCTTCTGCCTGCTGAATAATTTCAGGGTTGGGATTTGGATAGTGTTCTTGATAAAGTGCCAAAATACTGAGCAAATCCTCAGTGTACTCATTCACGTGAGCGATGTTGCCATAAATAAAGTTGACTGGATTGTTAATTTCGTGGGCAACACCTGCAACAAGTTGACCGAGGGAAGACATTTTCTCAGTCTGAATGAGTTGTGTTTGAGCTTGCTGTAGTTCGTGCAGGGCTTGGGTTAACTGTTCTGCTTGCTGTTGGGTTTGAGCAAGTAAACTAGATTGTTCGATCGCCACAGACAGTTGAGCGGCAACTTGAGTTGCAAACTGAATTTCGGAAGGCTGCCAACATCGGGTTTGAGCGCACTGGTTAATACACAGCAAACCCCAAAGTTCATCACCTTTCATCACTGGAACAATTAAAGCTGCCTGAATTTGAAATTCTTCCAGCATTTCTACATAACATTCATGCAGTTTACCATTGTGAATATCAGAAACTGCTTGTAAACGTCCCTGGCGGTATTGGTCTGCATAAACTTCTTGAAAACAATGGTCGCGAATTTTGATTCCCAATGTCGAAGGTAAACCAGGCGCTAAATCTTCGACGATGTACTCACCCTCAGATGCATCTGAATTAGAATCAAAGCGATACATTCCCACTCTGTCAGCATTCAGGAAGCGCCGAATCTCTCTGGTTGTTGTGCTAAAAATCGTATTTAGGTCAAGAGACTCCCGCATCTTAGTAACAACTTCAAACAATATCTGTTGTTGCTTTGCGGCTTGTTGCAAGTCCAGTGTTTGCTGTCGTGTTTGAGCTAGCAATTCAGCTTGTTGGAGGGCCACTCCAAGTTGGGCAGCAACTTGACTCATAAATTTAATTTCTGCTCGTTCCCATTGGCGGGGTTGAGTGTGTTGATAGGCTGCTAGTAAACCCCAGAGTTTATGACCGACAAAAATGGGAGCAAGAATAAAAGCTTTGATATGAAACTGTTCTAATATATCAATGTGGCACTGATTAAAACCCGCTTTATAAATATCATCTACAGCAGAAGTTTCGTTGTTGCGATAGCGTCCCCCTTGGGTTTCTTGTAAATAGGTATCGTTCCAAACTGAATTCGTACTTAATAGAAAATCATTGGACCATCTTTGATTGGATGCTTCAAAACTTCCAACAAATTCGCCACCCCATTCGGAATTAAAGCGATAAACAGCAACGCGATCTGTTTGAAGAAGCTGACAAACTTCTTTTGTTGTTGTTTGAAAAATAGTATCAACATCAAGAGATTCGCGAATCTTAGTAACAACGCTAAACAACGCCTGTTGTTGTTCTGTTGCTTGTTGTAGCTTGGCTGTGCGTTCTTTGACTTGATTTTCTAAGTTTGTATTTAGGGCATTAACTTGTTGGTAAATTTCACGCTGCTGAATTGCCAAGGTAAACTGCTTACCCAATGCTTGGGCTAATTCAATTTCTTCCGCAGTCCATTCACGAGCCTCAGCTTGTTTATATTCTCGCCAAACTTCAAATGACAAGCGGGGATACAGTTGTCGTTCGTCGGGATCGAAGCGTCCCGCCCATAAAGTTTCTGTATCAATTTCATCCCTAAAGATACTTAAGTAACCCAGTAATTGCTGACGGTACTGGAGTGGAACCATCAAAATGCCACGAATTTTAGTAGGTCGGAAAGCAACTTGCAAATTTCGCAACTGTGGTGTTTTATAAATATCTGGAATTGACCAAATATGATAATCACCGGATTTATAGTGTTCTTGCCAGACGCTGTATTGCTCCATCAGTTGATATCTTGCAATTTCTGGCATCACAGGTTGTTGACCGTAAGTATAAATCTTGACAGAAAGGTTGTCAGCGTTCAGGCAGTCTGCCAAAGTTCTCATGCTGTTGTTTTTAACGTCAAAAGCTCGATGTCTGATGCAAAGCCTGCCACCAGACCCGCCAAATGCGGCAACCACTTCTTCTAAAGCTGGCTGTAATTCAACGGTAGGCATTGAATGCAACAGGGTCGTAACGCGGTTGACGATCGCTTCCCGTTGCATTTTTGCATGAGCCTGGGTCAAAATGTTACTTTGAGCGATCGCCACCGACAGCTGGTCTACCACCCTCTGTACTGCTTCAATATCATCTTCGCTAAACAAACGAGTCTCTGAATGATGGAATACCAGGAGTCCCCAGAGTTGTTCTTGATGGAAAATAGGTGTTATTAAGGAGGACTTAACCCCCATTGCTGTCAAATACTCCACATGACAAGGGTCTATAGGGCGGTAACGTATACTCTCTGAGAGAGTCTCTCCCGTTTCCAAATTACGTAGGGCGCTTTGACCAATTTGCCGATTCTCAACATCAGCAACAGAACGCACCCGTGCCTTCATAAACATTTCTCGTGCCTGTGGAGGAATATCATCGGCAGGAAAATTGAGCCCCAGTAACGATGGCAGCCGATTGCCATCAATTGCCTCGGCAATCACCTGACCGCTGTTATCAACATGAAATTTGTAAATGAGCACTCGGTCGGTTTTCAGTAGCGAACGAACTTCCCCAACCGTTGTTGTCAAAATCTCTTCTATAGAAAGTGTTCGCCGGATATTGTTGACAATGCGGCGTAATAAATTTTCTTGTTCTAGGCGTACCTGCAAATCAGGTTTTGGAATGGGTGTCATTGCTTGTAGCCAAATAAATTCTGGAATAAGTTGGCATTAAACGCTTGCAGCTGTTGGTGAATCTCATACTGTTGAATGAAGAGGGCAAATTGTTTGCCTAAGGCTTGGGCTAGTTCAACTTCTTCCACAGTCCATTCACAAGCTTGTGCCTTTTTAGATTCTCGCCACACCTCAAATGACAACCGGGGATACAGTTGCCGTTGATCGGGGTCAAACTGACCTGCCCACAAAGTTTCTGTGTCAATCTCGTTCCGGAAAATGCTTAAATAACCTAACAAGTGCTGACGATACCGAAGCGGTATCATTATCATGCTACGGATTTTAGTTGGTTGAAAAGCAATTTGTAGATTTCGCAATTCAGGTGTTTGATAGATGTCCGTAATTGCCCAAACATCGCTGTTACCGGACTTGTAGCGTTCCTGCCAAACATTATACTGTTCCATCAATTGATATTTTGCTACCTCTGGCATAATAGGTTGCCAGCCACAGGTATAAAGGTTAACAGAAAGATGGCTTGTATCCAGACAGTCTGACAAACTTTTTACAGTATCGTTATGCAAACTAAAGGCTTGATGTCTAAAACAAAGCCTGCCACCAGATCCAGAAAATGCCAACACAACTTCTTTTAATGCTGTCTGTAATTCGACGGTAGGCATTGAATGCAGCAAAGTCGTTATGCGATCGAGAACCGCTTCCCTTTGGGCTGTTGCTTGGGCTTGAGTGAGAATATGATGTTGAGCGATCGCCACCGACAACTGGTCTACCACCGTCTGTACTGCTTCAATTTCCGACTCAGGCACGGAACGGGGCTCAGAGTGATGGGAAGCTAAAAGCCCCCAAAGTTGTTCTTGATGGAAAATAGGCATCACTAGAGAGGACTTAACTCCCATTGCGGTTAAGTACTCAACATGGCAAGGATCGACAGGGCGGTAAGTCATGTCCCCTGATGCTGCCTCCCCCGTAATCATATTACGCAAAAGGCTTTGACCTATCTGTCGGGTATCAACATTGACAACAGAACGCGCCCGTGCCTTCATAAACATTTTCCGTGCGTGAAGCGGAATATCATCGGCTGGAAAATTTAACCCCAACAACGATGGTAAGCGATTGTTATAAATCGACTCAGCAATCACTTGACCGCTGCCATCGGCATGAAATTTATAAATCATCACTCGGTCTGTTCCCAGTAAGGAACGGACTTCCGCCCCTGTCGCCGCCAGAATGTCTTGTAAATCTAATGTTTGATGAATACTGTTTATAATACGGCGCAGTAAATTTTCCTGCTCCAGACGCAATTGTAAATCTCGTTCTGTGATTGAGTTCATTGTTTTTCATTAAATAAATTTCGCTAAATAAAGGAAAATAAATTTCAAAGGATAGTTTTTATCTAAAAATATTGTGAATTTTAATTGTGTTATTTGTCTTCAGTAGAAATACTGGCAATTTTTGCAAATTAATTTTAAATTATTATCACTTTAAGCAAGGAAACAAATTTCAGGTTTATATCTCAAGTAGGGTCAGCACTGCCCACCTTAGCTACGTAATTATATGACAATGCTCACCTTGACATTTCAAGCTTTAGAATTTACCAACCAAATTAGAAGTGATAAGATTTTAAAGATGTTCTGCTCTCCCGCTTTCACTGACGTTAGCCGAGCATCTGAACCCACTTTACAAAGCATAAAAATCTACTTTCCAAACTTGATTTTGTTCGCTCGCACTTTCCCAACCAAAAGGAGTTAAAACATCAGCTGAATTGCCAGAAGAAGTTACGAATTAAAATGATGTAAATAGGAAGCGGAAAGGGTTGCATCCATAGGGGCTAAAAGGGTGGAGAAAGCAAAATCAGCCAAAAAAGATAGATGGTATCGAGTCTTCTTTGGAGCAAGAACGCGTATTTTGCTGTCATACGTTGTGTTGATGGCATTTTCTACAACGGTTTCTATCCTCGCAATTCGGCAAATTCAGCTTGTGCGACTGGAAAACCGGATCGAAATGTCTCTGTTGCAGGAAATCAAAGAATTTCGACGGCTGGTTAACGGTAGGAATCCTATGACAGGAAAACCTTTTGGAGACGATGCCATTGGTATATTTGATACATATTTATCCCGTAATGTTCCCAATGAGAACGAATTTTTTATCGTATTACAGCAATAAAAGCAGAAAGCCCACAAGATTGAGCCACGAAGTGTGACTTCGTGGCTCAAGCGTCCTTTAGGTGTGAAATGCTCAAAGCACGGATTACTGCTGCCAAAGCCCAAGAGCAACTCCAAGGAATGGTGCGCGGGATGAATACCAGCAGCGCAATGGCTGCTTTTGAGCGGATGGAAGAAAAAGTCATGCTCCAAGAAGCCCGCGCCCAATCAGCAGCTGAGTTGGCTGGTGCAGATTTAGAAAGCCAATTTGCAAAATTGGAAGCCAGCAGCGATGTCGATGATGAATTGGCGGCTTTGAAAGCGGAATTGTCTCTTCCCGGTGGTTCACCAACTCAACAAGCACTTCCACAACAATCATCTGCTCCCAAATCAAACACGACTAACAATGAAGTTGTTGATGCTGAGTTGGAATCGCTACGCAAGCAGTTAGACCAAACCTAAAATTGGATAAAATTTGTTTGAGCTAGTCCCACACCTATGGGTTGTGGGATTTTACATTGAAAACCAGTACTTAACTAGTGGAGTGCAAACAGATTAAGATAAAGTATTTTGTGTGCAAACGTAAAACAATATCATCTGGTGGAGACAGCAATGAATAAGGGTGTTATAACCATCACTGATGCTGAGTTTGAAACTGAAGTGTTACAAGCCGAAAAACCAGTATTGGTTTACTTTTGGGCTTCGTGGTGCGGTCCCTGTCAATTGATGTCATCAATTATAAACGTAACGGCATCCACATACAGCGATCGCCTAAAAGTCGTCAAAATGGAAGTCGATCCAAATCCACTGAGTGTTAAGCAGTACCAAGTGGAAGGCGTACCTGCACTCCGGCTACTTCAAGGGAGCAAATTACTAGCGTCTACTGAGGGAGTTATCAGCAAAGATAAGCTTCTCCAAATCATAGATGAACATCTAAATTAGTCAAGAGTCATTGGTCATTAGTCATTAGTCATTAGCACACAGCAGCAAATGGCATAAAGACTAAGGACAAATGACACAGGACAAATGACATAGGACTAAATTATGAAATTTGCTAAACGTTTAGAAACCCTACATTTCAATGTATTTGCTGATATGGATAGGGCTAAGGCAAAAGCTTTGGCTCAAGGACAGCAATTGATTGATTTGTCACTAGGGTCTTCTGATTTGCCAGTAGAAACACACATAATAGAAGCAATTACTCAATCCCTACACGACCCAAGTACCCACGGCTACTTGCTTTTTCATGGAACCCAAGGGTTTCGCCAAGCAGCAGCAAGGTGGTACGAGCAAAAATTTGGTATTCCTGTCGATCCAGAAACTGAAGTTCTACCTCTTATCGGTTCTCAAGAAGGAACGGGTCATTTTCCTCTAGCAGTCCTCAATCCAGGAGACTTCGCCCTGTTACTCGATCCGGGTTACCCGTCTCATGTGGGCGGAGTTCACCTAGCCAACGGTCAAATATACACAATGCCACTGCGGAAAGAAAACGGTTTTTTACCCGTATTCACAGATATTCCCCTTCCTGTTTTGGAACAGTCCCGCCTCATGGTATTGAGCTACCCTCACAATCCTACAACGGCGATCGCGCCTCTGTCTTTCTTTAAAGAAGCTGTTGCATTCTGTCAGCAACACAACCTTGTTTTAGTTCACGATTTTCCTTATGTAGATTTAGTTTTTGAGAGAAACGGTGACAACGGGAACCACGCAAACAAAGTAGACAACGAGGAAACTTCCCTCATCTCCTCCCTCGCACCTTCAATTTTTCAAGCCGATACAGATAAAAGCGTCTCAATAGAATTTTTCACCCTGTCTAAGTCATATAATATGGGGGGCTTCCGCGTTGGTTTTGCTATTGGTAATACTGAGTTAATTGGTGCTTTACGTCGGATAAAAGCCGCAATTGATTTTAATCAGTATCGGGGAATTTTAAATGGTGCCATAGCAGCCCTAACTGGTTCCCAAACAGGAGTCAAAGTAACTGTTGAAACTTTCCGCAAACGCCGAGATGCCTTTATCGGTGGCTTACACCAAATTGGTTGGTATGTTCCTACTCCCAGTGCAACAATGTACATTTGGGCAAAATTACCAGAACCTTGGAGTCAAAATTCTGTAGAGTTTTGCACTCAGTTGGTGCAAGAAACAGGGGTAGCAGTCGCACCCGGTGCTGGCTTTGGGAAATCTGGAGAAGGGTACGTTCGCTTTGCTTTGGTTCACGATACCCCTGTTTTAGAAGCTGCTGTCCAAAGAATTGCTGGCTTTTTGTAGTAAATTCACGGAGTCTTCACTAAGAATTAACTATAAATTTACTAGCTATGACCGTGTTTTTCAAGAAGTCAGCATAAACTACTGAAGTATTACTTAAGTAATCTGTTGCTCTCATACTCAAGTTAAATGCTAATTGCAACTTACGCAATTAGCATTTGATTGCAGCAGCCTGTTTACTGAAAGTAAGGGAAGTAGACCGCATGAACAACCGTATTAAAAAAGTTGCTAGCTACGCATCAACAGTCCTACTGATTTACGGGCTGACTGCGACTTCAGCACAAGCTCAAGTTAACCCTGAGACAGATACTATTACTTACACCACAACTTGGGCACCAGTTGTTACCCAAAGAGATACTCCTGTTAGAAGAAGAGTTCCAGAACCTTCATCAATATTAGGGCTAGTTGCAGTCTTTGGTTTATTCGCAACCCAAGGTCAATTGATGAAAAAAGGTCGTTTTTCCATCAAGTTTCCTAGGGACATGGAAAGCAGTACAAAAGTTGACAGGTGATTTGATGACTCACCCTTTAAGAGGGATGGGGAATTCCAGCGAATTAGTTAAAACATCTGACTCAACCCCCTGAGTCAGATATACAACATTTCATTTTCAGAAATCGAGAGTTAATACTTAGAAAAATAGGAATGGTGCAGTCATATTTTTAGCAAGAGTTAATGGAGGCTCTACAGTAACTTAACCTATTTCGTCTCCAAGTTTCATAGACTGGGTGAGGACTGTAGGTGATGGTAAGGGATAAGCAAAACTGCCGTGGTTTGAAAATAATGGTAGTCATGAAAACCCAAGCCTGCAACTACGCTAACCAAACCTTAAAAGGGGTAGGTGTATAAAACTCAACCCCAGAACTGATGGAGACAACAATGAAAACTCTTGTTAACAAACTCTTGATTGGTGCATCAATAGCCGGTGGATTGAGTGCGATCGCAACCTCCCCAGCATCTGCCGCAAGCTTGACTAATCCTTCAATTAGCGGTGGTGAATATATTAAATACAATGCTGATGCCAAGAATACCTATGCAGATCCAAATGCTAGTTTGTCCAGCATCTTAACTGGTAACAGTAGCAGTCCTACTGGTAACGTCGAACTCTTTTCTGACAGCGAAAGTAACTTCTACAAAAATCTGAACAACTTCAAAACTGCTCCTGTTACGACATTAAGCGGTACTATTGGTGACCAGAGCCTGAGCTTGAGTAGTTTAAATGGTGCTGACTGGTTTACAACCAAGGGCGGTACCTACACCACTAGTTTTGGAGCAGATAACTTTGCTAACCGTTGGTTTAAAGATTTTAGTGTCAAAGCTGGTGTTGGCTACAATATGTTTTCCTATAACCTGTTTTTAAATAATGGTGGATTCCAAAAATCCAGCGACCCCAACATCTCCTACGTTAACCAAAATGACTCAACGGGTTTAATCAGTATTGGTTTAGCTGGTCATTACAATCTACAAGATTTATATTCTTTTGTACCTAACGGTTTTCAAGCCAGTGAAGTAGTTAAGTACACTTACAACGGAGTGACTGACTTCCTTTACGGTTTCCAAGCTACAAACTCTGGGTTAGTTGAAAAAAGCGATGGCATATCTCACACTGGCAACTACGAAGTCAGTTTCCAAGGTGTGCCTGTTAAATCAACCCCAGAACCTTCCGTCATACTGGGCATGCTAGTAGTTGGTGGTGTCTTTGCCACACAAAGTAAGTTGAAAAAAGCATAATTATTCTCAATGTGACGATTGCAAACTAAAAATCAAATAGGGGTAGTGCCATTTAATTCCTACCCGCTTTTACCCACATCGCTACTTATCTTTGGGTAGGTCTGATATCAGTTGGTTAACACATTCCCTAAGCCGTTCTTTCCAGTCAAGGACGGCTTTTGATTTTTACCCCACACCTTATATAGCGCTTCTCGCTTGCGTGCTATACATAAATGTAGAAACGCACTTTTTGTAGCATTTCTACGTTATTTGTAAAGTTGTATTGATTTAAATGACAACTGCTATATTCAAACCTTTTTCCAAAAGAACTTGATTTTTTCTATAATTTATATATTATGATGTTAATAACATCGTTTGTTGCTAGACATAATAAGATTATTAAGTAATAGTATAGGTAAAAGCTTTCTGAGTTTGATTGCGTATATTTACGTAATTAAACAATTGAAAATTTCGCAAACATTGTTGACTCTTAACATAAAACGATTGGTAAAAATGACAGCAAAATTACGTTTTATAAAGCAGAAATTACATTCACGACCCACTCGACGAATTTTGCTCATTGAAGATAATGATGCCAACAGAATGTTGCTGGGCGATTATCTGAGTTATTGTAAATATCAAGTGCAAAGCTTAACAGGAGCTTCTAATTTTTTCACTACGGTAGACGAATTCCAGCCAGAGTTAATTTTATTAGATTTAAAATTGCCAGACATTAATGGTTATGTGCTGCTAGAACAAATCCAGCAGCAACCGCATCTGGCCAAGATACCCGTGATCGTAGTTTCAGCATTTGCTTTTCGGGCAGACCAAGAAAGAGCTATAAAACTTGGTGCTTGTCGTTACTTTGTTAAACCAGTTAATCTTTCACATCTTCTGGAAGCAATTGAAGAAGAGTTTGCTTATCGTTATTTTTAAATTTTATGCTTATCTCATATTTATTTTGATTTTTGCTCGAGAATGAATTCTTCAACATTTTGGCTGAGAATTTGTACGGTATTTCCAATTTGAGAAACTTGATTTTGTGCTTGTGCTAGCAACAAAATTACTGTTTGCAATTCGTTTAGGGCTCGATCCATAGTAATACGATATTGGGACTCAAACTCTTCTATATTCACTTCTTCTCCTTAGACAATTTCAATATTATAATGTTAATAATAGCCTAAAGGAGAATTATATAAATCCGTTAATTCTCTTAATCATTAAATCTTAAATTAAAATCCGAAAGATTTCCGATATCTATGAAAAAATATAACAACTTTATATATAGGCTAGAAATCTTTACAAAAATATACTACTGTCTTCCAACTAGAAGATTACCTAAATAAGCAGGTAGTTAGCACCTGGTTGGTAGTGCCCACCCTACCTACAAAAATTGGTAACCTTAGAGCGTCCAAGGAGTAGTTGACTCATGTAAACCTATAAATTAAGTCAAACCAATGAAATGTAAGATACTTTGAAGTTTTAAGTGGCGCGATCTTCCCATGCTGCAGTTGTACTTCTGTCTTCTTACCAATGACAAATGACTATTGACAACCTTATTCGTGTCAACGTATTTAGTAATCTTACTTAAAATAGAAATAAGTATATTCGTAAAAATACCAAAAATCTTTTATTGTGACAGCATCTGCTCAAACAGTACCACTTGTTAAAGATCCAGAACGTCTAGAAAGCCGTCTACAAGAAATTCCGCCCGAACCGGGAATTTATTTGATGCGGGATAGCAGCGATCGCATTATATACATAGGAAAATCGCGAAAACTGCGATCGCGGGTTCGTTCCTATTTCAGAGAATCCCAAAGGTTAAGCGAACGTATTGCTACGATGGTGAAGCAGGTGACAGAGATTGAATTCATTGTCACCGACACCGAAGCCGAAGCCCTGGCGTTGGAAGCAAACCTGATCAAGCAGCATCAACCGTACTTTAACGTGCTGCTGAAGGATGATAAAAAATATCCCTATGTTTGTATTACATGGTCAGAAGACTACCCGCGTATCTTCATTACCCGCAAACGCCAACTTGGTAAAGAAAAAGATAAATTCTACGGACCTTACACAGATTCTCGATTGTTGCGAGAAATATTGCGTCTGTGCAAGCGCATTTTTCCTCTCAGACAGCGCCCTCAACCCCTGTTTAAAGACCGTCCTTGCCTGAACTACGATTTAGGTCGCTGTCCTGGTGTGTGCCAGCAAATGATTTCACCTGAAGAATACCGCAAAACCGTACAAAAGGTGGCAATGGTCTTCCAGGGGAGGTCTACTGAACTCATAGACACCTTAACCGAGCAAATGCACAAAGCAGCAGAGGCGTTGAATTTTGAGTCAGCAGCACGTATCCGCGACCAAATCACTGGGTTAAAGTCACTAACTGCCGATCAAAAAGTCTCCTTACCGGATGACACCGTGTCACGGGATGCCATTGCACTAGCAGCTGACGAACAACACGCCTGCATTCAATTATTCCTTTCCTCCCTCACTAGTTCATATGTTCGCATTGAAAGGGCTGGCAGTGCCCACCCTACTCCATGTGGTGTATTTACCTTGAAAATGGCTGTAAATAGGTAATCTTCTGGAGGGAAAGGAGTAATTGACAAACGGTGGGCAGTGCCTACCCTACAAATTAGGAGAAGCGGTTGCTGTTATGGATATGATTTAGAAAATTGAACATCCCTGGAAATATATCTTATTAATATGCGAACAATTGCGGAAATCAATGACAAAATCAACCGCAAGCAGGCGGTAGTAATGACCGCTGAGGAATTAAAAGTACGAGTTCAAGAGGTTGGTGTTACAAAAGTTGCCAAAGAAGTTGATGCGATCGCGACGGGTACTTTTGAGCCAATGGAATCTAGTGGTGCCATTATTAACCTGGGGCATACCGATCCACCCATAAAAATTCGTCGTTGTTGGTTGGATGGTGTGCCCGTATACTCTGGTTTTGGTGCAGTAGATTTGTACTTGGGTGCGAGTTGTGCTGTAGAAGTGATGGACGGAGAAGAAGTTCGAGAACGAGGTGGTGGTCATGTGATTGAAGATTTGATAGCTGGCAAACCCGTACACGTAAGAGCCCAAGGACAAGTTACAGATTGTTATCCAAGAGCAACTTTTGAAACAACGATTACCAGTGAAACTATAAATCAGTTTTATCTATTTAATCCTCGCAATATATATCAAAATTTTATAGTTGGGGTAAATGGAGGCGATCGCCCACTATACACGTACCTTGGAGCTTTGCAACCGCGTTTGAGTAATGCAGTTTACTCAAACCCTGGTGCTATTGCCCCTTTATTCAACGATCCAGACTTACAACTCATTGGTATTGGGACGCGCATTTTTTTAGGAGGAGGGATTGGTTATGTTGCATGGGAAGGTACACAGCACTTCCCCTTACAAAAGCGCTTACCCAATCGCACACCTATTGGTCCGGCTGCAACTTTAGCTTTAATTGGTGATGCAAAACAAATGAATACTCGTTGGGTACGAGGTTGTTACTTCAAAAATTACGGACCTTCGTTAATGCTTGGAGTGGGGATACCACTTCCGGTATTAAGTGAAGATGTAGTAGCTAAGTGTGCAATCCAAGACAAAGACTTAGTAGCCCCAGTCGTAGATTTTTCCATTCCCCGACGCGTTCGTCCTACCTTTGGTTTAGTCAGCTATGCTCAACTTAAGTCCGGACGCATAACTATTGAAGGTAAAACCGTGCGTGTTGCGCCCCTTGCCAGCATATTTCTGTCCAGACAAGTTGCCCTAGAGTTGAAAAAATGGATTGAATCAGGGGAATTTACTCTCACAGAACCCGTTGCTCAAATTCCGATGGAGCGGTCTTTTCTTCCACAAGACCGCTGGACGGAATTTTAGGACTGGGGATTGGAGATTGAAGATTGAGCAAGAGTTATTCTCCTTGTTCCCCAGTCGCCAGTTCCTACTCTTGGGTTGGTTTCGGTCGCTTCACCGGTTTAGGAGTGGGTTTGGTGGATACTGGGCTGGGACGAGTTGCTGTAGGATCGCCAGTTTTCCGGATTGGGCGTTGCGGTTCCCCACTGCGTTGTCTGGGGGGAAATGGTCTCTTGCCGCTGGGACCGCCAGGACGACGCCCACCACCTTTGAAACCACCTTTTCTTGGTGGTTTGCGCTTTCTGGGTAGATCGGCTATGACTTCACCACTTTGGATTAACAATAAGTCGGCTTTCCGCGTTACTTGAAAATCCCAGAATCTACCGACTGCTTTAGTCTCGAGAATACCTACAAGCTTCAACTTGAAATATTTAGGTTTATCATTGGGTTTGCGCGGAGCCTGCTTAATTTTAATGACTAAATTTCCCGCCTCAGTAGATTGGTAAACAACCTCTCCGCGAACGGAAAAACCACCGTCTGGAATTTCTGAAGAGGGTTGGACGGAATTTGATAAACCATTAACAGGTGTTTGGGAATCTTCAGAAACTTCATCTTGCTGGTCATTAGCCCCTTGACTTTTTGCCAAGTTTTCTGGCTCCCAGACTCCTACAATCTGTAGGTGCAAGTTATCATTTTCTTGGCGAGTTCGAGGGTAGACTACCCACAGATGCTCTTTTTCCAAGTCTAAATGATTTTTTACTAAACTCATAATTCGACCCAGAAGAACAGCATCAAGCTCTGTGCCGTCTGAAGTCAGCATTATACCTTGCGTAAATTGTTCGTTACTGGCAATATAGCGACCTCGGACTAACCCAATAGCACGATACTGCATGGGTTCGGAAGGAGGGGGAATCGGTTGCTGACGATTAACGAAGTTCCCCCCATCATCGGCGGTTTCGCTTGGGTTGTCAGGTAAATTCTCTTGTTCTGCTATGGGAGGCGGTGTAGATGCATCTGCATTTGCATTTGCATTTACATCAGTTACGTTGACATCTTGATTTGTTGGCACCTCTTGAGATGCAGTTACATTGGACGATTCGGACGACGGCATCAGGTCGGAATTCATAAAAAAACTCCTTGCGGCGGAGACATATCCCAATTGTGGGATTTTACAAAGGCAGCTGGAAAGAGCGTTTGTGCGGCGCTTGTAAGTATATTTCCTTTCAAGACAGCTACGCCTTAACGCTCTGTGGGATACTTAAGACGCGAAATCTCGCATACATATTATGCTTAGGTGTAATTTAGCGCCTTTACACTAGTTTCGGAAGCATACCATAGCTTCAATTTAGACGGTTCCTCCTAAAGTCAACACTTGTGTAGAGTGCGTATATTGTTATTTGTTATAAAATTCACAAGAAACTCACGGGATTCCGCAAAGTTTTTAAAATTTTTAACTTTCTTGATTTCTGTAACCGATAATGTCAGCTAAATGGCTGAAGTGTAAAGTATGAAGTATGAATAGAAGGTTGAAATAGAAAGTATAAAGTAAACTACATTGTAATCCAATTTTTATCTGTTACTTTTTGTCCTTCATACCTTCTTTCATCTTTTATCCTTCCCTTGTCACTAGAGTTTAAGGACGGTTTTGTGTCTCAATCTCGCAATCGCTGGATGGTTAATGCCGTTTTGATAATGGCAGTTCTTGCTTTTGTTGGAGTTTCGATGGTTCCTTTAATAGCAGCGTTTAACGACACGGAACCTTCAACACAACAATCTAGCAGCAGTAGAAGCAGTTTGACTTCTTCCGAGCAAAAATCAAAGCTGGAAGACGCTGCAAGGGGTTACGAACAAGTTTTGCAGCGAGAACCAGATAATCAAACGGCGCTGCGAGGATTGCTCGAAACTCGATTACAACTGATAAGTTTGGGCTCAGGTGATATCAAATCGGTGATTGAACCTTTAGAAAGGTTAGCCAAGCTGAATCCAGAGCAAACACGCTATTCGGTACTCCTCGCACAAGCAAAGCAGCAAATTGGGGATAGAGAAGGAGCAGCCCAAGCTTTTCGCTCTGTTTTGGAAAGTAAACCAGGCGATCTTAATGCATTACAAGGTATGGTGGCTCTTTTATTAGAGCAGAAACGACCGGAAGCAGCGATCGGTTTGTTACAAGAAACTCTCAACACCGCAACTCAGGCAAATAAAATTCAGCCTGGAAGCGTGGATACAGTAGCAGTACAGGTGCTTCTGGGCAATGTTTACGATTCTCAGAAGCGCTACGCTCAAGCCCTTGCTGTTTACGATCGCGCAATAAAAAACGATAAGCAAGATTTTCGCCCTGTCTTGGCAAAGGCAATGCTTTTGAAGGAACAGGGCAAAACAGAAGAGGCAAAAATCTTGTTTACTCGAGCTGCTGCTTTGGCACCCGCTCAATATAAAGATGAAATTAATCAGCAAGCAACAGCATCAGCCTCGCCTACTCCCTCTCCTACCCCATCTCCTACAGCGACACCAACACCTTGAGTCAACAGGGAGTTATTAGTCAAACAAATAACTAATGACTAATAACTCCCCTCACCAGTTAATTTGTTTTATGTTGAACCAACTTTATGATTCCAAGGCAGCAACGACACCAAACACCAGAAATAAAAATCCGCCAATCAAAGTCAGTGTCTTTTCAGAAATTCTTCCAGCAATCATTCTTCCACCGATGACAGCAATGGCTGCACAAATGGCGTGTCCTAAAATCGCACCTGTTGTCACTCCTAATGGATTATTTCCGGCGGCTAAGGCTATGGTAGCAATTTGGGTGCGATCGCCCCACTCTGCCATAAACGTCAGCACAAAAGCTTGTAAGAGAACACCTAAGTAGTTTTTCTGTTTTGGCTGTTGCATATCAGCCTCTTCCACGGCTGTTTTCGCCTCTTCTACAGCTTCTTCTGTACTACAATTGGAAGCTGGCATACGGTATCCATCGTACAGTAATTTGATACCAAAAGCGAAAAACAAAGCTATTTCAGCGTGATGAATAAAATTCTTTGGCAGTAATGAAGCTGCTTGTCCCACTACAACAGAAAGTATTGTCATGGCAGCTAAAGCAGCTGTCACACCTATAAAAACCAAACGCCGTGAGTGTTTCATCGATAGAATCACGGCGATGAAAAATGTCTTATCGCCTAGCTCAGAAACCGTAATTAATAGCAACCCTGCCGTAAAAGCTGTCAGCACTCTCTCAAGCTCCTTTTATAACCTTCTCCGCCTGTGAGCTTGATGAGAGTTGCAACACTTCACCAAGCTCACACTTTACATCTGTGAACTTAGTGAAGGTCTCACTTCCAATGGCCTGTTAACAGCCAGCGCTTAGCAAAATGGTAGTTGGATACCGCAACGTTGCCGATCGCTAAAAACCGATAACTAGGGCTTCTCGTCACCTGAACCAGGCTCATCGCCAGTGTGTTGATTCAAGTGTACTGGCAAAAAACTGTTGCCAGCAGCTACTCCCCTTCGTTTATGAAATTATACATCTGTCTTGGGTTGTAGTAAAGCAGTTATCTCAATACTTCCGCTCTTGTGGCTTAAACATAGTAATTGCTACGGGGCGATATTGGATGTCAATACCTGCTGGCGAATAATAAGCCATTGTGTGTTTGAGGAAGGTAGTATCGTCTCTTGCTGGATAATCTTCGCGGAAATGAGCACCCCGGCTTTCCCGACGATTAGCAGCTGATTCGAGAATAATACGCCCTACTAACATTAAACTCCGCATTTCCAGAGCTTCTACAATTTCCGTATTCCAGGAGTTCCCTTTGTCATCAAGATAGATCTGTGAGTATTGCTGTTGTAATTCTTGTAATTGACGCAGACCTTCACGCATTAATTCCTCTGTGCGGAAAACACCGCAATACTGAGTCATACAATCCTGAAAAGCTTCGCGGAGTTGGTTGATCCGGTACTGTCCGCGCTGGTCTAGGAGGGCTTGAATTTGTTGCTTGCCTTCGGTAACGTAGCGTTGTTCATCTACTATTGGCATCTTGCGTTTTTGCACAAATTGTGCTAAGTATGCCCCAGTTCTACGCCCGTAAACTACGCATTCCAACAAAGAATTACTGCCCAGACGATTTGCACCGTGTACGGAAACACAAGCGGTTTCACCCGCAGCAAAGAAACCATCTACCAATCCATCGCCGCTGCTGCGAACCTGACCATCCGTATTAACCGGGATACCGCCCATACAATAATGAATCGTGGGTCTGACTGGCATGGGTTGAGTCACTGCATCAACACCTACTAGGCGGTGTGCTTCTTCCCAGCAAAAGGGGACACGACTCATAATCTTTTCTCGTCCCATGTGCCGCAAATCGAGATACACGAAGGGACCACCAGCACGACCATCGGGGTGAATACCCCGACCAGCACGAATTTCATAGGCGATCGCCCGTGAAGTAATATCACGAGGAGCTAGTTCCATACGGCTGGGGGCATATCTTGCCATAAAGCGCTCTCCCTCACTATTAATGAGATACGCTCCTTCTCCGCGCACCGCTTCTGAAATCAACACGCCTACCGGGTATAAACCAGTCGGATGGAATTGAACAAATTCCATATCCTCCAAAGGCAAACCCGCAGAAGCCGTCATGGCTAAACCATCACCAGTGGATGCATAATCATTGGACGTGGTGTTATAGACTCGACCATAACCACCTGTGGCAAACATGATGGCTTTAGCCCGTACCACTTCAATTTTTCCGTCTTGTATGCGGTACATCACAACACCTTTTGCCTGACCATCTTCTAAAATCAGGCGCATCACGTACCACTCTTGATAAATTTTTACACCATAACGCCGCAAGTTGTTGACCAACTCGTGTAGAATGGCGTGACCCGTTTTATCAGCAGCGTAACAAGTGCGATTGTGAGAATGTCCGCCAAAAGCACGTTGGGCAATGCGACCATCTGGCAAACGAGAGAACAGAACACCCATGTGTTCTAAGTCGTTCATTGGGAGAATTTTTTGTCACCGGACGCGGTAGTCTACCACCCAGCCCTCTGGAACCATTAGCCGCTTACTCCGACCTGGTTTCTCTTGCTACCTTGGATGGCGATACAAAGACCCAGGAACACGAGGACAGGTTATCATCAGAATTTAGGGATAGCGATAACTCTGAAATTATCGAAGCACAAGGTTGGATAAAAACTGCTGATGGCAAGGTTGCCTTAGTTGCCTCTGCACCTGAAGCTACACCAATTTCTAGTCCCACTGCATCAGTTTGCCCGGAGCAACATCAGTAGGTTAGCAAGAAAAAACACAAATTCTTATAGTTCCAAACCCTTCGGGCATCTTGACCACAGGTGCGATCGCAACTAACGTCAGAGTTATTTTGAACTACTGCTATAGCGTCGTTCTCCTTTGAACTTTAGACTAAGACATAACAAATAGCCCAGTGGTGCTGGGTTTGAGAAGTTTGAAGCTCTTGGTGAAGAAAATGCTTTTTGTTAGCGTACCAGCCTCGAAGCCCCTTTTTTCGTTCGGCTAGCCCAAAGTTCACAAAAGCTTATCGGTAGGTTTCCGGTCAATTCATAAGTCTTGCTTAACTTCCGTTAGGAACAAAGGACTGCTGGGCTATAGCTTTAAGCTTTGCTAAGACTTTTTTAAAGGTATGATTTAATCATACACTTTGATAATCTGGCTTTAGGCAGGAGAATCCCTTATGAGAACAACCCAGGCACTTACTATCACGTTGCCTTACGATATGCTGGAGATGGTTAGGGCTAAGGTCACCTCTGGCGAGTATGCAACAGAAAGTGAAGTTATCCGCGATGGTCTGCGGACGCTCCAGGCGCGTGACGCTGCTATGGAAAAGTGGCTGCGGGAAGAAGTCGTCAAAAGTTATGACGAATGTGAAACTGATGAAACATTGGGTGTCCCCGCAGAACAGGTGATGGCGCGTATCCGCTCCCGGTACCGCAAGCGGACAACAGCAGAGTAACCCTTCAAATATCTTAAATTCTTCCCAAAATTGAGCTTCTAATTCCTTTGGTAAAATCATAATCCAATGCGATAAGCTGGGCAAGGCTTGCGCCAAAGCGATCGCGAATCCCCACCAACTTTGTTAAAAAACAATTGCATAACTTCAGGAACCGCAGAACTAATCTAATAATGTATAAGTTGGCCACCGTGAATTTACCATTACTTACCAATGAATCAGATACTGGTTTGGTTTCAGCGCTCGCTTGTCTGTAGCCTGTTTCTTGTTTCTACAACTACACCAGTTCGCTCTCAAATTACCCCGGATAATACCTTGGGTGCAGAAAATTCATCTCTCACCCCGAACGTTGTCATCAACGGTGCAAATGCAGACAGGATTGATGGTGGTGCTCAACGTGGTAGCAATCTTTTCCACAGTTTTAGTCAGTTTAATATCAATAATGGGCAAAGAGTGTATTTTGCCAACCCTTCAGGAATACAAAATATATTTACACGAGTGACAGGTGGGCAAAGTTCAAATATTCTTGGCACCTTGGGGGTAGATGGTAGTGCAAATCTATTTTTGCTCAATCCCAATGGTATTTTATTTGGTCCAAATGCGCGGTTAGATGTGCGAGGTGCGTTTCTGGGAACGACAGCAAATAGCTTTGTCTTCCCTTTTGGGGTAGAGTTTAGCGCCACTAATCCCTCTGCACCACCACTATTAACCATCAATGTGCCAATCGGCTTGCAATTTGGTTCCCAACCCGGACAGATAATTAGCCAAGCTGTGAGTCGCGACGAGCAAGGAAATCCTGTTGATGGCTTGAGTGTTACCAATGGTAGCACACTGGCATTAATTGGTGGTGAAATCAGTTTGGATGGTAGTCTGTTGAGTTCAAATGGACAGGTGCAATTAGGTGCAGTTGGTGGAGAGACAAATGTTGGTCTAAACGTTAATGGATCTGAGTTGGATTTCTCTGTACCAGTCAATGCAAAGCTCTCTCCCATGACTTTTACTAATGAATCTGCCGTTTTTACAAGTGGAGATAGTGCCATTAAACTTGTAGGCGGACAGATTAAGCTCAATGGTTCATCTCTATTTAGTCAAAATGGTGGCTCGATTTCGATTAATGCAACTCAACTTGGTTTAGATAATCGTTCTATAATTGGAACTGCTACTGAAAGCGCAACGAAAGCAGGAGATATTCAAATTCAAGCGAGTGATGCAGTCACCCTTGTCAATCGCAGCTTTATTTTGTCTAACACTAACAATTTAGCCACGGGAAATGGCGGTGATATTGCCATCAATGCTAGGACGATCGCGATCGCTGGAGATGGAACAGTAGAGAATGGTAGTAATATTAATACTCTTACCAATGGTCAGGGCAATGGAGGGAACCTCATCCTAAATGCAATAGAATCCGTCAATATCAATGGTGGATCTGTCTCTGTTTTGACTGGTGGTGCAGGCAACGCAGGGAACTTAACGGTGCAAGCTGGGAATGCAGTTAGTGTGACGGACAAAGGCAGTTTATCGCTGTATACCAATGGTACAGGTTCAACGGGTAACTTGCAGATTGAAACCGGAAGGTTGCGCGTTCAAAATACAGGCGGAGCGGGAGGAGTGAGAGCGACTAATGGTGGCTCTGGCAGTGTAGGTTCGATTTCGATTCAGGCACGTGATGCTGTTGAAGTCATAGATGGTCAAATTACCACAGGAGTTATACCTGGCGGTGTAGGTCGGGCGGGGAATATTACCATTGAAACGCAGCGAGTTAATCTTAGAGATGGCGGACAAGTCAGTACAGATACCTTTAGCAGTGCTAATGCAGGAAATATTTCTATTCGAGCTAGTGAGTATGTAGATATTCGCGGTATCTCAAGCGATATTTCCGTAACAGGTGTCCTACGTAGTGCCGTCACGAGCAGTACAGGTGATGGGGCAACGGGGAACGGCGGTAATGTCACGATTGAAACGCCCCGGTTGACCTTAAGTGGGGGAGGAAGTGTAACGACTACATCGAGTAGAAGCCTGGGTAACGCCGGCAACATTACCATCCGTGCCAAAGATGTGGAGCTTGACGGTTTTGTGAATGTGCCTAACGAACGTCTTCCAGAGCAATTTCAGCAACCAAGCGGCAGTCTGTCTTTTCTAAGTCAGTTAAGTTCAGAAGTTAATGGCAGTGATGCAGATGTGCGGGGTGGGACAATTAGCGTTGACACCGAACGGTTGAGGTTAACCAATGGCGCAAATCTCGCAGCATCAGTGGTAGTGGGACGAGGACAAGGAGGAAATTTAGTGGTTCGTGCGACCGACTCGATTGAGATTACAGGCGTCGGTGGAAAAAGATTGGATGGTTCACCGTTTTCCTCGGGTTTATTTGCCGAGTTGCAAACGAGCAGCATCGGTTCGGGAGGCAGCATCAGTGTCGAAACCGGGCGCTTGAACATGAGTAATGGCGGACAAATTTCTGCGTCTACCTTTAATCAAGGCAATGCTGGAGACATCTCGATTCGTGCTGGTCAAATTGATTTACGCGGACAAAATACCTTCATTACAACCTCAGTTGACGACCAAGCTACGGGTAACGCTGGCAATCTTAGCATCAGCACCCAAGGGTTAAACGTGCGAGATGGAGCGCAGGTAATTTCTGGAACTCTTGGAAAGGGAAATGCTGGGAATTTAACAATCCAAGCCAATGCTATTGAACTTACAGGTACAGCCAGTGGCTTATTTTCATCAGTAGACACGGGAGCGGATGGTAACGGGGGCAATTTAAGCATTACAAGCGATCTCCTCCTGGTTCGTGATGGTGCAGAAGTTTCTTCCAGTACTTTTGGTACTGGGAACGCTGGCGACTTAACCATTCAG
The DNA here is from genome assembly GCF_054684315.1 of Scytonema sp. NUACC21. Classification (NCBI taxonomy): domain Bacteria; kingdom Bacillati; phylum Cyanobacteriota; class Cyanophyceae; order Nostocales; family Scytonemataceae; genus Scytonema; species Scytonema sp. NUACC21. The sequence continues at coordinate 8,808 of NZ_BAAFZH010000056.1, read as the reverse complement.
GCAAATCAAATTGAACTTATTGGCACAGCTGGCTTGTTCTCACTGGTTGGTTTCGACGCCAATGGTAACGGCGGCAATTTGAGCGTTGTTACAGATAGCCTCGTCCTCCGTAACGGTGCATCGATCGACAGTAGTACTTTTGGACAGGGACAAGCAGGCGACTTGACAGTCAACGCCAGAGACTTTGTTGAAGTCATTGGGATCTCTCCAAATAATCAAAATTTCAGCACTCTAGCGACTGCTACATATGGTTCTGGCAATGCCGGACGCTTAAACATAACCACTCGTCGCCTCAGTGTTCGTGATGGGGGATATATTAATACACAAGCATTGGAAGGAAGTACGGGGAAAGGCGGTGACGTTACAGTCAACGCTACAGACTTAGTAGAGGTTATTAGTAACTCTCCAGACGATTTCTTTAGTAGTGCTTTGAACACTTCAACGGCTGGTTCTGGTGATGCCGGAAGCTTAAGCATTAACACCCGTCGTCTTAGTATTGGCAATGGCGGATTTATTGCTACAGGTACAACCAGTGTGGGGCGAGGCGGTAATCTAAATATTAACGCATCTGAATCAATAGAGATTGCAGCAAACCCCGCAGATACGGATTTGGCTGATGGAATTTTCACATCAACAGGTGGGTCTGGAAATGCGGGAGATTTAACTCTAAGCACTCAACGTCTGAGTGTTCGCAATGGTGGAACGGTGAGTGCAGGAACAGCACCGGGTAGCACGGGGCGAGGTGGCAATCTCACAATTAACGCTTCCGACTGGGTTGAGGTTGCAGGTATCTCCAATGACGGTCGGCTTCAAAGCTTCCTCTCTGTCCGCAGTCGAGGTGCGGGACAAGCAGGAAATATCACTGTGAATTCGCCCCGCATTAGTGTCAAAGATAAAGCTGCCATCAATGCAGAATCTTTTGCAGCTGATGGTGGAAACATTACCCTAAACACTAATTTACTACTACTGCGGCGTGGTGGTACTATTTCTGCGACTGCAGGAAATCAACTTGCAGGCGGAAATGGCGGTAACATCACAATTAACGCTCGTGCGATCGCTGCTGTTCCCAAGGAAGATAGCGATATTCGTGCTAATGCCTTCTCAGGGCGTGGGGGAAACATTACCATTAGTACTGATGCACTATTTGGCATTGCTCCCTCTCGTGTCCCCACTTCCCAAAGTGACATTACTGCTAGTTCCGAACTTGGCGTCCAGGGAGAGATTGCCATCGAGCAACCAGAAGTTCAACCCAACCAAGAACTGATTCAATTACCAGGGCAAGTTCTTGATGCTAGCAACCGAATTGCCCAAATTTGTCCTAGAAGCCCTAGTGGTAGACCTCTGGGCGAATTTATCATCACCGGACGCGGTAGTCTACCACCCAGCCCTCTGGAACCATTAGCACCTTACTCTGACCTGGTTGCTCTTGCTACCTTGGATGGCGATGCAAACACCCAGGAACAAGAGGACAGATTATCATCAGAATTCAGAGATAGCGATAACTCTGAAATTATCGAAGCACAAGGTTGGATAAAAACTGCTGATGGCAAAATTGAGTTAGTTGCCTCTGTACCTGAAACTACACCATCTTCTAGTCCCACTGCATCAGTGTGCTCTAGTAGTTAAGCTTTGCGGCGCGGTGGTACTATTTCTGCTACCGCAGGCAATCAACTTGCAGGCGGAAATGGCGCTAACATCACAATTAACACGCGTGCGATCGCTGCTTTTCTCAGGGAAGATAGCGATATTCGTGCAAATGCCTTCGCTTGTCGTTGCTATTGTGCCACGGCTACCGCCTCCATTTCTGGGGCGGCTAGTACACGCTGACGTAAAGGCGGCTCATATCATGTTCGGTTAATAACTTATAAAATAATATGTTCGTAGTAGCGCTTCAGCGCATACATCGTAACGACAAACCTATTGATAGTAAATCATAAATCTGGTTTTTTGGTTTTCTGGTTTGGATTACATCATACTTACAAAAGTAGCAGTAGTCACGTATATTTGTAGTTCATTCTTGTTTATTGGTACGAATTACGGTGTGGGTGCAGGGGAAGGATGTTTTCCTGCATAGTAAACAACGACTTTCAACTGTTCAAGGTCAGGGACATAAAATACTCTGTCCCCTTTTGTCACTTCGTATTCCCATGCCCCCTTGTAGAGTTTGCCCTTCAAAGGGAAAACACGCCCTGGCTGTCGAGTGGTTGGTGCAGTACATAAATCCTCATAACAGCGAAGGGTGTTTTCTGGATGACGCTGCATTAAAGCTTCCCAATCCCGATTCACCCGACGATTTTTGGCTACCACCAACCAAGTACTTTCTACCTCAAATAATTCAGGAGCCGTCAGTTTGACTTCTGGCGGCTCCAAATTTTCCACTATTAGATTTTCTGCTAGATTATCTGACATACTCTCTCACACAGCACTAAGAGCAGATGGTTTAGTTAATGGCACTTCATCAGTTTCAGCACTAAAAGCTGCTGCCAGTTCGGGGCTAGAGTGGACTATTTCCGGTGGCAGCCCACTGAGTTGATTAAAGCTGAGGGAGAGCGATTGCAGGTTGGAGAGTTGTCCTATTTCCGGTGGCAGCCCACTGAGTTGATTACTGCTGAGGGAGAGCGATTGCAGGTTGGAGAGTTGTCCAATTTCCGGTGGCAGCCCACTGAGTTGATTATCGATGAGATAGAGCGATCGCAGGTTGGAGAGTTGGACTATTTCCGGTGGCAGCCCGCTCAGTTGATTACTGCTAAGGTCGAGCGATCTCAGGTTGGAGAGTTGTCCTATTTCCGGTGGCAGCCCACTGAGTTGATTACTCCTGAGGTCGAGCGATCGCAGGTTGGTGAGTTGGACTATTTCCGGTGACAGCCCACTGAGTTGATTTCTGCTGAGGTCGAGCGATCTCAGGTTCGTGAGTTGCCCAATTTCCGGTGGCAGACTTTTGAGGTGATTATCTACTATTAGAAGTTCTTCAAGTCGATCGAGCCTTCCAATTTCTTGAGGCAAAACACTCAGATTGTTCCCGATGGTACCGACGATATTCCCCTTTTCGTCATATAGATATTTACCGAGAATCAGTTTTTTGAGTTGAGTCAACTTGCCAATCAATGGTGGTAAAACTGTCAACCCACAGCCAGATAGATCGAGTTCCGTTAACCCCTCGCTTGCTGCTTGTTCAATTTTCTGTAGCAGTTCTGCCTCGGTCATAAACCCCTCAATTAAGCGAATTTCCTTACCTAGGCGAACCCTTGGAGAATTACACTAGGAATCACTATCGTTTTGACAGGCGTGCTATTACTTATAACAAAATATGAGCTAGACACAAACTTAGCAAGAAAACTCTTAATCTTTAATAGGTGAAACTGAAATGAACTGATGGAGCAATGAAGTTGGCTTGTCTTTATGCTCTCGTGCGCTCGGGTTAACTCTGGCTATACGGAATTTCAATGAATAACTCCGTGCCAACTCCTAATTTTGATAGACACTTCAACGTGCCACCGTAAACGGGTAACTCCTGCAATCTCTGCTGCTTTACTTTGAGAAATTTCTCCTAATTCGTACCATTTAATAGCAGCAGCAAGGCGCATTTCTTTGATAAATTCATCGGGCGTTTTGCGGAGCGCAGATAATACAGTTTTAGGTAATTTTATAAATACAGTTTTCATATATGAAATGCTGTTGTTAATATCTTCCTTCTCAGGATAACTTGTTTCTGAGCTTTTAAGGTGAGGATAACGGTTCTCATCTGCCCAACTACGTTTCCTATCCGATAAGGATTTTGAGCTTTTTGCGATCGTACCAAGTGTGACAGTCTAAGTAATATCATGTTCGGATGAACACTTACACTAGGTTTGTCGTTGCGATGCATGCGCTAAAGCGCAACTACGAACAAATTATTTCACGTAGCCACTCGTTGAATCTTGAGAGGAAGCAATTGCTTTCCAAAAACTCAAGCAATCATCTTTTCCAACGCTACTTGTAAATCGTGCGTTAGGTCATCAACTGCTTTCCTTGCTGCTTGGCGGCTGGTTTGATAAGTTGACCAACGTTGTGTCACTGAAATTGGTTCACCCACTGTTAGCCGAGATTTTCTCCAACCCAGGCGGGGTCGTGCGGGGTTTTTCTCGCCTTTGATTCGAGCAACAAGGTCAAATAAGATAAGGGAAGTTTCTGCAAATCTTTCAAAGGTAGGCTTTTCTAGAACATAGCTTCCGGTAACTGCAACAAAACTCTCTGCTAAACGCATGTGCAGTACCCGCAGAGATGCTTCTTCTGCAATCCAGTCTGCCAAACCCCGTTCTAAGGGTGATATTGTCTCTAAATTGGGCAAATCTTTGCGGTAAATATCTTCCCAAGATGCTGCTTCCAGTCGGCGACAGCGTTCAATTATAGTTCCTTGCTGTTCAAGACCAAAATATTGCTCGCCGGCTTGCAATGACCTATCCAATACTTTATGAAGTCGAGTTTCAAGTATCTGGTTGCGAGTCGCAGATGGGTCTGCCGGTGCAATGGTTGGTGTACTTTGGTGGTAGAAGCGATCGTAAAACTTTTCCATTTGAGAAAGAATATATTCTCCTAGGTTAAAGAGTCGCTCGTAGAAAAACTTTTCTCTCTCAACTAAACTAGCTTGGCTCATTTGCTGCACTGATAAACCGCAATCTGCTTCTAATTTGCCCAACAACCAATCGAGTTTTTCCCAGGATGGATTGATGTAGCTATATTGAATGCCAATTGGCACAATAAAAACTTCCTCGGTTCTGTTGGCTTTGAGCAAGTCTTCTACACACCAAAATCCCATATGAGCAACGCCCGGTTCTAAAGGGCTAATAATTTCACTATGCCCATTGGTAGCACCTTCAGGAGCTATAGAAATTGGCATTTTACCATTGGCAAACAGGTCTCGTGCTGTTTTCATTCCCACTCTATCTACTCGCTTACCTCGATGAATTGGCAAGCCCCCTATCCGGGAAAACAGCCAACCCAACCAGTTTCCAGCCCATATAGTCATCCCGCGATCGTAAAGAAAGTGTGAATGAATTGGATGTTGTAAGGAGATACCATTTTTACGGGCAATTTCTGGTACAGCTTTGGCCACCAAATGCAGCATACAGAGGGGGTCATCAACCTCGGGGTGGCGAAATGCGATTAAAAAGCGGATTTTTCCAGCTTGAAATTGCTCGTAGAGCTTGGCTAGCACCTCAACATTCACAGTTTCAACCTGCGCTATACCAGTAGGCAACCAGGGTCGCATCCGAACCCGCAAAAACAAGGGCAACAACGCCTGCATCATGTAGCGTACAAGTGGATTAAAACGCGGTGTAATAAATTCTAGTGGTGGTTGAGCAGGTTGAATCTTATGGGGCAAGATAGCTCTCCTGGTTCTCTTTCAAAGGATAGAAATACTTAGTACTGAGAAATAGCATAATTCTTTAAATTATAGTCCGTGCTTACCTTGGAGATAGAACAAACAATCCCCATCATAAAAAAACATAAAGAATAGCTCTACGACATAAAAGAAATAGATGCTAAAACAGAATAAGACAATGTCACATCACCACTTGACGGCAGAACCTTGACAACAAGGTTAGTTTGCTGTCTAAACTTTAAATAATTAACTGCTGAGACTCCTATTGGGTTTTTCTGCAAGAGAAACGCGAGAATATAGCGAAGATTTCTCGCGTTCTGCTGTATGGAAAATTCTTTGTCTGCATGGTTTGTTTTATCTGATTTTTAATATGCAATCTATAAAAACAAGCAAAGAGGTTAAGTTGTTAACAGTATCTACCCAGCTTCCCCTATATGGAAAGAGAATTCTTATTACCGCACCTCGTAATTACGCCCTAAGATTATCTCAGCTATTGATTAAGCAAGGTGCATTACCGTTGCTGATGCCAACTGTCGAAACCTATCCACTAGAAGATTTTGCTCAGTTAGATTCTGCACTAGAAAAAATCGAGCAATTTGATTGGATCGCTTTTACCAGTAGAAACGGAATTGATGCGTTTTTTCAACGGTTGGAATATTTACAAATAAACCCTTTGGTACTTACAAAATGTTGTTTGTGTGCGATTGGAGTAGATGCAGAAAAGTTAGCTGCTTTTGGAGTCAATGTTGATTTAGTACCAGAAGAACCCAGTCCAGCAGGAATTATTACTGAGCTAGCGAAAATTCCGGATATTGCCAAGCAATCTGTACTTCTTCCTGTTCCTCAAGTGGTTGGTGTACCAGAACCTGATGTGATTCCAAATTTTATTGCGGGTTTGGAAATGTTGGGTATGAATGTGACTCGTGTCCCAACTTATATGACTCGTAGTATAGAAAAAGCTGCCTATGAGGTTGAGCTAAATTTGATTCGGCAAGGGAAAATTGATGCGATCGCCTTTAGCAGTACTGCTGAAGTCGCAAGTTTTTTAAAAATGGTTGATTCAAAACGCGATTATGAAGAAACTACCATAGCCTGTTTTGGACCCTACACAGCAGCTAATGCAGAAAAATTAGGCTTAAAAGTCTCTATTGTGGCTAAGGATTATAGTTCCTTTGTAGGATTTACAGAGGCGATCGCATCGTTTTTTACTCGCGTCCGGGTGTAGGATTTCCAAACTGGTTTTTCCCTTTTTTGATGTTCTCTTTAATTTGAGATATATGGTGGGCAATGCCCACCCTACGAAAAATTTTTGCTTTGAGATAGGGGCTTTTCAAGAAATAAATTCTCCTTCTTGTGGTACGGGCGTCCCCGCCCGTTCTGTGCAATTGACGGGCGTCCATCCCGCACCACAAGAGAAAGTTGGAGATTTTTTTATCTGGAAGTTCCTAATGGTGGGCATTGCCCACCCTACTTTAATTTGAGATATATGGTGGGCAATGCCCACCCTACGAAAAATTTTTGTGGGGAAAGAGTAGTGTCAACTAATCTATTGTCCGGGAATTTGGGTGGGGTATGAGTAGTTGTTTTGTGGAAGTGGTTGTTGTATACCCGAACTGCCATAGTTGTTGGGAATGGCAGGATTTGTGTAGGTTACACCTTGATTGGGAACTGAATTATAGTAAGGTGCAGGAGCAGATGGTATCACTGGTGTTTGCTGAATAGCACTAGGTAATGCCTGACTGCTGTTAATGCTGGGATACCCATTGTCTCTCCTGATTTGGTTTACTAATTTTGTCAGGCGGCGCTGGTCACGATCTGTATAGAAATTTTGTGGCTGGTACAGTTGTCCTTGTTGAGTGTAATTTATTCCTGGAGTCAGATTCTGTGGCTGATTGGTAAGACCGGGCTGGCTATAACCTATTCCAGGAACAGTATTTGGCAACTGATTTGCGGTTACTGGTTGGCTATAACCCGTTCCAGAAATGGTATTTTGCGGCAAAAGGTTCCTTTGTCCGGGCTGTATGAAACCTGTTCCCACGTTGAGATTTTGTGGGACATTTTGTGGCTGAGTTACTATTCCCGGTTGTGTATATCCAGTACCAGAGTAGAAATTTTGCGGTTGGGTTACTATTCCCGGTTGTGTGTATCCAGTACCGGAGTAGAAATTCTGCGGCTGTGTCAATTGTGGTTGTGGATAGCCCGTTGTTCCTGGAACGGAATTTTGCAACGGGTTTGTCAACCCTGGTTGTGCATATCCCGACCTGGGAAATGAGGAATTGTTTGCATTTGTGGTCAACCCATTGTTGGGAGTGAGATTTTGAGCGAGAGTATTGCTGATTGGCGATGCTAATGAACTGAAGGGGTTAACCTGAGTTGAATTGGTGTTACCCGGACTTAGCTGATTCTGGTTTGTAGATTGATTAAGTGCTGTTTGTAAAGCGCTTTCTCGGACAGTAGTCTGCCTAAAATTAACTCCAGTATTTAATCCCAAGGAACTTTGTCCTATACCTGGTTGAGAAGATGTTGGCGTTAAAGAACCAACACCTACAGACTGAGTCTCATCTTGAAAGTTACCAAATTTCAATAAACTCTCAGCTTGTGCCAAAAAGGGATTGTCTATCTTGTTTGTTGATGTAGAGTTAGCTGAATTGGCACTGGCTTTTGACTTGCTATCATTCCCAGAACTCTGGTTTTGACTGTTTAACCTTTCCAATAAGGTTTTATTATTCTTTGCTTGATTTTGCTTGGAAGTTGTTGCTGGTAAATTTGCTGTTACAGAATCGTCAACCAAAAGAGGCAAGTTATCTATATCAGCAGCAATAGCTTTATCTTCTGGTGAAAGAGGTGTGTTACCACGGTTGTTGGCAGGAACTTGATTTTCTTGACGGTTAGATAAGAAATTGGGTTGCGCCCAGTACTCCTTAATGACCAGCCCTACTACAGATAAAAAAATGGCTGTTCCCCAAAAACCAGGTCGCGTTAAGTTCCATAACCTGGCTTTAAAGTAGCGTAAGTAAGCGGGAGGGTAGTGACGGTGTGGCATGGTCGGCAGTATCGAGATTTACTGGAAGTTTGCCCTGTGGTTTCAAGCCCAAACCCAGAGGTAACTTTTACAACCGAAGTTGAGCTATACCTCTATCCTACTCGCTCAAAGATGAGAAGTCATTAAAGCAGTTTTAACTTTTGACGTTGTTTTATTTTTTCGCTACCCGCATCAAGAGGAATATACCGACTCCGATTCCCAGGAAATTTGATAACCAAGCAGCCATAAAGGGGGAAAGAACACCAGCTTGTCCCATTGCACCGCTAATGAACCAAAGTAAATAGTAAGTAAAAATAACTATGACGCTTATACCAAAACTTGTTGCCCGACCTGTTCGTTGGGGTATGGTTCCCATAGCAGCACCAACTAAACCAAAAACGACACAGACAAAGGGTAAGGAGAT
>NZ_BAAFZH010000055.1:0-61933 GCF_054684315.1 Scytonema sp. NUACC21 | reverse complement strand
ATGACAAATAACAAATGACAAATGACAAATGACAAATGACCCTTTTTACAATCGACAAATACCCATAAACAAACCCTGGCACACACCAGTGAGAAAATCTAAATCCAAAGTCTCGATAGTGTCGCTGGGTTTGTGATAATGGGGATTTCGCATAAATGCTGTGTCTGTCACCATGATTGCTGGATAACCAGCATCCCAAAAAGGCGCGTGGTCGCTTCGTCGTGTTTGGGGAACGATTAAACCTCTATTGGGTACTGGTAGCCACTGGCTGGGTACGCCAACTTTGCGAATACTGCGGCTAATGGAGATGACATCACGAATCGTCCGCCAGTTGCCAATCAGAGCAATAAAATCACCACAATTCGGGTAGAATTTTTCCAGGGGGGGTGGATAAGTTTGTGAACCTGGTGTTTTATTGCAGTAACCCAGCATTTCTAGAGAAATCATTAAGCGCAGCGGTTGCTGTTCTTGTTTTAGCTTGGCTGCATAGTCAGTACTCCCGAGCAAGCCATATTCTTCCATATCGAAAGCAACCAGACGCAGGGGATGCTTTGTGGGTTGGGTCGCAAACATTCTCGCCAGTTCCAGCAGCACGGCTACACCTGTAGCGTTATCATCAGCTCCGGGTGTTCCCGGTACCGCATCATAATGGGCACCAATTAAAATAGGTGGCAAATCTCCCTTGGACGAACCAGTTGAAGGTAAATTCAAGATGAGGTTATTACAGGTTTTGCTACCGACGCTAAAGGTGTGGATTTCCACACTTCCCCATAGTGCAAATTGTTGACGAATGTATTCTTGGACGAAAAAATGTCCGGCACTCGCCAAATAGGGATCGCGATCGCAGGCTATGTGAGTGAGGTGATTTTCCAGTTGATTCTTGAGATTCACAAATAAACGTTCAAGTTCAAGTATCAAGGGTAAAGGATGAAAAACGTACTACAACACGAAGACAGAGCAGTTAAATTTATGCGTGGCGACCAAAAGCCGTCTAAACCACAGGTAGAAAACTCAAGTTTTGCTTACAAAGTTTACCTTATCCTTTATAATTCATCCTTTATCCTTCACATGACCGTGTAATTCAAAGCTTGCAAGATACAATAAATCAAGCATTAGTTCTAACAAATTAATTTATAAGACACTATAGGAGAACAAGAACGCATGGGCAAGGTAGTCGGCATTGACTTGGGTACAACCAACTCAGTAGTTGCCGTCATGGAGGGTGGCAAGCCGGTGGTGATTGCCAATGCAGAAGGAATGCGAACAACTCCCTCCGTGGTAGGCTTCACCAAAGAAGGCGAAAGAGTTGTTGGGCAAATGGCGCGAAGGCAAACTCTTCTCAACCCGCAAAATACTTTTTTTGCCGTGAAACGCTTCATTGGGCGTAGGTATGCGGAACTCAACCCAGAATCAAAGCGAGTTCCCTATACTATCCGCAAAGACGAAGTAGGGAATATCAAAATTGCCTGTCCCCGTATGAATAAGGAGTATGGCCCGGAAGAAATTTCAGCAATGATTCTGAAGAAACTGGCTGAAGATGCTAGTAAGTACCTGGGTGAACCTGTTACGGGGGCAGTCATTACCGTACCTGCCTATTTTAATGATTCTCAGCGTCAAGCCACGCGGGATGCAGGGAGAATAGCAGGCTTAGAAGTGTTGCGAATTCTCAACGAACCAACAGCTGCGTCCCTGGCTTATGGATTGGATCGCGAAGACAACCAAACAATACTAGTTTTTGACTTGGGTGGTGGTACCTTTGATGTATCGATTTTGGATGTTGGGGATGGCGTGTTTGAGGTGAAATCCACGAGTGGAGATACGCAACTCGGGGGCAATGATTTTGACAAGAAAATAGTAGATTGGTTGGCAGAAAAATTTTTGGAAGCGGAAGGGGTTGATTTAAGACGCGAACGTCAATCTTTACAGCGTCTTTTAGAAGCTGCGGAGAAAGCCAAAATAGAACTTTCAGCAGTCAGTGTTACAGAGATCAATTTACCGTTCATCGCTTCAACCGAAGACGGACCCGTACATCTTGAAACTCGCCTGACACGTTCGGAATTTGAAGCTTTGTGCGATGACTTGTTAGGGCGGGTGCGCGTCCCCGTTAAAAGAGCAATGAAAGATGCTGGGCTGACACCCGCAGACATTGATGAAGTGGTTCTGGTAGGGGGTTCCACCCGGATGCCAATGGTGCAGCAGCTTGTCAGGGCGATGATTGGCAAAGAACCCAATCAGAATGTCAACCCCGATGAAGTTGTCGCAGTGGGTGCAGCCATCCAAGCAGGTATCCTTGCTGGTGAACTAAAAGATGTTCTTTTGCTGGATGTGACACCTCTATCTCTGGGGTTGGAAACCATAGGTGGGGTCATGAAAAAACTGATTCCCCGCAACACCACTATACCGGTTCGCCGTTCCGACATTTTTTCTACCTCTGAAAACAATCAAAACAGTGTAGAAATTCATGTTGTTCAGGGCGAACGAGAGATGGCGGGGGATAACAAGTCTTTGGGACGGTTTAAACTGTACGGTATCCCGCCTGCACCACGAGGAGTGCCGCAAATTCAAGTATCTTTTGACATAGATGCTAACGGCATATTACAGGTGACAGCCCTAGATAGAACCACAGGTCGAGAGCAGAGTATTACAGTACAAGGTGCTTCTACACTAACTGAGGCAGAAATTAGAAAGGCAATTCAGGATGCTGAGAGATATGCTGAAGTAGACAGGCAGCGCAAAGAACGGGTAGAAAAGCGGACTCGTGCTGAAGCGTTAATCTTACAGGCAGAAAGACAACTCAGAGAAGTGGCGCTGGATTTTGGTATGCAATTTGCCCGCAACCGTCGCCAAAGAATTGATAGTATTTGCCGAGAACTGCGTGAGAGTTTGCAGGCTGATGATGACCGGGGTATTGACCAAGCATACGCTGACCTGCAAGATGCTCTATACGAGCTGAATCGCGAAGTTCGTCAGTATTACGCTGAAGATGAAGAGGATGACTTGTTTGGCACTATCCGTGAAATCTTTACTGGCGAAAAAGAACGGGAACGCGATCGCGATTACTATGGCAGAGACTATGGTAATAAGGACTATGGTAGGGACTATGGCGGTAGGGACTATGGCGGTAGGGACTATGGCGGTAGGGACTATGGCGATAGGGACTATGGCGGTAGGGATTCCGACAGAGGTGGTCGTTCCTCTTATGATGGGGGTTCTTCTCGCAGGTCTCGCCCCAGCTACCAGGATAATTGGGATGATGATGACGATTGGTTGTAAAACCTCTCGGTTATTTGCAGACAACGGATTGATTTTAGGGTGGGATTTCCCACCCGTAACCCTTGGGATTGTAGGTTCCAAGTTGAAGGCAGAATATATAGTTGAGTCAAAATTCGGATTTGGTTATCGAAAAGTGTATTAAATAAGTACGTAGTTCAAAAATTAATCAATAGCCATTAAGAATCATGCCACATACTTCAATGGTCACGCGAGCAAGATAGTGGCTTTAAAATCTAAAATCTAAAATCTAAAATCTAAAATTAAACAACTGACTATGCAGAATTTGCAGAATTTTCGCGATTATTACGAGATTTTGGGAGTCACAAAGGATGCCTCAAATGAAGAAATTAAAAAGAATTACCGGAAATTAGCGCGACAATATCACCCAGACCTCAATCCGGGAAACAAAGCAGCAGAGGAAAAATTTAAGGTGATCGGGGAGGCATATGAAGTTCTTTCCGATCAAACCAAGCGGGCACAATACGACCAGTTTAGCCGCTTCTGGAGACAAAAAGGTTTCGATAAGCAACAGCCAGGACAAAAAGATTCCAGTCCTTGGAATCGCAATAATGGTCGTAGTACTCAGGAGGTAGACCCTGGTAGATATCCTGATTTTGATAGCTTTATCAATCAAGTGATTGGTGTCGGTGTTCGTAGAGACAGCAGAAATGGAAACTCTTCCAATGGAACTGCTAGCGACCCCTTCCGTACCCCGAGAACCAAAGAATACGTAACAGTCAACTCCCGCCCCACTCGTCGGGATATAGAAGCAAGATTAACCCTCCCATTAGAAAAAGCGTACAAGGGCGGAACGGAGAGAATTCGTTTGGAAGATGGGCGTTCGCTAGAAGTGAATATGCCATCAGGTATGAGCACAGGTCAAACGATTCGACTGAAAAACCAGGGGATCAATGGCGGCGACCTGTATTTGAAAATCACTGTTGACCCCCATCCCTTGTTTAAGCTAGAAGGGTCGAATATTCTCTGTCAAGTTCCAGTCACGCCTACTGAAGCAGTTTTGGGAGGACAGGTGGAAGCACCAACTCTAGATGGACCAGTGAAAATGTCTATTCCTTCAGGAGTACGATCCGGTCAGCGTTTTCGTCTAGCTCACAAAGGCTATCCCAAGGAAAATGGCGAACGTGGCGACCAACTGGTGGAAATTCAAATCGTGGCTCCGAAAAATATCACCCCGCAAGAACGGGAACTTTACGAAAAGTTGCGTCAACTGGAAACTTTCAAACCCCGTGCTGATTTACTCAAGTAGGGAACAACGGTAACGATTTCGGAATTCTGACTGTTGATTGGTCGCTTCTAAACCAACGTTGTGGGTTTAAAATAAAAAAAATGTATGAACGCTAAGTGACTCAACAGCCGTGAACCAGAACGGGGTAATCCAACAAAGCAGCGAACCAACATATTACTCCCTGCTAGGACTGCATCCCTCGGCGTCAGCGATCGAAATCCGTCGCGCTTATCGGGAATTGAGTAAATGTTACCATCCAGATACGACAAAATTGCCAACTGCTATCGCGATCGCAAAATTCCAGCAACTTAATGAGGCTTACGCCACCCTAAGCAATCCAGAACGGAGGTTTAGCTACGATCTCAAAATTGGGTACTCCCGCTTTGGAGTTATTCAAGCACCATCAGACCTAGATCGTCCCGTTTCCAACCCCTATGACTGGTCTAAATCAGCATATCTTGACGCTAGCGATCGCCCCCTCTCTGCGGGCGAAATTTTTGCTTTGTTTATTCTTGGCTTAACTTTGTTGGGCTGTCTATTGCTAGCGATTGCCATTGGCTTAACCCGAGGCGAAGGTGCTTTTCAAACAAACCTGCAACCAACCACACCAGTCATACAGCAAAGGGCTGCTCATATTTCTCAACCAATCTCCAATGACAAATGACCAATGACAAATGACAAATAAACTTGATTTGTAACCACTTACTTATAACTTAAATATTAAATATAAATTCCTTTTTGACTTTTAACGTAACCTATGTCACTCCCTCTTCCCGAAACTCCCCTGTACAATCACCCTCTGCCTCAAATTGAGCAGTGGTTGAAAGACCAAGGCTGTGAGCAAGATGAAAACGAACTGCATTGCTGGCGCGTGCAGCGATCGAATTGGCAAGCCGAACTCTGTTTGGATATTGAGCAGATCGTCGTGAGGTATATAAAAGCCGGAGACGATGGGCAAGATATCCAACGTGCGTTCAAGTATTCCCTCAGCCGACAAGATGTAGAGCGAGCAGTTTTTTCTGGACCATAAATTATTAATGGTTAGTGGTTAGTGGTTAGTTTACTCCTACTAACTACTAACCACTAACTACTATCTACCAACCACCCTTGCTAAACTTTTCCAAACCTCCGGTCTCGCTGTTGGTAGGCGCAGAGGGCGCGATGAAATTCCGTGCGGTTAAAATCGGGCCAAAGAGTTTCGGTGATATAAATTTCTGCGTAAGCAATTTGCCAGAGGAGGAAATTTGAAACCCGCATTTCCCCACTGGTGCGAATTAATAAATCGGGGTCGCAAATGCCAGCAGTATAGAGGTGGTGTTCAAAGGTGACCTCATCAATATCTTCTGGCTGAAGTAAACCCTGCTGTACTTTGCTAGCAATTGCACGGCATGCCTGTAAAATTTCTTGCCTACCGCCATAATTTGTCGCCACTGTAAATCTGATACTGCGATTGTCCCTTGTCTGTTCCATAGAACGGGCAATTTCGTATTGGAGAGACTTTGGCAGAACACTCAAATTCCCTACAAACTGAATTTGAACATTTTCCTCTACCATTTCCCGCAGTTCTTGGCGCAAAACTCGCTGGAATAAAGTCATCAAGAAATCAACTTCTTCGCTGGGTCGTCCCCAGTTTTCTGTTGAAAAAGCATAAGCTGTTAATGCTTGAATTCCCCAATCTTTACAGCAACGAAGCAAATCTTTTAAAGCATCAACTCCTCGCTTATGACCCATAATGCGGGGTAGACCTTGACGCTTAGCCGGCGTGAACCTACTTACAGAGTGAGCGTACATCAAAACGGTCAAATTGTTATTGGTGCAACTTACACCAAAGCAATGGGCTTAAAGCCAGGTGATGAGTTTGAAATTAAGTTAGGATATAAGCATATTCACTTAATTCAAATCGATAGTGATAAAAAAATACTAACGTCAGATATGGATGACTCTGAACTAGATGAAGAGGACATAGAAGACGAAGATGACTTTGAGGACGACGACGAGGAGTAAATTTTCCTTATGGTAGAGATAGATTGAAGGCAAATGCTTTATTACCCATCCCTACCACTGGAAAACTTTAAGTGTTGTTAAGAAGTTAAAAAACTTTAGCAAGACAATACGCGACTTTTGCTGTCTTAACAAATTCTGGTAAAGGCTTGATTAAGAAGAGATAAAAACTATCTCAATGAGCAACCTCGAACAAAAAATAAAAGATGAACGACAAATCAAGTACCAACTCGAAGTATGAAATACTTTATACTTCGCGTCATCCTTCATGCTTCATTTTTGTTCAAAATTGTTCGTAAATAAACAAAGCTTTTGTCTTGCCTAGCAAGAAATTCATATGCAACAAGTCTGCCGTATTACTTTGCCAAATTTCACAGCCTTAATTGAGCCATCAATCAACTTCTTGCTGCCATCATTACAAGATGCATCGGCAGTGGTTGTTGTGGTGGCTTTTTTTATTTTTTGGCCAGTCTGTTGGTTGCCTTTTGGAGCAATGTCAGCTATCGCTGTTAAATGGAAACCTTTTCAACCTCTACAGCCAGAACAAAAGTTACCCCTACTTATTCCTCTCTACCTCCTAGCCCCCGCAATTGTTTGGGGTACTAATTGGTTGAGGCAAACATCAATGTCAGATTATGGGTTTTCTGGAAATATTTCCATTTTTTATTCTTTAGTTTTGGGGTTAGTATTGGGAGTATTAACCATAGTGGCTGTGTTTTCCTGCCAAATGTGGTGGGGATGGTGTTCTTTTCAAAGAACGAATCTTAAGCTTGTGCGACCTATTGTAATACCTATATTGTTGGTAGCCTTATTCGTAGGTGGTGTAGAGGAGTTAATTTTTCGCGGCTTTCTCTTTACAGAATTAGATAAGGATTATTCAGTTTGGATAGCAGCTTCCACTTCTAGCTTGATTTTTGCTTTGCTACATCTAATTTGGGAACAACAAGAAACAATTCCGCAATTACCCGGTTTGTGGTTCATGGGAATGGTATTGGTCTTAGCACGGTTTACTGATGGGGGTAGTATAGGCTTGGCTTGGGGATTGCATGCGGGATGGGTTTGGGCGATCGCATGTTTGGATACCGCACAACTCCTTGATTACACGGGTACAGTCTCTGAGTGGGTGACGGGTAAGAATAAAAAGCCTTTGGCTGGTGTGGCGGGAGTTGTTTGTTTACTGCTAACGGGGGCAATTCTCTGGCTAATGTCTAGCTATTTCTAAGGTATAAGAGAAGGCGGAAAGCACATACGCTTGGAATACAGGTTATTTCAGATCTAACAGCAAGGAGCAAGGCTAATGGCATATAGCGATTTTACTCTTGCAAAAGCTAAAAGCACATTTGGCTTAACTCTGGATGAAACTCACAATTTGTTTCAAAATCTAGCAGGAGTGCAACCTTCGGAATTGCTCAGAGGGTTGCTTGATGAAAATTTACCCTTAGCCACTGCTATTAATAGTGAAAAAGCCCGCTCTGAATTCCTTATTGCTCCTATCTTATCTGAAGTCAGACGAAAACTGAGTTATCAAATTAGCCTGTTTTCAGGTACAGATTTTAACATTGACCAAGCTCAAGGTCTAACAGGATACTGTGATTTTATCCTCAGTGCATCAACGGAACAGTACTTTGTTAGTGCTCCAGCCTTAACAGTCATTGAAGCAAAAAATGAGAATATTATTGCAGGGCTAGGTCAGTGTGTTGCGACAATGGTTGCTGCTCAAATCTTTAATCAAAGAGCAGAAAATAATATTAAAATTATTTACGGAGTGGTGACAACTGGGACTAACTGGAAGTTTCTCACTTTACAACAAAATAAAGTCTATATAGATTTAATTGAGTACTACATTAATGCAGTAGACAAGATTATCGCAATCTTATTGCAACCTTTTCAGGGTTCTTTATCCACAACTCCACTCTCATAAAACCCATTCAAGGTTTTGAGAATGTTCCTGTAACAATTGTCACAGGATTGAGCGGTGCAAAGCGAGTTAACTGTCCTATTGGTACGGAACGGGATAACTGCACCTGCAATAACTGATAATGCCAGGAGTGAGATTGAAACCACGATAAAGCTGTGTTGAGATGTTCTAAGGTGGCTAAAGCCAAAACGATAACGCCATCAGGGCTAAGTTTAGTAGAACAGGTATCGAGGATAGCAGTTAGGTGACCACCACTACCGCCAATAAAGACGCGATTTACACGTTCCTCAACACCAGAAGTATCGCGCCCCTCCTCAATGGTTTGTAAAACCGAAGGCGCACTTCCGTGAATGGAAATGACATTCTCAACTTGAAAGCGACGGCAATTTTGGGAAATTAAAGCACTACCAGCAGCAGTTTTTTCAAAAGCGTAAATTTTAGATGTGGGGAATAAGCGGGCAATTTCAATGGAAACTGAACCAGTCCCCGCGCCGATATCCCAAATGATTTGTCCGGGACGCAGGGAGAGTTCAGCTAAAACTAAGGTGCGAACCTCTCGCTTTGTCATCAAACCAGGACGATCGCTAAAACTGAGAAAGCAATCATCTGGAACACCGAACTGTGGTAAAGCTGTCAAGTCCAATGGTTTTTCTTTATCTTGGCGCTGCAACACCACCACGTTCAGTGGGGCAAATGTAGAGACGTTGGATATAACGTCAAGACACAGCGTTTCAATAGGGAAGGATTGAACGCGCTCATCCTCTCCACCCAAATTTTCACAAACCCATAATTGGTATTGACTGGGTAAATTGAGAGATTGTATGAGTTTGGCGATCGCATTTGGGGTATTGGTTCCGTCTGTCAGTACAGCTATTTTCTCCACCCCTTGCTGCAAGGCATGAATTAATTCCTCAACAGAACGCCCGTGTGTACTAATGACACGCGCATCTTGCCAACTTGCTTTCACGCGATTAAAGGCTAGCTGCACCGAACTGAGATGGGGGTGAAATGTCAGTAAATCTTTTGGAAGTTCTGCTAGAAGCAAGCGTCCCAAACCGAAGAACAGAGGATCTCCAGAAACAATGACAACAACACCATCGCCTCCTTTTTGTAAGTAGTTACGAATTTTACTAATATCTTCTGTAAAATTTTTTAGTAACAACCGTTCGGATGGATGGTTGGGGAAATAACTTAAGTGGCGATCGCTACCTACAAGCAACGCCGCCTGTTCAATAATTTGTTTAACTTTTTCACTCAGTCCGGCAGCTCCATCTAAACCAATGCCGACAACGTTAACTTTTGTCATTTGTTATTTGTTGCTTGTTGTTTGTCATTTGTTATTTGTCATTTGTTATTTGTTATAGCTTTATAGCCCATGTTTCATGATGAACAGCCCACATGAGAAATGTATTTTCTTGAGTTGAAAACTGTTGTAATTGTGGTGAGCAATGGTCACCTTACTAATGGCAAATGACCAAGGACTCATGACCAATGACCAAGGACTCATGACCAATGACCAAGGACTCATGACCAATAACCAAGGACTAAACCTTAAAACCCGCTGTTAAACGCTTGATAGCACGACCAGCAACATCACCGTAATGCAGTTCGCCACACAAGATTTTGCCCATAATTCTGACAGATGAGGGGCGTTTCACACCCACTTTGTAACCAATATTGGGGAAGCGGTAAAACAGCCCAGCTAATTTCTGCGCCCAAGACATATCATTGCCCCATTGTTCATTGATAGTGTTAGTGTAGTTTTCCAAGGCGTTAATATCGCCACCTAGCGCTTTATCAATTGCTTCTGCTGCCTTTAAACCACTAAAAATAGAGGGGCGAATGCCTTCTGCTGTAAAGGGATCGACAACACAAGCTGCCTCCCCGGCTAAAACTGCATTCTCCGCGTGCAGCTTTTGGTTACCATTCCACAAACAAAGGGCATGACCGTACTGACTACAGGTTTTGATATCCACACCAAATGCGTTGGCGTACTTGGTCAAAATGCTCTTAAAGTCTTGGCGTTTACCACCATTACCAATAAAGGTACCAACGCCAATAGAATAGCCATCTGCCTTGGGGAAGTTCCAGGCGTAACCGTTTTTAACCAACCCAAACTCAAAGTGAGCAACGTTACTCTTGTGAACATCAGCTTTGGCTTCTGCTTCCAAGGCTCTTGCTAAAAGGCGTTTGCGTTCTTTAAAGCCAAGCCATTTAGCCATTGGTCCACCCGCACCATCAGCAGCAATTAAATAACGACCTGTCACGGGTCCGTTGACTGTATTAACTTGCCAGCAATTGCTTTTAAATTCTATACCTATGACTTTAGTATTATCTCGTAATTCGGCACCTTGCGTTTGTGCTTGTTGAATCAGGAAATGGTCAAAAATCTCCCGCCGTACCATCCAGACTGGTTCGGGAGTTTCTAATTCAGCTTCTACTGCATCGTCCATGTTCCAGGTGCAGCAAATTGTATCTGCCTTTGTAGAAATTGCGCTGGTAAAGTCAAAGTCAAACCATTGAGCAATAGCAGGTGAAACGCCACCTCCACAGGGTTTGTATCTTGGTAGGGATTCTTTTTCTAGAACTAATACCGAACGTCCGCGCTTGGCTAAATGATATGCGGCACATCCACCTGCAGGACCTGCGCCAACGATAATGCAGTCGTACATATTACTCAATTTTCCAGTTTTACCGTTTACAAATTTTTTACCAAGCTGGCGATTTTTTTTATAAAGTTTTAATGAACAAGATAAGTGAACAACAATACATAGAACTGTATTACGGAATTTAAACCTACTCGAAATCCTTACTTAATGATTAATGACACTCGTATTAAGGACGGTTCTCATGAGTCAACTTTATTTGTGTCATCCTATTTACTGACGTGCGATCCGAACAAGCTATTTTTTCATTTCGGATACTATGTTGTTGCGGGGAGCAGGATACAACCAGCCATCAGGTCTTTGACCAAAGGAGTCAAGAGCTAGGGGCTAGGAAGCAAGCGTAGGCTGTCTGTCCTTGACCTTTGGTTCCCGATTCCTAACCCCATGTTTGATGCACCCTATCTGAATAAGTTTTTAGACAGTTGTGATGTCTTTTTCTTTTTCTGCCAGTAATTCGTCAATTCTTGCAGTGTACTTATTTGTCAACTTTTGGAGTTGATCTTGTTGATCTCGTGATTCATCCTCAGAAAGTTCCCCACCTTTTTCCATTTTGCGAATTGTGTCTATGGCATCGCGACGGATGTTACGAATTGCAACGCGTCCTTCTTCAGCATACTTGGCAGCGATTTTTACTAATTCTTTACGGCGGTCGCTGGTCAAGGGTGGAATGTTAAGCCGAATGACGGTTCCGTCATTACTGGGGGTTAAACCCACATCCGACATGGAAATTGCCTTTTCTACAAGGTTTAAAGAGTTGCGGTCGTAGGGCTGAATCAAGATTGTTGTTGAATCTGGCGTACTGATGTTTGCCAGTGATTTTAACCCGGTTG
The DNA here is from genome assembly GCF_054684315.1 of Scytonema sp. NUACC21. Lineage (NCBI taxonomy): Bacteria > Bacillati > Cyanobacteriota > Cyanophyceae > Nostocales > Scytonemataceae > Scytonema > Scytonema sp. NUACC21. Next base: position 49,999 of record NZ_BAAFZH010000055.1, on the reverse strand, counting down.
GTGAACCATAGTAATCCACCATCACCTTATCTAATAAACTCGCATTGGCGCGACCAGTGCGAATCGTGTTAAAAGCCCGTTGAGTTGCCTCTACGGTCTTTTGCATCGTACTCTCAGCTTCAGCTAATTTCACAAGAACCTCCCACAACCGTGCCTATGGATTCTCCCATGACTGCTCGGCGGATATTACCCCGCACAGTTAAGTCAAATACAAGAATAGGGATATTATTCTCCTTACACAAGGCTATCGCAGTCGTGTCCATTACCCGCAAATCTTTTGCCAAAACATAACCGTATGTTAGGGTATTATACCGTTTGGCGTTAGGGTAAACGTGGGGGTCAGCATCGTAAATGCCATCTACTTTCGTTGCTTTGAAAATCACGTCTGCTTCAATTTCGGCAGCTCTGAGTGCAGCAGTGGTGTCTGTTGTGAAGAAAGGATTCCCCGAACCCGCCCCAAAAATAACCACCCGCCCCTTTTCCAGGTGACGGATGGCTCGACGGCGAATATAAGGTTCTGCTAGTTCCTGCATGGAGATTGCGGTTTGTACCCGCGTTTGTATTCCTATTCTTTCCAGCGAGTCCTGCAAAGTCATGGCGTTCATTACCGTGGCAATCGTCTTGCATCAAAGCTATCAGGGGCGACACGACGACAGCCACACCTTTTTTGAGGAGTGCTGGAAGTTGAAAGCACAAAGATTTTCCCCCACCGGTAGGCATAATAATCAGTAAATCCCGATTTTGCAGCGCTTGTTCTATGATTTGCCGTTGTCCGGGGCGGAAGTTGTCATAACCAAAGTGAGATTTTAGCGCTTGTTCTAAATAAGAAGACTGAAGCATTGTGAACGGGATTGTGAGGGTTGGTGGCTGTACTATCCGTTCATCTATGATATATCGGCTACCCTACCTTCTGGTTTTACGGTTCATCTGTTTACAAGGATTTTTAGAATGAGGAGCGGGGCGATTTATTGTCATGCCAATTCGATCGGGAATTGTCGGATATGATTGAAAATGGGAAACTTGATAATGTTGACTGGTATTAATTGTGCTTCCCTTATGCTTGAGAAATAACACAGGACGGTCTTAACTCGTTAACTTTAATTTGTGCCGATCTACTTATACGTTTTTTCGTTGCGATCTCTTGCGCGATCTTAAAAAGTCCGTCACAAAAGTTCCAAACTATTCTTTTATACGTAAGAAAGATGCATACTTAATGCATGATAATGTAATGTGTAAAGTTTCTAAGCAATCGTCAGTTATGCCGAAAGCAATCTGGAATGGTGCTGTTCTAGCCGAAAGCGATAACACTGTGGTTGTGGAAGGCAATCACTACTTCCCACCTGACTCAATCAACAAGCAGTATTTTAGGGACAGCGAGACCCATACCACTTGTCCTTGGAAAGGGGTTGCCAGTTATTACAGCATTAAAGTTGATGACCAAATTAACAAAGACGCTGCGTGGTACTATCCCAACGCCAAGGAAAAGGCAAAGAATATTGAGGGTTATGTCGCCTTTTGGAGAGGCGTTAAAGTGGAATCCTAGTTAAGTCAAATTCTGATAATCGCTTAAGCCCGCCTGGGCGGGCTTTATTCGTGCAGCCCCAGCCTCAAGAACTTCCCTGTCGGCATCTACCTCGAAAGAAATCATGCATCTACGCTTTTCGATTGTGTCAATCCCACTTGCGGACACCACCTAGCGACAGAAGATAAATATTTCAATCTCCCTGAAGATGATGTGGAGTTAGCTAGGCAGTCCGCAGCTAAACAAAGGAGCAGCTATCGATGCATCTGGAGCCTATTGTTTCTTTCGCCATTTTATTAACTGTCATTTTAATAGTCCCTCTCATCTTTGAACGATTTAAGGTGCCAGGATTAATCGGTTTGCTGGCAGCTGGCGTAGCCTTGGGACCAAATGGATTGCGTCTTCTCCAAACTGAGTCGGAAACCCTCAAACTGCTTTCTGGCATTGGGGTGATTTACCTGATGTTTGTAGCAGGCTTGGAAATTGATATGGCGCAGTTTGAGAAAACCAAGCATCGTTCTGCTGGCTTTGGTACCTTTACCTTCCTCTTACCTCTGATAGCAGGAACAATCGTCGGGCGGATGTTTGGGTTTGGGTGGAATGCCTCTGTTTTAATTGGTTCTCTCTTCGCCTCCCACACTCTGCTGGCATATCCCATCATTAGTCGATTGGGAGTGATTAACAATGAAGCTGTCACTGTCACCATTGGGGCAACTATTTTCACAGATATCGGCTCATTGCTGGTACTGGCGGTATGTGTCGGTATCCATCAAGGAGAATTTACCGCCTTTAGTCTAACCAAGTTACTGCTGGGGCTAGTCATATACTCGGCTATTATTCTTTTTGGCTTTAAGTGGTTGGGGCAGGAATTTTTTCGACGCACCGGCGACGAAGAGGGAAACCAATTTTTGTTTGTCCTGCTGGTGGTCTTTATCTCGGCACTGGGTGCAGAGGTTATTGGGGTTGAAAAGATTATCGGAGCATTTCTTGCCGGATTAGCGGTGAATGAGGTGATCGGTTCCGGACCAGTCAAAGAAAAGGTGGTCTTTGTTGGTAATGTTCTGTTTATTCCAATTTTCTTTGTCGATCTGGGTTTATTGATTGACATTCCAGGATTTATCAAAAGCATCAGTTCCATCTGGCTGACGCTAGCTATCTTAGTGGGTTTAATCGGCAGTAAGTTTGCAGCAGCACTCTTGGCAAAGCTGGTTTACCGCTATAACTGGCGGGAAATGATTACCATGTGGTCGTTGTCTATCCCTCAGGTAGCAGCTACATTAGCGGCTACCTTAGTTGCTTACCGAGCCAAGTTGGTATCTGAAGATATTTTGAATGGTGTCATTGTTTTGATGATGGTGACAGCGACATTGGGACCGCTTATCACTGCCCGGAGTGCGCCTAGCTTGGTCACAATAGATACGACTTCCGATGAAACAGATGGGGGGTCAATGCTTGACTGGAAGGATGACCCCACCGACAGGCTAACTGTGGTTGTACCGGTTCGCAATCCCGAAACGGAGCGAAATTTAATTGAAATGGCGGCACTTTTGGTAAGCCGCGAAATGGGTAAGATTGTTGCCCTGGCAGTGACACCCGCCCACATGCACATGGATTCGCCGGAGTTGGAAACCAATTTAGCGCAGAGCAAAACCCTTCTCGCTAATGCGGTGAACCTCGGTCAAGAATTGGGTGTAGAAGTGGAACCAATAGCACGGATTGACTACAGTATTCCTCAGGCTATCAGTCACGCCAGCCGAGAGCAAAATGCTGACTTAGTGGTCATGGGTTGGGGTAGAAATACTGGGCTGCGTGCTCGTCTGTTTGGCAATGTCATCGATAGGGTTCTTTGGGCATCCCACTGCCCTGTAGCTGTGACCCGCCTTTTGGATTCACCCAGCAACATCCGACGCATTTTGATACCTATTGAAAATATCAGCCAGGATACGTTGCGGATTATGGAATTTGCAAAGATTTTGGCAAATAGCAATCAGGCAGAGGTCACACTACTGCACGTGTGCGATCGCCATACTTCCCGCGCTCGAATTGCTTGGATGGAGTCACAGTTGGAACTACTGGTTTCCAGAAACCTGCCACAAAGCCGTCCGACAATCGTAGTTTTGCCGTCAGATAATGTGGTTGGTGCCATTGTTAAGGCGTGTCAATCCAGCGACCTGGTTATACTGCGATCGCGCCGTCGCCGCTTAAGTATAGGTCAGGTAGCCATCAGCGACGTCACTACTGAGGTAGTTAAGCAGATACAATGCTCAGTTGTGCTACTGGGAGAACCACAAGGTTATCAAGAGAATGTACGCAAATCTAGAGTGGTTGTCCAAAAGTTACCTTCTGCAACAACTATTCCACTTCAGTAGTAGTCTGTCTCATGGAAGAAGGGAACGCTTAACGCTTAACAGGGAACTTTCCTTCTTTGATGAAATCGAAATCAGGATAGATGTCGATTGGACCAGGAATTGCGATGATAGAGAGAAGAATCAACTCTTCGCTCTTCATTCTGCCCGAAAGCCATGACCTTCGACTACGACCTGTTTGTCATTGGTGCTGGTCCTGGGGGACTAGCAGCCGCCAAAAAAGCAGCTAGCTACGGTGCGCGTGTCGCCATTGCTGAAAAAGAAGCTATTGGTGGTACGTGTGTAAATCGCGGTTGCGTTCCCAAAAAACTCATTGTCCAAGCCGCTGATTTCGCTATAGGTAATGAAATAGCACTTAGCTACGGATGGAGTGACTGCAAAACCTACTTTGACTGGACAAAATTCATTAAGTGTGTAGATAAGCATATCGATAGCATTCAAGACTCCTACCTTCAACAGTTAAAGGAAGCAGGAATTGAACTCATTCGAGGTCATGCTAGTTTTGCGGATGCTCACACTCTAGAGATAGACGGTCGCAACATTACTGCTGACAAAATTTTAATTGCTGTCGGTGGGTATGCCCTCAAACCAAAGATACCAGGAGTTGAATATGCTATTACTTCCCGAGAGATGCTGCATTTACCCTACTTGCCCAAACGGTTAGTCATTATTGGTGGCGGTTATATTGGCGTAGAATTTTCCAGTATGATGAACGCTTTCGGATGTGATGTTACCGTCATAGAAACAGATGAAACAATCCTATCAGGGTTTGATGATGATATTCGCAACGGTGTTCAACAAGGCTTAAGTAAACGAGGTATTCGTTTTATCACCAACAGCATGGTTCGAGAAATTAAATACTTGGAAGAACGTTTGCTCTTAATTGTCGGCGACTCAAGAAAAACAATAGCAGCCGATACGATTTTGGTTGCTACCGGTCGCGCCCCAAATACGAAAAACCTTGGCTTGGAAAAAGTTGGAGTTGAACTTGAGAAAAAAGGCACAATCAAAGTAGATGAATACAATCGTACAACTCGGGAAAATATTTTTGCCATAGGTGATTGCACAAGTAGCCCTCAATTAACGCCAGTGGCAAAAGCAGAAGGGAATGCTTTTGCCAATAATGTTTTTGGCAAAAAAAAGCAAAAAGTCAATTACCATGAGGTTCCTTCTGCTGTTTTTGCCCGTCCTGAAGCAGCTGGCGTGGGTTTGACAGAGGCAAAAGCAAGGGAAAAATTTGGTGATTCGGTGAAATGCTACCGCAATCGCTTTCAACCATTGTCTTCTCAACTCAGCAAAGCGAATGAACAAGCTACGATTAAGTTAGTGGTTGAAGGTGAATCAGAGCGTGTTATGGGCGCTCATATGGTTGGTGAAAACGCTGCGGATATCATTCAAATTCTCGGTGTTGCCATTCGCAAAGGTATTACCAGGCAAGATTTAGATGATTCCATCGGTATTCACCCAACTACAGGTGAGGAGTTCTTGAATCTCTCCTAGATAGATTCATCAATTTTGCTGTATAAGCATTTAGAAAGATACCGCCTTACTCTACGAATGATTTTTTTCGTTAGTAAAGTGGTATCAAATTTTTTAATTCGTTGAAGGAAATACACTTATGACATATGACTATGACCTGTTTGTTATTGGTGCGGGTTCAGGAGGTTTAGCAGCTTCCAAACGCGCAGCAAGTTATGGGGCAAAAGTAGCTATTGCTGAAAACGATTTAGTTGGTGGAACCTGTGTGATTCGTGGCTGTGTTCCCAAAAAACTCATGGTTTACAGTTCTCACTTTCCCGCTTTATTTCAAGATGCAGCTGGTTATGGTTGGAAAGTTGGTGAAGCAGAATTAGACTGGGAACATCTCACAACAGCTATAGATAAAGAAGTCCGGCGGCTATCCGACCTTCACATTCACTTTTTAGACAAAGCAGGAGTCGAACTAATTCGCAGCCGTGCTTCCTTGGTAGATCCGCATACTGTAGAGCTAGAGACGCGCAATGGTGAGTCTGTAGAAACGCGTAAGGTGACGGCGGATAAAATTTTGATAGCTGTTGGAGGACGTCCTGTTAAACCAGATATTCCAGGGATAGAAAATAGTATTACTTCTAATGAGATGTTTCATCTTAAGGAGAAACCAAAGCATATTGCCATTATTGGAGCAGGATATATAGGTACGGAATTTGCCTGTATCATGCGCGGTTTGGGGTGTGAGGTCACGCAAATTATCCGTAAAGACCATATTTTGAAAGGGTTTGATGAAGACATCCGCCTTGGAATTCAAGAAGGCATGATAAACCACGGAGTGCGAATCATCCAGAACACAGTTTTAGAAGCAGTTGAACGCGTCCCAGAGGGACTAAAGTTAATGCTATCCGGAGAAGATACTGAACCAATAGTTGCTGATGTTTTTCTGGTAGCAACAGGTCGAGCGCCTAACATCGAAGGACTCGGTTTAGAAAATGCCGATGTGGATATAGTTCCTAGCGACATCGAAGGACCGGGGTACAGTACTATGAGCGCGATCGCTGTCAATGAATACAGCCAAACATCTCAACCCAATATCTATGCTGTCGGTGATGTAACTGACAGAATGAATTTAACTCCTGTCGCTATAGGCGAAGGTCGTGCTTTCGCTGATAGCGAATTCGGTAATAACCGTCGTATATTCAGTCACGAAGATGTCCCAACAGCCGTCTTTACCACTCCGGAAGCGGCTACCGTCGGTTTAACAGAAGCTCAAGCCAAGGAACAACTCGGCGAGGATGGCGTGAAAATCTACCGCACTCGCTTCCGCCCTATGTACCACAGTTTGACAGGTGGAACAGATAGAACAATGATGAAACTGGTGGTAGATGCCCACACAGACAAAGTCCTGGGCGCTCACATGGTTGGTGAAAGTGCAGCTGAGATTATTCAAGGCGTAGCAATTGCCGTGAAGATGGGTGCTACTAAAAAAGATTTTGACGCCACTGTTGGTATCCATCCCACAGCGTTGTCAATATAGCTTTTCCTTTTTTATAGTGACTTTTGCAACTAAATTATACGTAAATTCTGACAAGAGAAAACTCTTGGGGAAAATTTTACAATTTACTCAATCTTTTTGCAGAACGATCCCATTACTCTTCGTAACAGATGGTAGTGGAGTTTATCGTCTGCTTAGTGACACTTCTAGAACAATGTCATAAGTTTATGAACGAGCTAAACCTCTACCTGCAATCACTCATTCAAGAGGCTTGCAGGCATTCACCAGCTAGCCCACAGCATCGTAAAGCCCTGAATAGTCTGCTTCGAGCCGTTCAGAAATCGGGACGTATTTGGAGACCAGCAGCAGGGGATCTTTATGAAGAAACTCTCTATGAAGAGGCTCTATGTAAAACCATGTTTAATTTAACCAAAAAAATCTGCGATAAATACGATCCAAGTCGAGGTTCATTCATGACTTGGTTTAACACCTGTCTTCGTCATCAGTACACGGATGAAATTCGCACTGCTCAACGCGATCGCTCTCACAGACAATCTGTATGGCAAAACGATCAAAATGATGAGGTCAGACTCGATCCCTTAGATCGAGTTACTTCTGGTATAGATGCTAACTTACTGCTCGACACTTGGGAATCATTTGTTCAATGGATTAAAGATGATCCCGATGATCTTCTTAAAGCTTGCCACATCGAAAATAACCCGAAAGCTAACTGTCAATTGCTTGCCCACTTGCGACTCGTTATCGGTAAAGAATGGCAGGAAATCGTTGTGGAAGTCGGTTCATCACGTGGTGCAGTCACATCCCATTGGTGCAGAAAATGCGAATCCCGCTTGCGAGAGTGGTTAGACACAAATCAGCGGCTTTTTGGAGAAGACAACTATGAGCGATAAGCTAAATGTCTTACGAGAATTGGCAATTCCCTTTCCAGTGACTGCATCATTTCGCCGACAAGCCAGAGCCTACGCATCGCAGTACTTCACTCAAGATGCCCAACAAAGAATCTATTTTAAAACCCTGGCTGTACTCATTGCTGATACGTATTTTCGGATGCTCGGTTTCGAAACTAATCTTGCCAAACTAGAAAGATGGAATGCAGTTCATCGTTTGTGGAACGAAGCAAACGAGCTAGAACTGCTTGGATTGGGCAATTTGGAATGTTGCGTAATTACTACAAAACAACAGTCCGCTATTTTACCATATGAAAGCTTGAGTGATGCCATTGGCTATTTATTTATAGAAATCGCTAGTTCGGAAAAATCAGCGACACTGATTGGTTTTATACCTGCTTCCGAAACTACAGATGCAGAAGTGGCGATCGCGGATTTACAGTCTATGGATGACCTGATCGATTACTTGACGCTCACCCAAGAATTTGCCGAAAAAAAAATTACTTACTTAAGAAACTGGTTGAATAATATTTATGAGGGAGACTGGGAACCCTCAATGCGGGATTTAAAAACTGCCACCTGTAAGAAAAAGCTGCAACTAGCAGGGCAAGTATTTGAAATGCAACTTTCTGTTTCCCAAAGTAATGACGAATTAATTTTTGTCAGAGTTAATGTCAAAAGTGAAAGTGTTTTTTTACCTAGAGGAATGCAGGTCAGTGTACCAGACGAATCTGATATTTATACCGAAACAGTAAATGAAGCGGCTGACCTGATTTCTATTCCTCTGGAATTAGCTTCAGGTGAGGAGTTCTGGGTAGAGTTGCGGATAGGAGAAACCTTGATTAGAGAATATTTCATCGCCTAAAAAGGAGTTGTAATGGCATTTCAAATCTCGTTTAAAATTGGCGGACGAGTACAACTTAATAATTCTGAAGTTTTGCCTGTCACCCTTACCATCTATGATCGAGAAGGGCAAATAGAAGAACTCGTTTCATTTCTCTCTCCTCTACCAAAACCTCTCAAAGATAAATTCAAACAATGGCAGTATTATATTGGTCTTCAAGGTAATCGTCGGGTTACTAAAAATCGGAACAATCTGATTTCGGGTGTAGTCAATCTTACAGACTTAGCTAATTCCTTGAAAGCCGAATTAAACAAATGGTTAGGTAGGGATGGCTGGATTGATGAGAATGGACAACCCGATCCGCGTGTCAGTCTGCTTTTGGAAAGATTTAGGGAGAAAATTACACAAAAGGATGAAGTCCAGATTATTGTGCAGACGGAAGACCGACAACTGCGGGGACTTCCTTGGCAAGAATGGGATACCTTGGCAGGGTACACTAGCAAAGGTGTAGAAGTTGCCATCAGTGCCACAAATTTCAAGCGGCTGACTCAAAAGCAAACACCACAACTGAAAGCAACTGCACGCATACTTGTAGTGTTTGGTGACGAAAAGCTGGGTTTTGCAAAAGAAGAAGATTTTATCAAAAGTCTAAGACAGCATGGTGGAGAACCCCATATCCTCAAACAACCTACACGTAAAGAATTAGAACAAAAGTTAAAAGACTCTCAAGGCTGGCACATTTTCTTTTTTGCAGGACATAGTGAAAGCGATCGCGACGGGCGGATTGGGCGTTTTCAAATTAATCCAGCCGACGGCGCACAAGGAATTATCGAAATCACGGAACTGAAGGATTTACTTGCAGGTGCAATCAACAAAAAGTTGCAACTGGCAATCTTTAATTCTTGTGATGGCTTAGGACTGGCAAACCAGTTAACTGAGCTATCGCTGCCCTACTGTATTGTCATGCGAGAAATGGTTGAGTCCTCTGTTGCCAGAGAATTATTGAGGCATTTTCTTGCAGCTTTTGTCAAAGATCGCTCTTTATTTGCATCGATGAATGCAGCAAGGCAGCAGTTACAACAGAAATTTGAACCTGGTAAGAGTTGGCTACCTGTGATTGTTGCTAATCCTCTGGCTAAGGAATTGACATGGAATCGTTTGTTTTCAGAGAGGAGGTTATCTTGGCAATGGGAGATGCTACTGGGCATAGTTGCGCTCGCTGTGCTGGTTTGCCTACCCATCGGCATATTCAGCGAGTTTCAGGGTTGGGAAACCTTAACACTTTACGCGGGACTCTACCCCCAACTTGTAGTCTATCCTTCTCTGTTTCTCTGGATGCCTCTGTTTGCGGCTTACAGAGCGCATTGCATGATTCGCGTTAAGACACGCCCGTTTGTAATTATGACACTCGTAACTGTGTTTTTTACATTGGGGGGGCTGTTTTTTGAGATTACTGGCGATCGCATGATGTTAATGGAGTTCAAATCCGATGCGACAACGACAATTTACGCACAGCAACTCCCCGAACTCTACTCCAAATGGAGAACTTCAACAGCAGATATTCAAAGCATTCCCCAAGAAATTTTTAATACTCGTCAGATTTTCGATGTTGATGGAAATTTGACTCTGAAAAAATCAGAGTTAGAGCCAGTTATACAACGTCTTCACACATTCGATAACATCGCGGGATTTCAAGGACTTTTGCGGATTGCTACCGCCTATGACGTTTGGCGACAAAATACTCAAGCTTTTTCGATTAGTCGGTGGTTTTACACTCTCAGCTTTGTTGCCATTATTAGTTGTGGTGTTCAAATTCTGGCACTTGTGGTAACAATTTGGCTTGAACCAGATTCAATATTTAACAAGAATAAATACTTGACATATGTCATTATATGTGAGTTAGGTATTCTGTTGTGGGTGCCCTTTCAAAGCTACAGCATAGAGCATACCAAAAGCCTGTTATTTTCACCTGAATTTAAAGGTACCCTAGCCGGAATTAATATTCTTCTTTACGCAATTATTACCATTATATTTTCGCCAACTGTTAGCTGCATCTACAGAAGCGCCACCAAAAAATATCAGCCTATTTTGTTGTCATTCTTGTTAGGTAGTTTTGGTTTGACGCTTCTAGGTAGCTGGTTTGGCGTTTCTATTGTCGATCGCGTGTTTGGAATGAATAGTACCAATCCCCTGACTCCTTGGTTTGCAAGTAGCATTTTCTTTGCTGCTTTATTTTTCTTTTTGTTCGTACGGTTAATCGATCGTGGTGTTGGAGACGAGTAAATATGCAAGGTAAATTAGTCAGCAAAGAACAACAGAAAGTCATGCTGATTGTAAGCTTGGCATACATTTGGCCTGTTTTAGTGATTTATCTGGGATTAGTTCCTTTCTCCTGGCGATTTTATATCCTGATCTTGGCTGCTGTAGCTATTTTAGCGATCGCTCGACTGTACCGATTCTCTACTTTAGAACTAGGATTTACTAAACAACACCTGGGACTTTCTCTCAAAGCGATCGCTTTACCGACCCTGGCTTCTGCTTTACTCATGTTCATTTATTATATGATGCAAGGGTCACGCATCGACAACTCTGCATACAAATGGACTTTCTATCTTTTCTTTGTTGGTGTGTCTTCTCCTGTACAAGAGTTTTTGTATCGCGGCTTTTTATTCGGTATTTTTTCTAGAGCAAAGTTGGCGATTTGGTTACAGATTCTGCTTTCCACGTCACTCTACAGTTTTGTTCATCTCATCTATCAAGATGTACCCACGCTGCTGTTCACATTTATCATTGGTTTGTTCTGGGGCTGTCACTATGCAAAGTATCGGAATTTACATAGTATCATCATCAGTCACTCACTGCTTGGTGCGATCGCTATTTTAGTTGGACTGGTGTAACCCTCAAGAGAAATTTCTTCACCGCTTGCAGTACAAGGTGACTTTAATACGTATATATATTGTAAACAATAGGAAACTGCCCAAAAAAGGGATAAGTAAGTATGTTGCAAAAAGCATTTATTATTGGAGTTTGCTTTGTAGTGTTCATTGGCTGTACCGATAAAATTCTGCAAAACTCAGAACAGTCTGAACTTGAAGTTTCAACGAAAAAAACACAACAGGAAAGTGAATCGCTCGAACAAGAACGAATAAGATTAGTCGCAGAAGAAGAACGCAAAACTAAAAAGCAAGTCATCATTATCAAGTATTAAAAAACTTGAAAAACAAATGGATTTATTATCACAAAGAATGATTGGACGGCAACAAAAGATTTCAATTTTAATCGGTGGTAGTGGTGGAAGTAGTTCGGGACAGCAGACAACAGAGTATCGCTACTGAAACAACCTTGCATCGCTATTTTAGTGGGTTAGGTATCAGGTTATAGCAAAGTTTTTTGAGTGTTATGCAGCACGGGGTAACTCTCCTACGTATCTAGATTAAGCAGGAGTGCGATCGCTACTACAGCATCAAACTCAAAAAAAAATTAAGTCTTTTGCAGCAAGGGGTGAGCCTAGTCCGTATATAGATTGTGAGAGATACAAGATTGCTGCTCATTTGACCCCGTAATTAGATAAACGAAAATACACACCAAAGTAAATTACCAAAATGAAAAATCAACTATTGAACAGTCCTATGAAATTTATGATTCGGTTATCAACTCTCGCTTTAGTTGCGATCGCACTCGTCGGTTGCTATGACGAAACTCAACAACAAACTGACCTAAGCCAAGAAATGCGAGATCGGGAAATAAGCGATCGCAACTATCAGCCCGAACCTGAGCCCTCTCCTGCACAAAGCGTTGAACCAATCAGTCCTTTTTACGGGGACTGTCATAGTTACGACTGTAAGTAAAGTATAGCTTTGTGATAATTTGGCAGCCATTTCCTTCCTCTTTGTAAATCTAAGGAACTGTGTAAAAGATTCAAGTTGCTCTTGTTTGATAATTCAGAGATGGCAGTATCACCGTGCCAAAAAACAGAATATTGCTAAACCACTAACTGGAAATCAAATGCTGAAATTTATGTCTGAGCTACCAAAGAGGCTCGCAAGTCTTTCCTTCATATATGGTGCCATCACATTGTTACTTGTTCTAACCACCCACGCCTATGCTACAAGGCTCAATAGTATTTTCTTCATTACCAAGAGTGATAACGGTAACCAGGTGCATTATGGTGTGCAGACTAATGCAGACTGCTCTCTGAAATCTCCTAAACCAGCGTATCCTTACTGGAAGCTCGAAAGTGGTCGGTTAGAGGGTTTGCTTACTATTGAAGTTCCAGTTTTCGGTATTGCCAGCCAATCAGTTTCAGGCAACGAAGTAATTATGGAAGTGAACGGCTTCAAAAGACGAGGAATTTCAAAACCCATTATGATTCGGTCTACCCGATTAGGAAGTCAAGGGTGTCAAATATCGGCTTTTACAAGAATCAACGGCGAAGCCGCTCGGTTGCTCCAAGTCCATATTGACTTGACTAGACACGGTTTATTTGGGCTTGGTGGTACGGTTCACAGCATGAAGGGTTTGGTACACAAGATGCTGAAGGATGCGATCGCCTGATTGCTGCAATTAATGCGATCGCCTCTGATTTCTCCTGTATCTTAACTGTCACTCATATGCCCCACCTCAAAGAAGCTTTCCAAGCCCGCATTGAGGTCAGTAAAACTCAACAAGGCTCTCATTTACATTTGTTAATTTAGTAAAGAGCCAGATTCTTCGGTTATCTTTCTATATGGTATTAACTCCTCAGCAACTGGAAGCAATGATGCCTGACGCCAGTCAGCTACTAAGCGATGAGCCAGAAATGGAAAGTTCTTTACACTATATGCAGCTTCTGCTGCTCGTTACTTGTTTAGAATGGTTATGGCGCGGTAGAAATGATTATTTCATTGGAGCCAACCTCACTGTTTATTTTAGCCGACAGCAATTACGAAATCGTGACTTTCGTGGACCCGACTTTTTCTTAGTTAAACAAACTGAAAAACGTCCTCGGAATGCTTGGGTTGTTTGGGAGGAAGATGGCAAATACCCAAATTTGATTATCGAGTTATTATCTACCTCCACTGCTGACACAGACCCAACTTTGAAAAAGAACTTGTACCAAGATCGTTTTCACACATCTGAGTATTTCTGGTTTTCACCAGAAACTCTAGAATTTGTTGGCTTTCGACTTGTAGGTAGTCAATATCAAGAGATAGCACCCAATGAAAGGGGCTGGCGTTGGAGCGAGGAACTAGGATTGTATCTGGGTATTGAGTCTGAAAAACTGCGCTACTTTACCGCTGAAGGCGATTTAGTTCCAACACCTGAAGAAGTCGCATTACAAGCTCAATTAGCATTAGAACAAGAACGACAACGGGCTGAAAAATTAGCCCAAAGACTGCGTTCTCTTGGAATTGATAACATTGATAACAATGAGTAAAAAATAAACTCTAGAGCAGAAAAAACTTATGTCCACACTACAAGACATTATAGCTTGTCCTCTATGCCGCAAAACTTTAACTGAAATTCCACAACAGTGTAATAGATGCCATAATTCTTTCCAACAAGAATTCGCAAAAATACCCTCTGTTATGGATTTAACCTCTGAAGCTTTACAAAGGCAGAATGAAAATTCCGTAACAGAGACAAAACCTTTACGTACAGAGTTGTTTCGCTCTCCTATTGTTTCTTTTTTATACGAGCGTATTTTACCACCACTTTGGGCAGCTGGGCTGCGGAACTTTGGAGGTATAGATGCTGAATTCCAACTGTGTACGGAATTTTTTGGTCAACATCCGGGAATTGTAGCAGATGTTAGTTGTGGTACGGGCATAATGGCACGTCGCTTGGTAAAGTGGGGAAAGTGCGAACAGATTTTAGCTGTAGATTATTCAGAAACAATGCTGACACAGCTGCAACAACAAATGCAATTGGAAGGCATATCACCGTCAGAAATTGTTATCATCCGAGCAGATGTAGAAGCATTACCTCTAGCACCAAATTCCATAGATGCTATCTATGCTGGGGCTGCAATGCACTGTTGGGCAAATCCTAGTGAAGGAATTCGCAATATTTACCAAGCCTTACGCCCTGGTGGCAAACTGTTAGCAACGACTTTTCTTAGACCATATCCTAGCATCGTGTTTCAGTTCTTTTCACCAGAAGAACTGCGAAATATCGTATTAACAGCAGGTTTTCATTCAGACAATATACAAATAGAAACAAGTGGATTGTACGGAATCATTAAATGTATTAAATAAAACATAAACAGTAGAACTAGTACAGAAGGGCTGTTCGCGTAGCGTCTCCTCTGGAGAAGTATGAAGGATAAATGTAGGGGCGTTAGCGTAGCTTGCCGACAGGCATACGGTTGTTCGCCCTCCAACGTGTATTGCACCCAACCGAGAACCGTTATATTCCTAGGATTTCTTTAACTCAAACTCATCAAACTTAATAACCGACGAATCCGGCTTCCTTGTATCAAACAGGTAGCTGCTGACTTTACCCGTACCCGTATCGAAGATGCTAAAAATAGTAAAGTCATTGCTTGCAATATACGGCATTGGACGACCATCTTTGTCAAAAAACGGGGAGATTGTTGGTACCACAGGTTCTAAACCGTATGGATCTCCAAGTTCGGCATAATGTTCTTGATCCCCCACAGGCACTTTTCGCTTGTTATCTCCCCAAGCTGCACCGTAAGAGTTCCCAACATTTGATGTTTCTAGAAAATGCATTCCACTAGAACTGACAAAGCGGTTCCATAAATGGGAATGCCCGTACAATACTAACTGTACGCCGGCTGCCTCCAGTAAAGGCATAACATCGCGGGTAATGTAATCGGAATCTTTAGGGTACTCGTAACGTACTGCCTTGATGTTGCCCTCAGCATCGCGTTCAATAATCTGTACTGGGTCGGTATATGCTGGAACTATGTTATCCCCTAAGGAATGGGGGGGATGGTGCAACATCACAACTTTATACTTTGCTTGCTGAAATTCAGGGCTGTTTAGTTCTTGCACAAGCCAATTGTACTGCTTGGTGCCTTTGGCGATTGGCTCATAAATATGTTGCCCGTAACCCCAATTCTCTGGATTGTTTAAATCTTTTTCTCGTTCGGTGTATCTACCCCTCGCATTAGCATCGCAGTTATGAGTCCGCCACATATTTGTTGCATACAGCACCACTAACCGGACATCACCGAAGCTGACTGCGTAGTATGTTTTTCCGCCTTCTTGACTTTGCGGTAGGGTAAAAATTTCTTCGTAGGTATCAGTATTAAAGGAATTGTCTTTGATTGATTCGCTACCGTACAACTTCAAAGCAACAGCACGAGGAATGGTATCATCAAATTCGCTGTTTAAGCTCCCATTCCCCAAGCGCCCCATAATCTCGTGGTTACCGATGCAAGTAAACATGGGGGCGTGTTGAATAATTTCTCCGCCAGTATAAAATACCCGCTCCCCGCTATTGTCCATTTGATACTTGGCATGACCCTGCAAACAAGGAAAAAACGCTCCACCACGATTATCGTCAAACCATTCTGAAGCGCGATCGGGAATATTTGCTAAATCACCAGCAAACCAAACTGCATCGACTTGTCCAACTGTTTCTATGACTTTTTGCAAATTTGCTGCCACCATTGGCTTGATTTGATGGTCAGAAGTCAACAAAATTTTGAGTGCTGTCCCTGGGCTTGGAGTGGGTGCAAGAGTGAACACATTGCTACTCGTGCTTTCGCCATCTTCCCGGACGCTAGTTACGCGGTAAGAAACACGTGTATCAGGAGTTAAACCAGTCACCTCTGCCTCATGTCGCCAAATATCACGCAAGACAGGATGTTGATAAATTTGCCCATCATAGGTTTGGTTTCCCACTCTTGAATTCTGGTCTTCCCGCGTGCGGCTAAGTTTGGTGGTTGTAGCAACAGCAGTGTTAGCAAGATTTTTACCGTAAGCAACTATATGCTCAGAACCAGCAAACTCGGTAAACCAAACTACTCGTACTGAATTTTTAGTTGGTAGTTGTAGAAAAGGATCGGTTAGCAACTTTGGTGGTGACATAATTGTGTGGGTTGGGTTGAGGAACAAAACTCAACAATTCGACAAACGTTAGGTCGAGGAACGAAACTCAACAATTCGACGAACCTTGGGTTGGAGACTTCCAAGCTATAAGTTATCCTGAAAAATCAAGAGTTCATAATTATAATCTCAAGAAATGAGTAGGATAGTTTAAGTAACCTCCATGTCGCCATGTCTCAGCAGTTATTTGACACAGAAGAAATTGCCATCCCTGACATCAGCAACACAGTCATTGAGGATGATACACCCGTGGACAACTTTCAGTCGGAAAAGCAACAACGGCTGCTCGTCGAACCGCTTTACAGTTCGCGGGTGCTGCCTGCTCCTTTTATTGCGGCTGCTAACGTGGGAGTATTCTTTGCCGTCAAGCAAGACCCGGTGGTTCCAGATGTTTTTGTGAGCTTGGGTGTACAAATGCCTGCTGATTGGTCGCAGAAGCGAAACCGCAGTTACTTCGTCTGGGAGTTTGGCAAAGTACCTGAAGTGGCGATCGCAATTGTTTCTAACAAGGTCGGAAATGAGCTGGATAGCAAAAAAAACACCTATGCAAGAATTGGGGTAGCTTACTACGCAGTGTTCGACCCCCTGGAACAGATTCAAGAGCCAGAACAAATGAATGGGGCGCTATTACGCGTCTTTGCCTTGAATGCAGGTAAGTATGTATATAGAATTAACGCTGCCGTGGCTGGAAACAGTCGGGCTGGGGTTAACGGTCTGGGAAGGTGAGTTTGAGGAACAGCGAGGAACGTGGCTACGCTGGTGCAACCGCGATAGTCAAGTGATTCCCACTGGCGCTGAACGGGCTGACTACGAGCAACAACGAGCCGATGAAGCTGATGCCAAAGCGAGCCGTTTGGCTGAGCGGTTGCGGTCAATGGGAGTCGATCCCGACCAACTCTAAATACCGCAGTTAAGCTAATGAGTTTTTGAAAGATTGTTCGTTGAGAATAGAGGGTAGTTAAGCAAAAATAACTACAGATTATGAGTTTTTTAACATTATCGGGTGAAGACCTATTGCCCGGATTTAGCTTGAACTTATCCCTGTACTTGTAAACCGTGAAGTACCAAGCCGGGGTTCTAATTCTTTGACAATTTAAAAAATAGAAAATCATGAAGCAAGTACTATATACTTATTATCATAATTTATGCAGGCATTTCATTTTTTCTTGAAAAAGTATGCCTTTTGATATATTTCTATCATCCATATTAAATAGCGATCGCAGTCGAAAGGATGAATCGTGATAACATATCAAGGCTTTCTCACGAATCGCTCTACCTGTTTCTAACGGATAAGACGCGATTTTATAGACAGTTCTGAGGAGAGATAGACTGAAATCGTTCCAGCCTTTTAGAATGCTCTTACAAGCACCAGAGCGATACTAAAGAGTTAATTTAGCATCTCTTCATATATAAGAATTGAGGCTTTACCATGAATGCAATTCGCGTTGTTTTGATTGAAGACCACGACCTTACGCGTATCGGTATAACTGCTGCCTTAAAAAAACAGCAAGGAATTGAGGTCATTGGTGAAGCTAGGGATGGAAGGTCAGGTCTAAAGCTTCTGAAATCAACACGACCAGATGTTGCCATTGTAGATGTGGGTCTGCCTGATATGAGCGGAATTGAATTGACCCAGCATTTCAAAAATTCTCAGGAAGAGGGCGAAATGCCTGAAACCAAAATTTTGATCATGACGATGCAAGATACTGAGGATACTGTACTCGCCGCCTTTGCAGCTGGGGCAGACTCCTACTATATGAAGGATGGCAGTGTTGAAAAATTGTCAGATGCCGTGCATTTGACCCACGAGGGTAACGCCTGGATTGACCCAGCAATTGCCCGTATTATTCTGCAGCACAGCAACAAAACTTATGCCGCAGCTCACTCAAGCCCTGAAAATTCAACAGTTGTCATCAATGGTTTATCACCAGAGCAGAGCCAGGTGATTCCAAGCTATCCCCTAACCGCCCGAGAATTGGAGGTACTCAAGCTCATTGTGGATGGATGCAGTAATGCAGACATTTCTGAGAAACTCTACATTACTGTAGGCACTGTCAAAACTCACGTCCGCAACCTTTTGAATAAGCTTTGTGTGAGCGATCGCACACAAGTGGCAGTTTTGGCTTTACGAGCAGGGTTGGTTAGTTGAAGATTGTGAGGAGTTAGTGGTTAGTACTTCTACTTAACAAGTGTACGATTGTGTTGGGTTTCGTGACTCAATTCAACCAACAATTCTCATGATTTAAACACGGGGTTGTGTTGGGTTTTGTGACTCAATTCAACCAACAATTCTCATGATTTAAACACGGGGTTGTGTTGGGTTTTGTGACTCAATTCAACCGACAATTCTCATGATTTGAAAACGGGGCTGTGTTGGGTTTTGTGACTCAATTCAACCGACGATTCTCATGATTTAAACACGGGGTTGTGTTGGGTTTTGTGACTCAATTCAACCGACGATTCTCATGATTTAAACACGGGGTTTTGTTGGGTTTTGTGACTCAATTCAACCGACGATTCTCATGATTTAAACACGGGGTTTTGTTTGATTTCGTGACTCAATTCAACCGACGATTCTCATGATTTAAACACGGGGTTTTGTTGGGTTTTGTGACTCAATTCAACCGACGCCTTTATGGATAACAGTTGGGATTACAACGGTGGGGTCAGCGAGATTCGCATGGGGAAAGCACTCCGCGATGGCTACCGAGACAAAGTGTTCCTGATGACAAAAATTGACGGTCGATCTAAGAAAGAAGCAGCAAGACAGATAGACGAATCCCTTCAACGCCTTCAAGTTGATTGCATCGATCTCGTCCAGCACCACGAAATTCTTCGCTACGAAGACCCTCACCGAGTTTTTGATGAAGAAGGGGCGAATGCCGCCTTCATTGAGGCGCGGGAAGCTGGTAAATTAAGATACATCGGCTTCACCGGGCATAAAGACCCTTGTATTCATCTGCATATGCTTGAAGTTGCAGGCGATCGCGGGTTTAAATTTGATGCCGTTCAAATGCCACTTAATGTCATGGATGCACATTACCGAAGTTTCGCGAAGCTGGTTGTGCCAGAACTAGTCAAACAAAACATCGGCATTCTTGGCATGAAAAGCTTGGCAAACGGTATTCTTTTACGGTCAAATACTGTAACAGCAATTGAGTGTCTGCACTATGCCCTGAATCTGCCGACATCGGTTGTGATTACGGGAATTGACAGCATGGAAATTCTCGAACAGGCTTTTGAAGCCGTGCGTACTTTCCAACCAATGAGCGATCTCTCTGTAGAATCCTTGTTGGCAAAAACAGCAAAAGCAGCATCACGTGGAGAGTTTGAGCCCTTCAAAACCACATCCATTTTCGATAGCACTGCCCAGCATCCGGATTGGCTTGGAGAGGAACCACAGCGCATCCAGCAATTGATGCCTGCATAGAGAGTATTGGGTTGCATTTCTCTTGCGTAGGATATGTTGGCTTGCGATACAACAACTATAGTGCGATCGCGCTTTGTCTTAAAAAAGTTGCGATCGCCTTCCGGATATGTTTTGCTCTGATTATATTTTTTTGGGCAAAATATTAACTTCTTAAGTTATATCTAAAAGTTGCTCTAGAAAGTTTACAAAATTGGAAATACCAGGAGCTTGTAGCCGTGTCTGTTCACAAACCCACAAATTACGGCTTATGCTTGCTGTGTTAGTCATTCCTGGCATCAAAACACTAGCAACTGTTGCGATTAAAGCCTTCTCATAATCAAAAGGTTTCCAGCGTAGCTCCTCTTTTCTTTCCTCTGCAGAGAAGTTCTTTAAGTAAGAACGTGCTCTTTCCATATATGTTGGATATGCAATCTCACCACACTCACAAATTAGGGTATCTAAAACACCTGAATTGAGATTATCAGGTAATACGAAAATACCTGTTCGGGGGGAATTCAAGTCTACAATCCCCGCTTGGTCTGGAAAATTCGGAAAGCATTTATCGAAATGTTGGTGGTATCGTTTTGCAATTTGGTCGGGGGAGTTATCATCTGAATCAGCAACAATACCAAAAGCAGAAATGTCAGTTCTGTAATTTGGTGAGTTATTGCCACGTCCCTGAATAGTTGCAGAAAGCCGTAGTCCTAAATTGCTGCCCTCTCCAACGTATACAGCTACAGATAAAGTATCTGTGAACAATATCGAAGGCATATCAAGGCGCTTATATAAATCATTTCCACGTGGATATGTTGGAATAAAAACTTCCCAGAAAGGATCGAGATTTTCTCTTTTCCCGTTAAAATTTCTAAATCCAAGAAGCTGAAGAATTTTGTTTACAAATGCTTGGTCGTGTGGACCTTCGACACCAATAAGAGCATACCGGAGGCTCACTTACGAACCTCCTGTCCTAGCTCTTCACGAAGTGTATGAAGTAAATATTGATCTAAACGAACTGCACTAGTTGATGATTCTGCTCGCTCTAATCGAAATGTCACTAAATCATTTTCTTCTTGAGTAGCATTCAAAAGTACATCAATAGCTTCCAGGCTATGAGTGGTTGCAAATAGTTGTATGTCCATTTCTCGACACCAATAAATTAACCACGAGAAGGATTGGTGAAGAGCTTCTGTATGAATTGCGGTTTCAATTTCATCAATCAAGAGAACTCCCCCTCTTACTTTAACAAGTTTTGTTGCAATGAAAAGTAAGCGCCGAACACCATCTCCAAATGTACTTAACGGAGCAAGTCCCAATTGCTGATGGTTAACATATACAATAGGGCGGTCTAAAGGTGTCAAAATTTCCAGACCAATTATTCCAGAATCCATCTTTTGTAAAAGATGAATAACTTGAGCCGTAAAGTTCGACATTCTTGTTTCTGTAAGTGCTCTGGCTTGGACGCGTTCAGTACGATGGGAGAATTGTGTAATCATATAAACTGGCAAGTTGAGACTTGCTTCACCAGTTCTTGCAACCAACCGATCCCTTTCCCAAAGTTGCAACCTTCTAGTGAAAACTTCTTTCTCTCCGCTTGAAGTAAGCTGATTTGTGTGAACTTGTAATTCCAAATCTATACCTTGCTGGATTTCCTCTTGCAAACTGTCTTCGTCATCATCCAAATTTTGATTGCTCAAACTCATCCTACGATTTCGACTTGATGCTGTTACAAACCGAACACCCTCAATTTTTTGATAAAGTACTTGTAGCTGATTTACCGGGAACGAACCAAGGCTCGATATTACAATTTCACTTTGATCTAAAGTACCTTTCTCTACATCTTTGCTCTGCGGGAACATCCATAAAAGAGCATCAAGTGTAGGAATTCTATCAACAAGGTTTTCTCTTTCTCTTTGTCTCGCCGTGGTTACTAACTCACGTAAATCAAGAGGAGAACAATAAGCGGAGATAGCTTCTAAAACGCTTGTCTTTCCAGAATTATTCACTCCAACTAGTAAGTTGATTTGTCCCAAGCCCTGCAACTTTAGATCTTGGATTCCTCGAAAGTTTTGAATAGTAATTTCTTCAAAATGTCTCATCAAGTTATTCTACCATCTAACTACACTATTGGCTTGAGAGATGTTTTATCTCGCCTTACATCATTGATGCCTCTTCATCATAGTGTATTTTAGTGGATCTGGGACTTTTTTGATGCCATGTAACAGACTTTAACTTTCCAGAGGTGCTGAACAATTTACAGCAGTCATGGGAAAACTGCTGAGCCGATTTTAATCAGAATAAGATAACCACTACTTACAGCATCTATAAAATTCTTCTCACTTGGCTATATTAACACCAGCCACTTCCAGAAAATGTGGAGTTCCAATCCTGCTTTTTACTCCTCATAGTAAGCAATCGCAGCATCAAGCTCCTTTCGAGGTTAAGTAAAGTTACTCATATCTTGCACCACCATTTCCCAAGCGAAAATAATAGGCTGAAAAGCTTATTATTACGTAGGTAGGGCTAAAGCCCACCACCCCTTTATTGAGAAGGTGCAAGATGTCAGGTTACCCATTTTGTACCATCCAAACCAAAATACCAAGAATTTGGTCTACTGGTGGTAAAGGATAATCTGTGAGATCGATTGTGACTGTTTTCTCTTCTAATTTGAGAAACCGCCACTGCGTACCGCTTGTAATACTGCCGTAAATTGTGTTTGTCGGATTTCCCTTCAACTCATTAAACTTTTGGGCTGCTATCATTTCTGCAACACACTGACCTATACCTAACTTCAAATCAGCTTGTTTTGCTTCAACAATAATCACTGCAGGGGCTTCTATCTCTAGTAATTCAGGTGAACGACTAATAAGAAAGTCGCATCTACCATTTAGACCAACTGAAGAATCAACATCAAAGTTTTCACCTGAAAATAAACTAATCTGACGTTTAAGAAGTTTTCGCACTTCCAACAGTACGGGACTAACAATTAATTCTGAACGAGCTTTTTCACTACCAGTTGCTATAGCTAAGGGTAAACTTTCTTCTAAAAATTCAGTTAAAGTTGAGGAAGGTTCACATGGTGAGATTTGAGGAAAAAAACGGACTCCCTCGACAGTGGAGATTCCAAAAGCAGATTTGACTTTTCCTATAGAATCGAATTGGCTATAAGGCATACTGTATATTCTCTAAGTCTTCCAAATAACTTTTGCTCTAGGCTCCACTATTTGATTTTAACTGCGATCGCGTAACTGCTGCTTCCGGATTGCATTCGACTGAACTCATCGACTTTACTGACTTATATTCAGTCCGGTTAATTAGTTATTATTAAACAATCTGTGCAAAAACCGGAAAACCCTCTCCCCCTCTCCCCATCTCCCCATCTCCCCATCTGCCTTAATGATAAGTCTTTACCCGGACATGATATTAAGTCTGTCTTTGAGCAATTCTCAGATTATTAGACCAAATCTTGTGGGGTAGGCGTCCTCGCCCGCCCTCTTATCTATGTACGGGATAAAGATAATCATCTCGTTACATCTCAATTTTCCGCTTTTTCCAGTAATCCGGTTTGCGCTTTCCGTGTGCAATTGCAATCACCCAAATAATCTCTTCAAGTTCTGTATAAAAAATGAGATAGGGGAAATGTTGAATAGTGTAACGACGTACCCCTGTGATTTTGTGTGGCGTTCCTAAATTGGGATTTTGTTGAATCTTCCCAATAGCTTTCTCTACTTCAGATAATAAATCAAGTCCCAAGCCTGCTTTTTGCTCTTCATAGTAAGCAATCGCAGCATCAAGCTCCTTTCGAGCTGCAGTGTGGATAACAATAAACTTCATGAATACTTTTCGCGTAACTGAGAAAACACTCGATCTGATGCTTCGCCAATCGCTATTCCGCTATGAATATCTTCCAAGCGTTGGGTTAATTCTGTATCCCAAGCAGTCTCTACATCATCATTGACACCTTCATCTAAGGAATGTATCAAAAAGTGTGCAAGTTCGGCACGTTCTTGTAGAGAGAGTTGAGAAAGTTCAAGCTTGAGTTTTTCCGCTGTCTCAGTCATGTTATTGTTTCTTCCAAGAATTCAGACTTTATGCTTAACTATTTAATTTTAACTGAGATCGCCCCCTTTAGAAGTGGGTTGAGAAAGAAAGCTCATTCCCTATTCTAGAAACGTGGGTTTTTGGTCTGAATCTAGACCGTTTCTGCTAGTTGATTGTTCAGGGTCTCCTTGTCAAGTTTGTAACGTTGAAATAAGTCACTCAGAGCGGTCTTGTCTGTCTCAGCTAGTCGAACCAAAGCCCACAAGAGATGTTCGGTTCCAATTAATCTTTTACCCTGAAGCCGAACGATTTGTAAGGCAAGCTCTAGAACGAACTTACTTTGTGGACTAAACTTTGGATTCAAAAGGGATTCAAAAGAACCCTCACTGGTTTCGATGTTCAGGGTCACACCATTGGCTCGAAGTAAACGAGCACTTGTTGTAGTTGGGTCTGCTAACAAGCCAGCAAGCAGATGTTCTGGCTCAACAAGTGAGTTGTGCGATCGCGTTGCCTCATTTCGGGCGAAATTGATTGCGTTGATTGCCTTTTCAGTGAACCGCTCGAAACCAAACTCGAAGCCAAAGAAGTTTTTGACTCGATCGACTAGTGTTTGCATAGAGTTCTTTGCCTCATAGATGAAAACGTCTTCGATTGCAACATTGAACAGGCTGGCAATTTTGAAAGCCATCTCAAGGCTGGGATCGAACTTGCCGGATTCAAAACCATTGACCGCCTGACGACTAACTCCTAATTCTCTGGCGAGGTCAGATTGTGACCATTGATGCAGTTGTCGAAGTTCTTTCAGTCGGTTTTTCATTGGCTTTGTCTGTTGGTCGTCAAGTATTACTTTACATATTTGCAAAACCAATTGTCAAGTGTTACTTGACAAATCATGTTAAGTAGCTATGAGTGTGCGTTCAATCGTAATTTGAGCAAAATTCTGAACTATAAACTGAGCAAAAATTAACACCAATTCAGACCTTATCCAAAGTCCAATCAAACAAGAAGCACTATGCAATCATCAGTTTTGCCTGAAACTCTTGTGTAGCAATGATTATTCTTTTTTCTCTAGAGAGGGTGATGGAAGAGCGCTATGCTTGAAGTATCTGTAAGCATCTATAGCCAGTCAAAATGTCAATTGAAACACAATCATGAATTTGTTGTTGTTTCGTATCTGTCCCTAATCAGGATTGATTTGTATTTGCAATCGCATCTTGGAGCGTGCTATGAAACTGACAAAGCAAAATCTCTCAGAACGTGCCGATCGTGTTTATGACGTGATTGTTGTCGGTGGTGGAGCTGGTGGGTTGTCTGTTGGCATTTACCTGCAACGCTATCTTCATTTTTCCGTGTATTTAGAACACGCTCCCGGTTCCATGTTCCGTTTAGGTGTGGGTTTCAAAGATAGAATCTTGAATTACCCATTGCATCATCCCCTTTTTGATGTGGATGAATCTGCCATCATTACCGGAGTTGTGACTATGGCTTACACGGCTTATAAATATTGGCAAGAAGTTTAACCTTACTCCTTTCCTGCTTCAAGATTACCTCTCTGAATAAACTACACGGGTGCAAAGGAGGAAAAGAAAACTAGTAATCTGATAGTGGGAAAGGAATAATCCATTTTTATGAAGTATTATTAGTTATTCAATGAGGTCATCTAAATTCATTGATTGCCTTCAGTGTTTTAAACTACTTTAATCAAGATAGGGAGTTCGGGCGATGAGTCAGGCAAGAACAGAGGACATCCACTGGACGGTTTACGATCTAGATCTGTTGCCAGAAAATGAGGGGACGCGCTATGAAATTATTGAAGGAGAGTTGTGTGTGACAAGGGCACCTCATTCAAGGCATCAGCAAACCTGTGGGCGGATTTTTCAGCAACTTAACACTTGGTCTGAGGAAAGCAATTTAGGAGAAACAATTCCCAGTCCTGGAATTATATTTTCAGATACCAATAATGTCATCCCTGATGTCGTATGGGTAACAAAGGAAACCTATATACAACTGATTGACGAACAAGGGTATTTAACAGGTGCTCCAGAATTAGTTGTTGAGGTATTATCTGAAAGCCAGCAAGACCAGAAAAGAGACAGAGTTGCTAAACTTAAACTCTATTCTTCGAGTGGAGTGCGCGAGTATTGGATAGCAGATTGGCGATCGCGCAAACTTGAAATCTATCGCCGAGAAAACGGTCAACTGAAGTTGGTAGCAACTTTGTTTGAGAAGGATTTAGTAACTTCTGCCTTGTTACCAGGATTTAGTTGCTTAGTTAAACGCTTTTTCCCTTAATTGGCTGTTTAATTGGAATTTCAATTATAAATTCTGTACCCTTTCCAAGGGTAGATTGACAGTAGAGATTGCCACCATGCTTTTCTACAATAATTTGATAACTGATAGATAAACCCAATCCGTTTCTTCCAAAAGATTTTGTTGTAAAAAAAGGCTCGAATAGTTTAGCTTTGACATATTCACTGATTCCCAAAGCATTATCAGCGATATGAATAGCAACCCTATCATCTCCAATCATTGCGGTGCGAATCTCAATGCGGTTTTGTTGCTGCTTAATCTCTTCAAATGAAAGCTGTTGATTGTACTCATCCAATGCATCAATGGCATTGGTAAGAATATTCATAAAAACTTGATTGAGTTGTCCTGCCCAACACTCAACCAGTGGTAGCTGACCGTAGTCTTTAACTACTACAATACTGGGACGTTCTGGTTTTGCCCTTAAGCGGTAATTCAAAAGAGTGAGCGTGCTGTCAATCCCCTCATGGATGTTTACCGCTTTCATGTTAGCTTCGTCTATCCGCGAGAAAACCCGCATCGATTTCACAATTTCCTGAATGCGTTGTGCCCCTAACGTGATGGAGTCAAACAACTTCAAAATATCATTTTGAAGGAAGTCGAGGTCAATTGTTGCCATATTTGCTTGAATGCGAGGAGTTAGGAGCGGGTATTCGTCTTGATAAAGACGCAGGAGGTTTAAGATATCATGGGTGTATTCGTTAGCATAGATAAGGTTGCCATAAATGAAATTTATGGGATTGTAAATTTCATGAGCAATTCCAGCAACAATCTGTCCTAAACTAGACAGTTTCTCGCTTTGAATCAGCTTGATTTGTATTTGTTGTAAGTCATTATAAGCAAGGCTGACTTCTGCAACTTTTTGCTCCAAAAGACGATTTTTCTGCTCCAATTTTTCAGCTAGCTCGTTTAGCTTTAAGTGCAATTTAACCCGTGACAGGACTTCCTCTTGCTGAAAGGGTTTGGTGATATAGTCCACGGCACCAACTTGAAAACCTTTTATTTTATTGGCAGTGTCGGAGAGTGCTGTCATAAAAATGACAGGAATATCCTTTGTGTCAAGGGCTGCTTTTAATTGACGGCAGGTTTCAAATCCGTCAATTTCTGGCATCATTACATCCAACAAAATTAAATTGGGTAAAGCGTATCTGACCCGTTCCAAGGCTACTTTTCCAGATTTCGCTACCCACACTTCTAAACCAGCTTGGTCGAGGGCGTCAGATAAGACACCTAAATTAGCAGGATTATCATCAACAATGAGAACGGTCGCAGTTTGGTCAGGAGCAAGATTCATGTCGCTTACTTATGAGATTCAATGAGTGTCAGGATTTCTTGGTCTTGAAATTCCTTTGCCAGGTGACGCAGTCTTTTTGCAAAAGGGATGTATTTTTCATCCATTTGTTCAAGTAATGCTGCTTGTTTAATAATTCCCTTAAAGTTACCTTTCATTACTAACTCGTGCAGAATTTTTATTTCTACTGTAGGTGGAATTACTAGCTCCACATTGCCTTGCTCTAGTTGGGTCAAAGTTTTCTGCTCTTCATAAAGCCACTCTAATTGAAGATGTTGCCGCAATTGCTTGAGGAGATCTATTGCTTGTATGGGCTTGGGAAGAAAATCATTCCCTCCTACTTCCAAGCTGCGATGGCGATCGCTTTCAAACACGCTTGCTGATGAGACAATGACGATCGTGTTTTTGAATGCTTCCGACTCGCGAATGCGCTTAATCAAACCAAACCCATCAAGTTTTGGCATCAGCAGATCGGTAATAACCAAATCTGGCTGAAATTCTTGCAATTTGTACCACCCCTGTTGTCCATCGATTGCCTCAGCCACATCAAAGCCAATCGGGCTGAGCAAATTGGCGATGACCGAGCGGTTTTCCCATTTGTCGTCAATGACAAGCACTTTGGGTCGGCGATCTTTGATACCAATGATTTGTCCGAGATCGTCGGCTTGAGATGTTTTGACCCACTCATCAGCGTTGGGCAGGTTGACATCAAACCAGAAAATACTGCCAACACCCATTTCACTTTGAACCTGAATGGTACTGCCCATAAATTCCACAATTTTTTGGCTGATTGCCAATCCCAGCCCAGTACCCTCTGTCTGTTTGCGGTTGTCTCCCGCCTGCTCAAATGGTAAGAAAATAACTTGGAGTTTTTCTTGGGCAATGCCAATGCCTGTATCGCGCACTTCAAAGCGAATTTTCCCTTCAGAGGCATAGCTGATAGTAAAGGTAACGCTGCCTGTATCGGTAAATTTGATGGCGTTACTCAGGAGGTTGATCAGCACTTGGCGCAAGCGTTTTTCATCGGCATGGATACCGATTGGCAGTTCCGACGCCAGTTGATAATAGAACTGAATGCCTTTGAGTTCAGCGCGAACGCGGCACATTTCCGCCACACCTTGCAGGAAGGCTGGGAAATGGAAATCCATCGGCGTGAGTTCTACTTTCTGGGCTTCGATTTTAGACAAATCCAGGATGTCATTGATTAAAGTTAGTAAATGGGAACCGCACTGGTAAATCACATCAATTCGCGATCGCTCTTCTTCATTAAGGCTTTTTGAACGCTGAAGAATTTGGGCATAACCCAGAATGCCATTGAGTGGAGTTCGCAGTTCGTGGCTCATGTTGGCAAGAAATTCACTTTTAGCGTGACTCGCTGCTTCTGCCGCTTCTTTGGCTTGGGTAAGTGCCATTTCAAATAGCTTGCGAGCGCTAATGTCGTTGTTAATTTCGAGTTGAGCGCATGGCTGCCCGGAGCCATCGCGTTGTAGCGTCCAACGACTTGCCACTGTGATTTGCCGACCTTCGCGAGTTCTGTGGTGCAGTTCTCCCTGCCAGTGTCCCTGTTCTAAAAACTCGGTCAAGATGGTTTCTAACGGTTTGGGGAAGACGGTGTCCAGGAAGGTGTGAATGTACTGCCCAATGGTTTCTTTGCGCTTCCAACCGTAAAGGAGTTCTGCGCCACGATTCCAGTAAGTAATTCGGTCTTCCATGTCCCGAATGATGATACTGTCACTAGCTGAGTCCAGAATTTCTAGAGTTTGACGGAGAGTTTCCTCTGCTTGTTTTTGTTCCGTAATGTCGGTATGCACTCCAATCCACTCGCAGACGCTACCATCTGCGCTGAAAATCGGAACAGCTCGCACATTCATGTAGCGGTACTCACCATTGTAACGGCGCAAGCGATATTCCACCTTATAAAGTGTCCCATTAGCAAGGGAATTTAACCAAACTTGTGTAGTGTGGGCTCGATCGCCGGGATGAATGGCATTCAGCCAGCCCCATCCTTTCAATTCCTCAAAGGACTGTCCGGTAAATACACTCCACTGGGGTTGTTCAGTAACAAACTCACCGTTTGCCTTGGTATCCCAAATGATTTGAGCAGTTGCTTCAATCAGCTTTCGATATCGTGCTTCGCTGTGTTGAAGTCCTATCTCCGCTTGTTTGCGATCGGTAATATTTCGTGATATTGCGATAATGCCCAGAATGTTGCCGTGAGTATCCAGCCAAGGAGTCTTTGTAGTTAGAAAAGTTCCACTTATCTGTCCATTAGAGACATCTTCCTCGTAACTTTCGGTAAGGCAAGTTCTCATAATCTGGCGGTCTTTTGACACGATCGCACGCGCTGCATCAGGCGGTAACAGTTCAGTATCGTCTTTGCCAAGAATGTCCTCAATTGGCTTACCAAAAAATTTTGCCAAATTGGAGTTAAGAGCAACATGGCGTCCGTCAAGATCTTTGACAACAATAAAATCTGGGATACATTCTAAGATAGAGCGCAACAGCGTGTTACTTTCACGCAGAGCTTCTTCAGCTTGTTTGCGTTGAGTCGTTTTTTCGCTGTACATAATGATGCCGCCGATTTCACCACTTAAGGTATGCCAAGGTCGAAGCAACCAGCGTACCCACTCGAGAGATCCGTTGGCTCGTGGATAGGGATCTTCATCTCGTTGTTCGATTGCTCCTACCAAACACCTTTGGTGAATTTGCTTCCACTCTTGTGAAATATCAGGAAAGACCTCATAGTGAGAGCGCCCGATAATATCGTCGGTCAGGTTATACTCTTCGAGCCATTTGCTATTCACAGCCAGATAGCGCATTTCTCGATCGAAAATGACTATCGCAATGGGAGAATATTCAATTGCTTGTAGTAAGTGTGCCGCACTCTCACATAAAGGGGTCTTTGTTGGGCTGTGCTTTATATCTAGCATTTGTTATAGGGAACCTTCCGGAGTCATCTGTCTATAATACAGAGTTCCCTTTCAACTTGGAAAAATAACAAAGCTCAACTCATTTCTGACTTTCTTGTTGCCATATAAAAAAATGTAAAATTAACCAAAATATATGTTTAATTTAGTTGAATTGTTTAACAAATAAACAAAAACTCCCATCACCAAGTGTGGGAGTTAATGTCACTAGCTAGCAAGCTTGATGGCTGTAAATTCAAACAAAACGAGAGACGCAAATGTTTGCGTCTCCAAAGCCTGTTGATTACTTCTTACCTGCTTCGCTAACAACACCCATTTGTTGTTGAGCTTTTACCTTAGCTGCCTTAAATTCAGTAGCCAATTGCTCGCTTTGGTCAGAGCTGAGGTTGTTGCGGATAGCGGCGAACATGGTGCTTTCCTCTTGACGAATGTGATCGCCAACAGCATCCATCAGGTTTCTGATTCTGTCCTTAAATTGATCGATGTTAGAAGGATTGATAGCCTTAATTTCATCTAACAACACCCGGAATTGACCTTGCTCGTCATAGAGTTCCTGGACGTTGTCTTCACCGTAGAAAGGACGTACTCTGGGGTATATAGTTTCCTCTTCAGCGATGGAGTGTGCCAAAAGGTCTTTGTAGATTTGACCGAAGTACTCTTGGATTTTCCGAGGATCGTTGCTAGCCAGAAGTTCGGTGAAGAGAGTATTGACCTTATTATGATCCAGGCGGATAACATCCTGGATATTCATATCATTCTTATCAGAGGTTTGGGTAGCAACACTACCAAATACGCCGCCTAATGCTGCCATAGCATCTTGAACGCGTCCCCAAATACCTTGATCCGCATCTTGACCGGTGAGTTCGCGAACACCTAGAACTTCCAAAACGCCCTTGAGTTGTTCTTGGTGAGCGCGGTTCTCAAAGTTAACGGTGTTCAAAGGTCCAATTGCCAACAACACGTCAGCACGATTTATACCTCTGGTTCCACAGGCAAACCCAAGGGCGTGCAAATTCCCCATAAGGCTTTAAGCAACTTTTTGTTTGCTATGAGGCAAACACCGGGGTTAACTCAGGAAGATATCTTACTTGCAGTCACAACTTATTCGTTTGATATTGCAGCATTGGAACTTTTCCTCCCGATTACAGTAGGTGCGTGCTTAGGCATTGCCAGTCGGGAAGTGGCTGCAGATGGAATACGCTTGTCGTCGATGCTGTTGGATTCAAAAGCTACAGTCATGCAAGCCACACCAGCTACTTGGCAAATGCTTTTAGCAACAGGTTGGAATGGGAATCATCGCTTAAAAATCTTATGTGGTGGAGAAGCCTTACCTGGGAACCTAGCCAGTCAGTTACTGTATCGCTGTCACTCGTTGTGGAATATGTACGGTCCGACAGAAACCACCATTTGGTCAGCCGCATCTCAGGTAGCCATTGAGAGCAACGTTGTACCAATTCGGCAACCCATTGCAAACACGCAACTTTACATCTTAGACCAATACAGTCAGTTGGTGCCTGTCGGTGTACTAGGTGAACTGCATATAGGTGGCGCAGGATTAGCACGGGGTTATTTTCACCGTCCCGACTTGACAGCAGAAAAGTTTATCCCCAATCCCATTAGTGATAACCCAGGCGCACGTCTGTACAAAACTGGGGATTTAGCCCGTTATCTGCCCAATGGAGACATTGAATATTTGGGACGTATTGACCACCAGGTCAAAATTCGTGGTTTCCGCATGGAACTGGGAGAAATTGAAGCTGTCCTGTGCCAACATCCAGCAGTACGAGAAACCGTAGTGGCAGTAAGGGAAGATGCAGTAGGTTCTCAAAGTTTGGTAGCTTATGTAGTTCCCCAAAAAGGGCAAACACTGACAATTACCGAACTGCGCCAGTTTTTAGAGTCTAAGTTGCCAAACTACATGGTACCAGCAGCTTTTGTCCTATTAGAGGCGTTACCGCTCACCCCTAATGGTAAAGTTGACCGCAAGGCACTAAAAGTACCTGATACAGCACGCCCAGAGTTGGAAGTAGTTTATCAGCCGCCCCAAACCGAGGTAGAAAAAACTATTGCTAATATTTGGCAAGAAGCTCTTAAGGTTGAGAACGTAGGAATTCATGATAATTTCTTTGAACTTGGGGGTCATTCATTGCTTTTGGTTCAGGTTCATAGTAATATCCAAACAATATTTCAACGAAATTTTCCCTTAGTTGAAATGTTTCAATATCCAACTATAAGCCGCCTAGCTAGATATCTTAGCCAGGAGTCAAGCGAAGAAATATCTGTTATAAAACATTCTCATCGTCCTGAGAGCAGGAAAGCTTCAGTTCAGCGTCGAAAAGAAGCCAGAAAAGAACATCGAGCAGCGACGAAGGAAAAAGGCGTTTCATCTCAATAAGGCAATAAAAAGTTTTATCCTGTTCTCTCTTAAGAGTTTTTTGCTCTAATAAAGCAATTTATAACTCAAATAGGACTGCTATAGCTAATTAGTTATTTTTTCTTATAAATAACAAAAAATAATGACCTTAACCAGAAGGTGTACTTGAAACGATTCTTAGCAATTCAGTAGAAAAAATTCATCAAGGACACAAAATGACATTAAGTAACAAAGAAATTTTCACAAAGAATAATTTTCCTGAAGTCGAGCAGCCATTACATTCCGAAATTGAAGAATATGTGATGCAAATGTTTGCTCCATCTGAACGAGGTCAATTTTTAGAACAACAAATCGATGAGATATTTGAAAACCTATCTCAAGATTTTTTGATGACAAATAATGCAAATAGTGATATTGATTTAGATTTACTAGTAAAAAATTTTTGTGATAGTAGAATCCCTACTCAACCTATAGATTTTGAAAGTTATTTAAAATACTTAGGTGATAACGTTGTTGCTCATTCAATACACACTTCTTCACCACGATTTATCGGTCATATGACCTCGGCGCTTCCATCCTTTGTGCGCCCTCTAGCTAAACTGATGACAGCAATGAATCAAAACACTGTCAAAATAGAGACAGCTAAAGCTTTAAGCTTCTGCGAACGTGAGGCTTTAGCGATGCTGCATCGACAAATTTATAATTTTTCCGATAACTTCTACACTCAGCATATTCAAAATAATCAGAGTACACTAGGAATTTTAGTTTCTGGTGGTACAACCGCAAATATTACAGCAATGTGGTGTGCCAGAAATACGTCTTTAGGACCAAAAAATGGGTTTTTAGGCATAGAAAAAGAAGGTTTAGCCGCAGCTCTAGATTTCTATGGCTACAAAGGAGCCGTTGTGATTGGCTCTGAATTGATGCATTTCTCTTTTGATAAAGTTGCGGATTTGATGGGCATTAGTACCCAAGGTTTGATTAGAGTTCCAGTTGACTTGAACAATCGAGTTAACATACAGGCATTACGCCAAGCTGTTGCCCAATGCCGTAGGCAAAAACTACATATCATAGCCATGATTGGCATTGCTGGAACTACAGATTCTGGTAGTGTTGACCCACTGGAAGAGATTGCGGAGATTGCCCAAGAAAATAACATACATTTTCACGTAGATGCCGCCTGGGGTGGTCCGGTTATTTTTTCCAAAAAACATCGACACAAGCTTGCTGGCATCGAACGCGCTGATTCAGTAACTATTGATGGGCATAAACAACTATATCTACCAATGGGTATTGGTATGGTCTTTTTCCGCGACCCCCATATAGCAGCAGCGATCGAAAAACAGGCTAGCTATACTCTGCGTAAGGGTTCATTTGATTTAGGCAAACGTGCTTTAGAAGGTTCTCGACCAGGCATGGCTTTATTTTTACATGCTGGGTTAAAGTTGATTGGGCTTAAGGGATATGAGTTCTTGATTGATGAAGGCATCCGGAAAACCCAATACATGGCTGCTCGTATTTCGGCTATGCCTGAATTTGAATTACTGGCAGAACCTGATACTAATCTCCTCATTTATCGTTATATCCCAGAGCAATTGAGAGAGCTTGTAGCTAACAAAGAATTGACAGAAATAGGCAATCAAATTATTAACATTTTTAATGAGCGCTTACAGAAAACACAGCGCAATCTTGGTCGTACTTTTATCTCACGAACAACAAAAAACACTATCATTGCTGGTCAAGAAATTCCTGCGATCGCCATGCGTGCCGTCATTGCAAATCCGCTAACGACTGAAGACGATATTGACGCAGTTTTAAATGACCAAATTCAAATTGCTTCTGAAATTTCAATGTCATCTTTTCTAGGTTATGAGGAATTAGCTAAGTCAGAATGAAGCCCGTTCTTTTCGGCTTCTTCTTGGCGACTTTGTACCTTCCCTTTGGAAGGCGCGTGCATGAAACAAAAAATATTGACAATTGGGTTTTGACCTATGGATACAGCAAATACTTTTATGAATAGCTTAAATGATAAAGATGAAATTGCTATTATTGGTATGGCAGGACGTTTTCCTGGGTCAAAAAATGTTGATATTTTTTGGCAAAACTTGCGGGATGGTGTAGAATCTATTTCTTTTTTCACGGATGAGGATCTAGTATCTGCTGGGATAAATACAGGATTGCTGAATGACCCCAATTACGTCAAAGCCAGTGGTGTATTAGAAGATATAGATTTATTGGATGCTTCATTTTTTGGCTTTTCTCCTAGAGAAGCCGAAATTACAGACCCACAACACCGCTTGTTTATGGAATGTGTTTGGGAAGCTCTAGAAAATGCTGGTTACAACTCTGAAACTTATAGCGGTCAAATTGGTGTTTTTGCTGGTGTTGCCGCAAGTAGCTACCTGCTTTCAAACTTATATTCCAATCGGGATTTGATGGAATCAGTAGACAGGTATCAGATTTTGATTGGAAACGACAAAGATTTCTTGCCGACACAAATTTCTTACAAATTAAACTTGAGAGGACCAAGTATCAATGTGCAGACTGCCTGTTCCACTTCATTGGTTGCTGTCCACCTAGCCTGCCAAAGTTTAATGAGCGGTGAAAGTGATATTGCTTTAGCAGGGGGTGTTTCCATTGTAGTACCGCAAAAAACTGGTTACCACTATCAATCAGGAGGAATTCATTCTCCTGATGGTCATTGTCGGGCTTTCGACGCTCAAGCAAAAGGAACTATTGGTGGCAGTGGTTTAGGTGTAGTCGTTTTGAAAAGATTAGAGGATGCCATTGCTGATGGTGACTCAATTCATGCAGTCATCAAGGGTTCTGCTGTTAATAACGATGGTTCTTTAAAGGTTGGATATACAGCTCCTAGTGTTGATGGTCAAAGGGAGGTGATTTCGGAAGCCCTTGCCTTAGCTGGAGTTGAACCTGAGACTATTACATATATAGAAGCACATGGTACAGGAACTCAATTAGGAGATCCAATTGAAATTAAGGCTCTTACACAAGCTTTTCGCACTAGCACTGATAAAAAAGGCTTTTGTGCTATTGGTTCTGTAAAAACTAATGTTGGGCATTTGAATACAGCAGCGGGCGTAACGGGCTTAATTAAAAGTGTACAAGCATTAAAACACAGACAAATACCTCCTAGTTTGCACTTTCAAGAGCCGAATCCACAGATAGATTTCGCCAATAGTCCCTTTTATGTCAATACCACGTTATCGGAATGGAAAACTAACGGTACACCTCGCAGAGCAGGTGTCAGTTCTTTGGGGATTGGCGGGACTAATGCTCACGTTATCCTGGAAGAAGCCCCTGTTATTGAACCTTCAAGCACTTCCCGCCCTTGGCAATTGTTACTCCTCTCAGCTAAAACCAGTACAGCCCTGGAAATTGCTACAGCCAATTTAGCTGCTCACCTCCAGCAAAATCCCGATATTCCCCTACCTGATGTCGCTCATACCCTACAAGTGGGTCGTTGGGCTTTTGACTATCGCCGCATGGTTGTTTGCCAAGACCTGGACGATGCTGTGAATGTATTGACTTCCTTTGACCCACAACGTGTTTTTAATATCCACCGCAAGCCAACCCACTGTCCAGTCATCTTCATGTTTTCAGGACAAGGGGCGCAATATGTCAATATGGGGCGGGAACTGTATGAATTGGAACTGACCTTCCGCAAACACCTAGATACTTGCGCCGAGATTTTGCAACCTCACCTTGGTCTTGATATCCGTACCCTACTTTATCCCGTAGCAGAACACACAGAAACTACCGCTTTCGAGCTACAACAAACTGCTATAGCCCAACCCGCGCTGTTTGCGATCGAATATGCCCTGGCTCAGTTATTGATGGAATGGGGAGTCCGTCCAGAGGCGGCAATCGGTCACAGTATTGGGGAATATGTGGCAGCCACTATTGCAGGTGTCTTTTCTCTAGAAGATGCCCTAGCAGTTGTGGCAACCAGAGGGAAACTCATGCAACAATTGCCAACAGGGAGTATGCTTGCCATTGCACTGCCACACAAAGATGTGCAATTGCTGTTGGATGCAGAAACCTTGGATGGTAAATCTTTAGACATAGCAGCAATTAACAGCCCATCAAGCTGTGTGGTGTCTGGTACAAATGAGGTAATTGCAGCACTCCAGGAGCAATTGTCTGACCAAGGGATTGAATGCAAACGGCTACATACATCCCATGCTTTTCATTCTGCCATGATGGAACCAATATTGGAACCATTTGTGCGGTTGGTGAAAACAGTCAAACTCAGACCACCTCGTGTTTGTTTTATTTCCAATGTGACGGGAACTTGGATTACAGATGAAGAAGCCACAAACCCCAACTACTGGAGCCAACACCTGCGCCAAACTGTGAAATTTTCCGATGGTATAACCCAATTGTTAGAGCAGTTTGAAGGGGTGTTTGTGGAGGTAGGACCGGGAAGAACGTTAAGCACATTAACGGCACAGCATCTAGAAAAGGTTGCAAAACAGGTGGTGCTGAGTTCATTACCCCATGTGAAAGAAAAACAATCGGATGTTGCGGGATTGTTGCAGACATTAGGTCGATTGTGGCTGAGTGGTGTCCAAATAGATTGGTCGGGATTTTATCGCCACGAACGCCGTCATCGTTTACCTTTGCCGACTTACCCGTTTGAGCGACAACGCTACTGGATTGAACCGCCAAAACCAGGATTTGGACAAAATGGCAATGGGCGAGGGCATAACGTCTCTATCGTTACCATGCGTAAATGCCTGCGCTCCCAACTCCTTATTCATCTGCACGGCATTCGAGTCTGTATGCACCCGCACTGAGCTAAAATCTGCTCCAAAGCGCGTTTCCATGAATTCACGGACATTGTCTGCTAATGGGCTACCACCACCTTTAGAAGCATTCAGGCTACTCTCCACATGAGAACTTGCAGAGAAACTTCCACCCGCTTTACGCTGTAGCATCTGCACTTCTTCTTGTTCCTCACCCTCTATTGT
This sequence comes from Scytonema sp. NUACC21, assembly GCF_054684315.1. NCBI lineage: Bacteria > Bacillati > Cyanobacteriota > Cyanophyceae > Nostocales > Scytonemataceae > Scytonema > Scytonema sp. NUACC21. Next base: position 12,000 of record NZ_BAAFZH010000055.1, on the reverse strand, counting down.
CTGTCGCTGTATTAAAGGGGTAATGCTTTGCGCCAGAGGTTTCATCTGGACTTCTTCTTGTTCCTCCTCCGTTTGACGCTGTATCGATTGTTGCACTGCTGCGTCTGGCATTGTCATGACTTGTCTGGCGATGCTATCTGCTTGTTGTTCGTACTTATCCCCTGGTGCGCCAACACTCAGTTTGGTTTGCACTAAGTGCAAAGAATCTTCTTTGTGTTCTTCAACGGGTGCAAGTTGCACGTCTTCATCCGGTTTTTTCTCTTGTTCAGGTTCGGGTGCAAGGGTTTGTGCAACTGATTTTAAATTGATTTGTTCTTGGTTTTCAACGTGTTGTTCTTGGCGTTGAATCTTGCCTGCATCTTGTGTCATTTGCAGGTTGGTTTCTGGTTCGGGTTGCTTTTCTTCTTCAGTTTCTTGGCGTTGAATTGCGTTATGAGGAGCGGTTTTAGGAGCATACAGGGGGATGTTGACAAAATTGAAACCAGCATAGGGCGTGTTCGGCGACACTTCTGGTTTCAAACTCATGTTTTCTTCCTTGTTCTCCTCCGACTCCGAGTTGCGCTGAATCACCCCGGAATCGGACTTCATTTGCAGGTTTTCTGCGGAGGGTTCGTTGTTTTCTTCTGTTTCTTGACGTTGAATTTCCCCTGAGTCAATACCTGATGTACTGCGTTCTGGTGGCGACACGGGAATATTAGCAAAGTTAAAGCTTAATCCTGGAGTTGGGCTAGTTGAGATTTGTTCATCTGTTTGTGTACTCTTGGGGTGTGGGTCAAATTGTGATAAATCTACCTGTGTTGTTTCATCCGCAAAGGGACGTCGAGAGAATTGTGACCTCTGTTGTTGTAGGACCAAAGATGACCAAGATGAGTTTTTTTGCTGTACTTTTTCACTCATTGCTGCCAAACTCCAGAATCGGCTTTGATTAATCAACTCTCAACAGTCCCCAATCATTAATGAACCACACAGGCACACCAAAGCGTCGAGATAATACTGTTTTAACTGCTCTCCAAATTTTGTGCGAGGATTTGGGTATGTTTACCCGCTTTTGCTTAAAAAGGTACGACCTGAGTTGGTGTAACTATAGTCACTGTACCAGCACTGAGGGTGATAGCGCTAGCAGTAATAGTCACTGCGCCGCCCGCCGTTATGCTAATTGCAGCCCCAGCAGTTACACTCACTGCACCACCAGCACTTACACTGGTTGCACCACCAGATTTCATACTGAGGTTTGCGGTTGCGGTAGTGTCAACTGAAGCAGCTCTAGAATTAATGGCAGCGATCGCAGTATTGTCAATGTTCCCCATACAACTGATACTGATACTACCATCCGTATCATTCAATCGTATTTTTTGACCTGCGGTTGTTTGAATCTCAACAAACTTCTCACTGTCATTGATTTTTAATTTGTGACCGCCTGTCGTCTTAATATAAACTCCCGCCTTGCTACCACCCTTATCTTCTTCCACAAACTGGATTTCATGACCGGTACGAGTTTTCAATGTCCGCAAGCGAACTTTGCCATCCACAACACTATTATTGACTGCTTCTGGCGGTGCATCTTTGCCGTTCCAGACTCCACCAATAATGTAAGGGCGGTGAATGTCACCGTGTTCAAAAGCGACTAAAACTTCATCGTTAATTTCTGGTAAACAATCAAACCCACGCGAATTTCCTGCACCGGGAGCAACTACCCTCGCCCAGTGACTGGCGTGTTCTTCTGTTAAAGTAGGAAACTTCACCTTAACTCGACCCCAGCCTTTCGGGTCTTCGTTATCCGTGACAATACCTACTAAAAATGTTTGTCCGGGCTGCAATTGAGACTCAGGAACTAGGGCCGTCAAAAAGTTTCCTCCCCGAGAACCGCGCACGCTAAACTCTGTTACGTAAACGCGATCGTAGTAAGTGTGACGGGTATCGGTAATATAGTACTGACCGCTATGCTGTCCCATCTCTTCCAGTTTGACAATTCGTCCTGGTCGAATCTTCGTGTTACCTTCAGCTTTAGCATCAGCAAAGATAAATTGTCCTCCTAGTTCATCACACAGCGCTTGCGCCATTGCATCAGCTTCTTTAGGGCTGAAAACTGGTCGATCCACAACTATCATTTTAGGCGTAGGTAACTTACCCTTACCCTTAAACTTATCAGGAGTTTCACTTCCTACACCGTTTTCTGTTTTGGTAATAATTTGTGCTGTTTTCACTTTAGATACGATTGGTCTTTTTTCGCCATAATCCCAACCTCGTACCTCCACTTCTTTTACCTGTTCCGCACTCGTCATCCGAACTCGAAAACTATGCAAGTCTATTAACCATTTCAGAGTTAATTCTTCGTTGTCAGCTTTGGGTTTGCGGAAGTGGAGTTCGCCATTTTGAACAAACAGTTCAAACCCAATTTTAGCCGAGCGCGATCGCAGAAATTCCATGTTAGTTTGATTTGACTGAAAAGCATAATCATGTGGAGCCCCGCTGCTGTCAATCTTGCCAATTTTTATTCCCACTTCTTCAGCAATTTTCTTGACAATATCGCTATCAGTCATATTTTGAAAAGACCGATTGTAACGTCCCCGATGTAAGCGATGGGAGATATCATAACCTCGAACTATCACGGGAGCCTGAGATTTATCACTAAAATGGGTATCAATTGCTGTAATTTCCCCTTCTAGAATTTTGTTTTCGTTTTCTTCATCAAAATCCTGAGATTCCGTAGTACTAGATTTAAATCCAATCTTAACGGGTTTACCTATTTGTAACAAATCTTTGTAACGCCAAGTTGTATCCTGGATTCGTCCGGGAAAGTAATCATTTTGAATTGTTAGCGTAAACATTCCAGGTCGATGCAAGCTTTCTTCCATAGAAATCTGGACGATATCGTCCATCAAATTTTGTGGAGCTGGCTGACCATCTATTTCTAATAGAGGTAGGGAACGGTAAGTAGCCATAAGTACTTGAAAATAGGATTTAATTTTTGTGGATAACTGAAGCAGAAGTTGTTATAAAATGTATTTAATCAACCATATAGTTCCAAAAAAAAACAGAGCAAAAAAGGAGAAATTATGTTATCTTTTGGCATTTTTCTTCATATTTGACATACTTTGTTGCTGGCGTTGTTTTTGAGTAGGATTTTGAGGAGTTACAGGTGCGTTTGGTTTGGCTTCATCCGCTTCTTTGAGAGTTAGGCTATCGATAACAGCACGTACTGGCGTCCCATCGGGAAGAAACATAGTTAGCTTGTAGTTGAGTTTTTCTACAAAACAGCGTCGCAAGTACACTTGCTTCCCCCATACAAACTGGTAGATGGGTGGACGTTGTTGTCCTGGTGCAAATTCAACAGCTTTTTTAAATTTTTCGATATATTTATTAACATCAGCACCTTCTTCGTAGGTGTCAAATAAAATGTTGCTAATAGTAATTTTATAAGCTTTTATATTGGAAAAGCTGACTTTAGGTTTACCTTTCTCTTGAGTACGCGCCCCAGAATTTTCTGCTGTTTCTACAACTCCTTCAAATGCTAATTGAGTGGGGTTAAACATAAACTCAATGTTTCCACCACCATCTTGTGCTATAAGCGTAGCTTTTGCTAGTGTGTTTGCTACTGTCATAGTTTTTCCTGTTATTTTATTACAAAGATTTTGCTTGAACTAGGAATAGGAACCCGGCTTCTCAAAGCAATTAGGTTTCGATTATCGCCAACAACCTCTAACCAAACCGTGTTGGTAGTGTCCTTGTCTTTCTTGTTCTATTTCTAAGCGTTGTTGTATAAGAATATAAACCTCCTGAGTTAAAATTTCCAGCTTATTATCGAGGATTGAAACATCGCTATTGTCTTTTCCTGCATCAATTCCGGAACTTACCTTATTAGAGGCTAACTTAGTAGAAGTCCCATAAGGTGAAATATCATTGCTTAACCACATAGGGTAGCCTACACTCTTGTTACCCCATCTTTCTCCATCTATTTCTAACCTTCGCTTTAAGAGAGTGTAAACCGTCTGAGCAAGAATTTCTAGTTCCCCCTCATCGGCAGATTTGTCTTTGGATACAACTTCTGTTACGATCTGTTCGGAAGTTGTACTGCGCTCTTCTGATATGGAAGAACTAGTTGCAAAAGGAGAATACAGTTGTATAGAGGAAGTTTCTCTTTCGGAAGAGGAAAAAGGCGCAAATTCATCTTCCGGTAGCCTGTTAATATCTGTATAATTTTCTTCTAATAGTTCAGAGATGCTTGACCAAGAATTTGGGAGGTCACCCAAGAACTGTTGATTTGGAATTTGGGATGTTGGGCTATAAGGTTGGTTGTCAGTAGTCGCTGTTGGTTCCTTGTCTTTTGTCTGCAACCCCAAATCTAAATTCGTCTGTATCAAATTGTTTTCGCGATTGAGAGGTTGAGTGAAACCCAAGGGGTTGAGAGTAGGACGATTTTCTATTGTATTACTGGAAGTTGCATTCAGTAATTCGGATATACTTGACCATGAGTTGGGTATGTTTTCACTGTTAGGTGCGGGAGGTTCTGCTGGTGTTAGTATATTTTCCGCAGGAAGTTGCGATCGCTGTACTATAGAATGCTCAGATAGTATTGGTGTTTCCTGGGAAGTGCTGGATGTGGGAGAAAATTCAGCTATCTGTTTGGAAACTTGGAAGTCTGACTCTTGAGCTAAAGGCGATAATTGATCTAATGGTTGGGGAATAGATATTTGATTGTCTAAACGCGATTGGATAGCAGTTGACGCACTACTAGGTGAAATTTCTGGCAATCTAGATTCAGAAGTAAGACTTGTGTTGGATGGTATAATTGCTTCGCTGTCTTCTGAAAACTGTTCTATTTGTTCTGGTGATATTGAGAGCTGCGATGATTGTAAACTAGATTGAACAATTGATTGTGCTGGTTGAGTTTCCGACGCAATATCAACTGGTATAGATTCTAGTTGTGGTTGAGTTGATTGAGATGCTGGTGTGGTTTGCTTCTGAGTTAAAGGAGTTTCATCACTAAGTTGAACAACTGATTGTGCTGCTTGAGTTTCCCAACCAGTCTCAACTGCTGTAGATTCTAGTTGTGGTTGGGTTAGTGCTGATTGAGATGGAACCGACTCTAATAAAGTTGCTGACGGAAAAATGTTAGGCGTGAGAAAGTTAGACTCTTGAGATAAAGGTTTAGAAAATCCTAAGGGTTTAAGAAAAACTATATTGTCAGTTGCTACTGGGCTACTTGCAGAATTAAGTTCTGGTTTTATCGGTTTCTCAGATTTTGTTCTTATCTTTGTATCTGCAACGGTAGCAACATCACTTGCACTTGTTAAGTCAGAGAAACTTGAGCTTGGCGATGGCGATCCTGTTCCATCATCAAAGATGGAATCGAGATTCATTTGAACCAGAGGTGATAAAAATTCTGCCGCTTGCAAGTGACCTAACGCTGTTTTAGACTGACCTAATGGCGATAGTGCTTGTAGCGGTGAAAATGTTTGTCCTAGCGTTTGGGGTGGAAGTAAAGGGTCTTTAAGCCCAAGGGGTTTGAGAGGCATAATTTTTCACCGAAAATAAAAGGGCGGAAGCCCCTGAATTTTATTCATGGGGAGGAAGCCCGAAGGCGATTTTAATCAGTGTTGAAATATCTTAGAACGCATACGAGTAGCCGTCCTTTTGATGAATTGGTGAGCAAAATCTGTAGCTAATACCTGCAATACGACCGCTTTTGGTAGCAATATCAAAACTGCCCGTTTTACGACACAACACTCGACCAACGTACTTGCCTGCCTTCTTGCCAGTAGTGACAACGGCTTTTACAATGTCCCCAGTTTTGAAGCCAAAATAAACTTGTTTGCGCTCTCGATGTCGAGTTGGAAACCCATAGCGGTCAGTCCCACACATTTGACGTGTTCCCCAACCGGCTACAACACTAATATTGAAATTAAGACCATTGTTTCATTAGAAGTATCTGATGCTATCCTTTCGGCACTGAAAGAGGAGCAGGGTAAGCATGCCTTGATCGCTTTCCGACACAATATAGAGGCTTTCTATTAATTAACCTTTCTGATTTGGGCAGTTTTGACAAATCTGTTGCTTGAGCAAGTACCAAGAAAAAAGGCAGCTATGTTGGAGGCGCGATCGCTTTCGAGCTTAGCACGCACAGTCATACCAGAATCGGCAATGTCAACATACTCAAATCTTGCACCAAGAAAAAATGGATGTCATTTAATAACACAGTATTAAATGACATCCCTTAATTTAGCGATAAAAGCCTGCAAAAATCAGATAGTATTATCGCGTATCTTTTTACATTGGCTGGGTTTGTAACTGTGGCACAAGTAGCGGAAAATACAAATTGATTGGATTGATGCACGCACCAAAACATCGCATATTATCAAGTCAGACTTTGGTAAAACACAACGGTGTAAACTTGTACAAAAGAATGACTAATTAGTTAGCATAAAAAATTGATTGTATCATCACTACAAGTAGCCTTCAAGATTTTTACGCTGATACAAACCCTTAAGAAGAAAGGGTCAAATCCTCAATCTCGGATGCTCAGAATTTTTTGCTCCAAATAATGCTGAAGCAAACGATCGGTCTTAATAAATTGCCGTATTTCATTTACCTGCTCACTACTAATTTCAGTCACTCCAGGAACAAAACATATTCCCAAAATAACTATTTGTGGTGGGAGATATTTCCCGGTTAATTTATAATTTAGTGTTGCCATAGAGTTAGCTTAAACCGCTAAATTTATTTTCCTTAATAGCGGTTACGGAACCCCTTGTTTCCTGCATTACCACCAAACGAGCTTCTTTCTTCTCTAGGTCTAGCCTTGTTCACTTTCAACTCACGTCCCATCCACTCTGCACCATTAAGCGCATCAATAGCAGCTGTTTCTTCAGCATCTGTACCCATTTCTACAAAACCAAAGCCGCGTAAACGACCTGTTTCACGGTCTGAGGGTAGCTGAACTCGCTTGACAGAACCGTATTCTGCAAACACAGCATTCAAACTTTCTTCTGTCACTTCATAAGAAAGATTGCCTACATAAACTGACATACATTGTCTCCGAAATTATAAATGTCTGGAGATTTAAGTTTCGGAAAAAAGTTTGCCAATACCAAAAACAAAAAGCCTGTTAATACTAAAAACAAAAGCTGTTAACCGAATTAACTCTCACCTCTTAATTATGGCATAGTAAATAACTTTACACAGAGGTAACGAGAAAAACGTTATATAAACAATTAAGAGCTAAGTATACGTCCATTTGTTGCTTTGGGGAGTATGCAACGTCAAAGGGGTGTGCCTAATTTAGCCTGCCTACGCAAACTTCCTTCGTATAACCCCTGCTCTAGAATCTCCTCCGGCTTTCTGATATTGTTAAGTTTGATAGTGTTGGGCTGCTTATTTCCATAAGACTGTACTAAGGGAGTTCTCACTCATGCCGATGAGTTCTTTTGAAGCTTCTATCAATAGCAACATCACAGGCGATGTTGCTATTGCTAACTACCATCGTCTGCTTAAAGAGCAGGGATACATATATCTTGAGGACATCCCTGATAATTTTGACTACCTAGAATTCACTCAGAAGTTTGGCTCTCTCATCCCACACAAGTATAACGGGGAATATGTGTTCTCTATCAAGGTTGAGCCCAATTTAGGAGAGCGATACCCTGCGTTCACTACGAAGGATGTTGAACCGCACACTGAGGGCTATGAGTATGACCATATGCCACTACACTATCAATGTCTGTGGTGCGTACACCCTCCAAGTTGTGGGGGAGGACAGACACTATTAGCGGATGGTTACTCCTTCGTCAACTCTCTTACGGATGAAGAACGTGAATACATCACAAAGAACAAGTTTGATTTTGTGACTCCCAATAACAAGGTCGTAAAACATCCACTCCATGATGTGGAGTCCTGCGAACAACCTATAGTTAGGTTCAATTTCAGCAGCATTAAGCTTGATACAGACCCATATTTGAACGACATTGCTAACCGTTTTCTACAGTTCTTCGACAAGGAAAAAATCTCTATCAAGTGGTCTAAGAATGCCTTACTGATTTGGGATAATTTCCGCATGCTACATTCGCGGACTCAATATCAGGATCGAGAACGCCATCTGAAGCGGGTTTACTTAAATTGATAAGTGTTCAAATTGTCACCAAGTTTATCTGTTTCTTACTAATTAACCCATGACCAGCACCCCAACCAAAAAAGCTTCTTCAATGGAAGCTAAGAAAAAACTTTTCGATATGATTCTGGCTTTTGTAAAAAGTCAGTGTATCTACGTTGCTACCCGCTTGGAAATATTTAATTTCTTAGAGGAGGAGGGAGAGCAGAGTCTTGAAACGATAGCCGAAAAAACGGCAACAAAAGCAGAAAGGCTCTATTTCGTCCTTCGAGCTCTAGCACATTTAGAGGTATTGGAGGAAAAGCCAGGGCGAGTTTTTGCTCCCACTGAATTATCATCCCTCCTCGTGACCAACAACGGACCCTCAATCGGGCATTTTGCCATGCACATTATCGAACCCGCACAGTGGGACGCGTGGAAAGTGCTTGAAGATGCTTTACATACGGGTGAAGTGCCATTTGAAAGGGCAAACGGTAAAGGTGTTTACGAGTTTTGCCAGGACGACGAATGGAGTGGCGAGACGTTCATCAATGCGATGAGTTTCTTGACAGACCATGCGGTTGATGCATTGTTGGATGTTTATGACTTCAGCCGCTTTGATACCGTAATGGACGTTGGCGGCGGTCAGGGTGGGCTCATTGCTCGTATTGTCAAGCGCTTTGGCTGTAAGGGAATGTTGTTTGAAGTGCCTTATGTAGCCGAAACTGCCCCCGCCTATTTGTCCAAGCAAGGGGTTGATAAAGATGCGGTGCAAATTATCTCAGGCAACGTGTTTGAATCAGTGCCTGGTGGTGCGGATGCGATCGTTATGAAGTATTTCATATCGGCGTGGAACGACGAAGATGCGATGAAAATATTGCACAACTGCAAGCAAGCCCTACCACCCCACGGAAAAATTATTCTCTTGCAGGCTTTTGTCCCTGATTTAGATGAACCAAAAGTGGCTCCTGATGGCATTATGCCCGGAGTTTTTGCGGTGCAAGTTAATGTTGCAGTACCAGGGGGTGGATGGCGTACACGGCGACATTTTCAGGAGTTGTTTGAGAAGTGTGGATTTCAGTTGGAGAAAGTGGTTGACACGGAAACCAACCTTTCAGCAATGGAGTTTGGTTTAGCATCGTAATTAAACGCACAGATGGTGCCACTCATGTCTAACACTACTCAAGAAGACCGGACGGTGATGCAGCGAGTCATTTTCATAATGATGCTGTTTTACCTAATCCAGCCATACGGATGTAATCCAGGGCTTTTCGGTCTTCCACTTACCATCTATCTCAAAGAAAGCCTTAAACTTTCCCCAGCACAGTTGGCAACCTTCACCAGTTTGATTTTTATTCCCTGGTTAATCAGACCACTTTACGGAATCATTGGGGATGTCATTCCAATCTTTGGCTACCAGTTCAAAAGCTATTTTTGTATTTGCTATACGCTAGCAATTGTTGTCTTACTGGGATTAAGTACCTTACAATTCAACATAATTTCTCTGATAGCAGCTGGTGTAATATTAGTCAATGTGGCTATAGCCTTTAGCGACGTACTAACAGATAAAATCATGGTCGTTCAAGGTAGGATTTTAAATAATACGGCTCGCTTACAGGCAGCTCAATGGACATCTCTGGGTTTTGGTAAAGCGCTTCTATATTATATTGGGGGCTGGCTTGCTCAAAATTCCAATCTATCGATCGCTTTTCTGCTAACTGCAATTGTGCCTTTGTTTGGTTTAGTCGCAACCTTCGTATTACTGGCAGATGAAAAAAAGCAGCAAAAAACAGTTTCACTTAAAAGTAGTCTAAAATCCCTTTGGTTAGCAATGAAGTCGCGGCAACTTCTAGCTGTTATCGGCTTTATTGCTTGCCTGGAGTTCACTCTCATTCCATCCTTCGTCAATTATCTCGTCTATTACCAAAAGGATAGTTTAAACTTTGATGCTCAATTCATAGGTATTTTGGGTACATTTGAAGCTGTTGCCAATGGTTTCGGCGCGATTGTTTTTGGAATCTTTGCCTTCAGGATTGCACGACGACGGCTGCTTAATGTTGCCATTGGCTTCACTGCGGTTTCTACCCTCGGTTTGATATTCATACAGAATATGCAAAGCGCTATCTTGGTTAGTTTATTTTTTGGATTTTTTGCCATGATAGCGATGTTGGGTGTATTGGAAATTGCAGCCAGAGCTTGTCCTGTTGGTGCAGAAGGCTCGACCTATGCAGTGATGATGTCCGTTTATAACTTGGTTAAACAACCAGGTCCCATCTTGGGTGGTTACTTATACGACCGGGGAGTTCCAGTTTCCACCCTTGTTATTATCAGTGCATTATTTACAGCCTGCTGCTGGTTTTTAATTCCTCTACTTAGGTTAGCACGAGAGCCAAGTTTATCGGACGGGCACCAATTCTAGTTGGTAGTCCCCCTTGGTTATATCCCCGGTTTCTCAGGAAAGTCGGGGATTTTGCAAACCTCAAATCAAAGTTGACACATCACCATTCGCTAAAAGTTCGTAAAGAGCAAATGAGACTCAATCAGTTACAACAAAGAATTATCAGTCTTCTTGAATCTCTACCCGTAAAAAACGAGCATTTGGCTCCCACAGGCATAATAGAACCTTTTCAAATCAAGGTAGGCGACACTGTCACGGGAATTTTGCGATCGCTTCGTCGAGGTCAACCAATGGTTTGGGACCCTTGGATACTAAAAGATGGCGATGTGTATCGTCTTTTTTACTTAGAAGGGGTAGAAGGACAAATTCCTTGGTGGACAATTAGTAAAATCAGCGGTGCAATTTCCACTGATTTGGAGCACTGGGAAGATTTAGGAACTATTCTTGAGCCGGAACCAGCCAACGATTGGGAATCGGGAAGAGTATGTGCGGGATGTGCCTATAAAGAAGATGGCATCTACTACCTGTTTTACTCAGCAGGTGGTAAAGAACCACCACACTTAAAGAATGAAGGAATTGGTTTAGCAACATCGACTGATGGTATTCACTTTTCACGCTACTCTCCTCACCCTTTGTTAATACCTGAAAATAACGATTCTTGGTACGGACGGTGTAACTGGACGGGACATTTTCACTGGCGGGACCCTTATATTTTTAAAGATGAGCAGACTGGCAATTACTATATGTTCATTTGTGCAAGTTCTCAAGCACCGGGTAATTTCCAGGGATGTATTGGTCTAGCAGTGGCAGACAAAATTTCTGGACCTTACAAAGTGCTCGCCCCTGCTGTGGATGTGCCTGTGGATGTAGACAATTGGCCTTTCTACCACTTAGAACGACCTCAAGTCATTTACAAAAACGGTAAGTATAACCTGTTCTTTTCGTGCTTCAAGCAGTATTTCAACCCTAAATGGCTGGAATCAGTAAAGCATAAACGAGTAACAACTTCATCCCTATATTGGTATATTTCTGATAATATTACCGGACCCTATAAGCCAATAGATAATGATGAATACATCGTTAAGGGAAGCGAAAAAACTGGAATGTATGGTACCAATTTTCTGCTAATCTCTGAAGATCCGGAGGAATATATAGCCTATGGTTGGTATCACAAACTTCACACCCTAGAAGTACACGGAGGATATCGCGTTAATTGGAGAAACACTGACTATCCTTCATTGGGTATTAAAGGAAGCTTACATAATGACGGCATGAAGCTGCTTGATACTCTGGAAATTTTGCCGTCTAGAGCATCGGTCAAGTAAGGGACTGCCAAGCTTTTTTGGGGTAGGTATCCTTGATTACCCTACAACTGGACGGGCGTCTCGCCCGTCCCACAAGAAATTTTTTAGAGATTTGGTGATTTGTAGTCAGGAATGTAAAAATAACTATCACCTCTACAAATAACCAATGACCAATGACAAATGACCAATGACCAATGACAAATGACCAATGACCA